>NC_019973.1:5564743-5882638 GCF_000230995.2 Mesorhizobium australicum WSM2073 | reverse complement strand
TTTCGTTCCTCAAGTACTTTGCGAGCAACCCTGAAGCACTCTAAAGCCTGTGGCACGCCGCAATAGATGCCAACTATGTGAATCGCAGCACGGATCTCGTCCTTTGAGACACCATTGTTGATTGCGCCACGACAATGGGTCTCCCATTCGTGCATCTTCCCTAAGGCGCCGATCATGGCCAGGTTCATCAGCGATCTCGTCTTTGGATCGATTGCTTCATCTCCCCAGCCAAATCCCCAACACCAAGCCGTCATCGCTTCCTGGAACGGGCGGGTGAATTCGTCTGCCGACGCGAGGTTTTTCTCAACGTACTCGGCGCCAAGTACGGCCTTTCTTTTGGACAGGCCCAATTCAAAGAGATTTTGTTCCATTCTGTCCTCTATGTGCGAACGGGCCGGCATCACCTTTGCTCATCTTTCCAGTAGATACCCAGATCATGCCGCCGTTGGTGGAAACGCTCGATATTATTGACAGCGCCGGTCTTGGCTTCCGCTACGACAAAGGCCATGATCGTCTCGAAAAGCGCGGTAACAGCAACGGTAGAGGGAAAAAATTGCGGGGTGTTGGTGGGTATGACGAAACGCTGATCTGCCCGGACGAGGATCGGCGATGCCGGGCTGTCAGATATGCCAACCACCTTGAGGCCGTAAGAACGGGCGACTTCGACAGCCTCGATGATCTCGCGTCGATATGGCTTAAATGTCATCGCCACCAGGATGTCGCCCTTCTCGGCGTGGACCAGTCCGTCAATAGGCAGGGACCCTTCACGCGGGATGGCGACAACGCCGCCTACGGCCATGCTCGCAAGATAGGCGAAGTTTCGGGCAATGGAACTGGCGAAGCCTACGCCAAGCACATATGTCATTCGCGCACTCACGATAGCGTCGGCGAGCTTCTTTATCTCGGTTGCGCTCGTACCAGTAAACAGACCCTCAATATTCTCTATGGATGTCGACGCCATCTGGCTGTAGAGGCTGGCGAGCTTGCCGCCCTTCGAAAGTGACTGAAGCCATCGCGCTCGGTCCGGAAAGTCGTCGCGCCCTCGCATGACTTGTTCTCTAAAGGGTCTACGAAAATCCTCGTACCCTTCAAAGCCCAGAGCGCGGGCCATCCTGACCAAAGTATTTGGCTTGATATCGGCGCCCTGCGCCATGTTTCTGATCGACGTGATGCTGATCAGATTTGAGTTCTCAAGTACATGGGTAGCGGCCTTGTGCAATTCCGGTGTGAACGAAATGAGCCGCCCTCTAATCTCTTCCAGAACCGCGGCCGCGGACCTTTCGGATGGTACATTCATTCGCTTCATGGTTGACATCCATACAGTTGTTCGGTAGCGTTGTCTATAGCGTGTTTGCTCGGAGAAGGCACATGAATGTACGCGATGCACGCGTTGAAAGCACGGGTGTGCGTGCCCCAGCTTGTGGAATGGCATAGCCTCTGAAAGTTGCTTTCCCGCGCCGAAATGAACGAGCTTCTGCCGGCAGACCACTAACGCAGCTGAGCCGCCCTCCAATTGCAAACGATCAAAGTCTTGATCAGCAAGCTGAATGAATATGCCGAATCTCGATATCGCCTCGTCAATTGCCGAATGGGCCGGGCGCTATAGGGGCGATATGTCTCCCACAATCGAAAGGGAGGCGCGCCGAAGCCTTGTCGATACCGCATCTTGCATGTTTGGCGGCAGAACTACAGCCGTGTCTGCCCTGGCTGAGAAGGCGATATCGTTAGAATCCGGAGAGGGTGCGGTTTCGATTGTTGGTGGCGGCATGCTCAGTGTCGGTGGGGCTGCCTTTCTCAATGGCGTGCGCTCCCATGCTCTCGATTTCGACGATTACGAATTCGTCGGCTCGACGCACCCCAGTGCACCGATCCTTGCGGCGCTTCTTGCCGTTGGCTTTCGCGACGGCTTGACCGTTGGCGATATCCTTCGAGCCTGGACGGTCGGATATGAGGTTATTGTTCGTCTGGGTGAATCTCTCGGCTTCGGGCACTACCTGTCGGGATGGCATTCAACATCCACGCTTGGTCCGATCGCCGCTGCCGCCGCATGTGCTCACGCCATGGACCTGCCAAGCGAACGCATTGCGGCCGCGATGAATATGGGGTCCAGCGTATCTGCGGGGCTTCAGCATCAGTTCGGAACAGACATGAAGGTTGCCCATGTTGGCTTAGCTGCCAGGGGCGGAGTATTTGCGGCTCAGTACGCGAGGGTCGGAGCGGTAGCAGCTTCCGGCCTTGTTTGGGACGGCCCTTTGGGCTTCCTGGCGAATTTTGGGACGCCCACGTCTCCAGGAACTCGGGCGGTCCTTGCGACCAGAATCATCGGGCAAGGAATTATGGACCATCCGGTTGCGCGAAAATCTTGGCCAAGCTGTTCCTATACCCAAAGGCCGATCGAGGCAGCTATCGGGCTACGCGAGAATCACCAGATCGATCCCACATCGATCGCTTCGATAGCGATCCACAGTCCCGCGCCTTTCGTGCGAGTTGTGTCGATCGCCGAACCCACGACATCCGCGGAGGCGCGGTTCTCAGTTCGGTATTGCGTCGCAAGAGCAATGTTGTGTGGCGTGTTGACCCCTGCTGATTTCGAACCGGCAGCGCTGAGCGAGCCGGACACTCGGGCCCTGATGCTGAAAGTGTCGATCGTACCTGAACAAGTCCCGGATGACATCCAAGATCTATCGCCAGAAGCTCCCGACCGCCTTGTCGTTACATTGCAATCAGGGCAGCGCCTCGAAAAAGCCGTGGCTTATGTGCGCGGAGGGCCCAAGAATCCGATGACGGACGCCGATCTGACACGAAAGGCCAAAGCTTGCGATGCTCCTGCCGAGCTTGTCGGTCTTTTGGCCGAAGGTGCTTTGTCCATTCCTATCAGGTCGACGGCCATCTTTTAAAGCTACCGCAGGGCTCCGTCCGGTCAACGTCGTTTCATCCTCACTGGGATGTCCAAGCAATTCTCCGAATCCGAATTGACTCAAAAACGTTTGTACGCCAGGTTCTCTGCGGGAAAACAATCGTTCTCTAACCGCCGGTCGGTTCCACGGTTGTGATGGCCAGGGATGGCGAACCCCATCCCAAAAAAGAAAAAGCGGTTAAGCTCAGGGGAGTGAAACATGGACAGACGCAGCATGTTATCGGCGATGGGGGCCACGGCCGCCGCATCGCTCGTGGCCAAAGGCGCCAAGGCCGAGGAGGTCACCTCGACCTTGGATGCGATAATGAAGCGCGGCCACTTGTTAGCCGGCGCGCGATACGATTATCCTCCGGGCAGCTTCGCTGACGCGCAGGGCGTCGTGCAGGGCTACGGACCGGATGTGGCGAGGGAGTTCGGCAAGCACTTGGGTGTCGAAGTCAAGTTCGTGCAGACGACGTCGCAGACCCGAATCCCGCTCTTGCTGAACGGGCAGATTGATGCCGAGTTCGGTCCTACCACAAACTCCAAGATTCGCGAGGAAGTCGTGGACTTTTCCTTGATCTGGAACACCGAGCAGGCGGTCATACTTGTCCGGAAAGGTGAACCGACGGACCCCAAGGCTTACGCCGGCACGGAAAAGACGATCGGCGCGACGCAGGGCGCAGTCTATATAGGCTACTGGAGAGCGACCAATGCTGGCGCCAAGTTCAAGCTCTTCCAACAGTATCCGGAACTGCTGCTGGCCGTTGCCCAAGGGCAAGTGGACTGCGTTCTGATCGACTCCTTGCAGGCGGAGCTGATGATCGAAAAAATGTCCGACGCGAAGCTCGCGGTGGGCGAGCCTTTCTATCGGGACTCCAGCGCCATCATGGTTCGGCAGAACGATTCGAAATGGCGCAACTGGGTGAACTGGGGCCTGCAGCGCCTTTGGCTTGAAGGCAAACTCCAGGAGATCTACCGCAAATACTACAACGAAGAGCCAGGGTTCGTGTTGTGGCAGCCAGGCATGATGCAGCCTGGCGTAGCGGAAGTGCACGGCCCCGATAAGTGGTAGCTTCCAGACAGACATGAACGCAGGTCGGCCGGACCAACAAGCGCCGCGAAAGCCGCGCCACTGGTCGACCTGAGTGATCGGGGCTTGACGCGGAACCCTACGGAAACCTCATGCATCTCGACTGGGGAATAATCTGGGAGTACCGAGCTCTGCTGTTCCAGGGTTTGGGTACGACGCTCCGCATATCTCTGATCTCGATAGCTCTGTCTTTTCTGATCGGATCGGTTGTCGGCTGCTTGAAGGTTACTGCGGGCTTCCATCTCAGAAAGTCCTTAGATACGTGTGTAGAAGTCATCAGGGATATACCAGTAGTTGTAAAATTATTTGCCATATATTACGCCTTCGGGATCGATGCATCCATTTCCGGCGTGATAGCTTTAACGTTGCATCAGGGCGCCTATATCTCTGATGTTGTGACCTCAGGAATCCGGGCTCTTCCCACAGGGCAGTGGGAGGCCGGCATCGCTTCCGGCCTGTCAGGCCGACAGGTATTTACGAGGATCATACTGCCGCAGGCGATCCGGATCACTGTACCGCCCCTGACCAGCCAATTTATCCAAGTCGTGAAGAATTCATCGACTGTGATGCTGATCGCGATTGAAGACCTCACGTTCATGACCCAGCAGATCGAGCAGGAGACGTTTCGCGGCATGGAGGCCGCGATCGCGGTGACGGTCCTGTACCTGATGCTTGCTTTGCTGATAGCGGGCGCGATGAGCGCTGTCCAAGTGCTAATGGACCGGGAACGCCGATGAATCTCGATCGCCAGCCAGAGGATGCCGATCGCCGGAAGGCGGTTATTTGGTACGGTTGCCTCGCGTTCCTGTGCTTTGTGGGTGCTTGGAAAGCGGCTGGGTTTCGCTGGGCTCCCATTTGGCCGAGCGCCGGCCTGATCGCGCAAGGCCTATGGCTATCAATTCAGCTCTCCATCCTGTCCACTGCGATCGGACTGGCGGCCGCGATACCTTTGGCGGTGGCGCGCGTCCACGGTTCGTCTTTCGCCAGGATTCCGGCGGTTTTCCTGATCGAGATCGTTCGCGCGACGCCCGAGTTGATGGTGATATTTTGGGTCTACTTCGGCGCTCCGGCCATCACGGGTCAACCAATCGACGGTTGGACAGCGGCGCTGGTGGCAATGTCGATAATCGCGGCTTCGTACCTGGCTGAGGTCATTCGAGCTGGGTTGTATTCCGTGGACAAGGGTCAATGGGAGGCCGCTGCGTCGACGGGCTTGAACAACTGGCAATCCTTCAAATGGATAATCCTGCCCCAGGCTATTTCCAACATGATGCCAGCCCTTCTGTCGCAAGTGATTATGCTTTTCAAGACAACGTCTCTCGTCTCAATGGTGGGGGTAATTGATTTCTTTAGAGCAGCGCAGATCACAAACAGCAACACCTTCAGTCCGTATGCGATCTATACTTTGGTTGGCATTGGATATTTTATCATTTGCGGCACCCTCTCCTTGGTCGTGAAAAGGTGGCGAGGGCGGGTTTCCGCTGTAGGTGCTTGAGCGATCGGAAGCATAGGGAATGGATTTCGTTACATGACGATTCAGTCGATCATTCGGTTCTCCAAGGTCAGCAAGAGCTTTGGAACCGCCCAGGTGCTGCACGAAATCGATCTCAATGTGAGGGAGCGCGAAGTCGTCGTTGTGTGCGGCCCGTCCGGCTCGGGAAAGTCAACGCTGACCCGATGCATCAATGGCCTGGAAACGTTTCAGACCGGGTCTTTGCGGGTCCTTAATCACAATCTGAACGCAGCCAAGAAGAACCTTCGGCAGCTTCGTTGCGAAGTCGGAATGGTCTTTCAGAATTTCAATCTGTATCCGCATCTCGACGCGATCGACAACATTACCCTGGCACCCCGCCTGGTGCGTGGGACCGCCAGGCGAGAGGCGGAGGAGCGCGCTCACGCGCTGCTCAAACGCGTCGGCATAGGCGACAAGGCCCGCGAGTTCCCGGGCCGCCTTTCGGGCGGGCAAAGGCAGCGCCTCGCGATTGCCCGCTCACTGGCCATGGACCCAAAGGTGATGCTTTTCGACGAGCCGACATCCGCCCTTGATCCGGAGATGATTTCAGAAGTGCTGGATGTCATGGGTGAGCTCGCACAGGCGGGCATGACCATGGTTGTCGTGACGCACGAAATGGGATTCGCGCGCAAGGTCGCCGATCGCATCGTTTTCTTGGATTCCGGGCGAATAGTTGAAGAAGCTGAGCCGGAGCAATTTTTCACCGCACCGACGGACAGGCGGGCAAAGGACTTCCTGTCAAAGATTCTTTCCCACTAGGGAAGCGGGAACAGCCGCGGCGTGCTCACGCTCGGCGGCATCGGCTGTGCCCACCTAATTCCTCAAAATCTCATTAGGAGGCTCCCCGTAAGGCTGCTCGCGCAAGCTTGGCCGCATGGCCCGCTATGGTACAATTTTTCGATTTATCATTGACAAACGCACATCTGTCCTATTAGGTTTTGAGACCATTCGATTAGGAGAACTGACAATGAGCGTATCTCATGCGCGCGTGGTGATTATTGGTGGCGGGGTCATGGGCTGTGGGTTGGCCTACCACCTGGCGCACGAGGGGTGGACAGACGTAGTTCTCCTGGAGAAAGCCGAGTTGACGTCGGGGTCTACCTGGCATGCAGCAGGCCAGATTACCCATTCGACATCGAGTTTCTCCTTAGGCAAATGCGTTGGCTACAATATCGATCTCTACTCCAAGGTACTGGAGCAAGAGACTGGCCAGTCGGTGACTTGGCATGGCTGCGGGTCGCTGCGGCTCGCCTACACTGACGATGAGCTCGATTGGCTTCGTCAAACCCTGAGCGTCGGCAAGGCTCTTGGGTTCACCATGGAATTGGTGGGACCACAGCGCATAAGGGAGCTGCATCCATTCTACAATCTCGAAGGCGTTCAAGCCGCGCTCTACACACCCGATGATGGGCATGTGGATCCCTCCGGCGCTACATTCGCCTTGGCTCAGGGCGCGAGACAATTTGGTGCCAAAATTATTCGGCAGTGCCGCGCCACCGACATCAAGCGAGAGCCGAACGGCGAATGGAGGGTCTTCACGGAGCAGGGCGAGATCGTTTGCGAACACGTTGTCAATGCTGGCGGCACCTATGCCCGCCAGGTTGGGAAGTGGGTGGGTCTCGACGTGCCCATCACGTCGATGACTCACCACTATCTGATTACGGATACCGTGCCGGAATTCATGTCCCTAGAAAGGGAGCTGCCCGTCATCAGAGACGACCAGCTTGTCTCCGGTTACATCCGAATGGAGCAGAAGTCCGGCCTCATCGGCATTTATGAGAAGGCCAATCCGAATGCGGTTTGGATCGACGAATGTCCTTGGGAGGCGGAACACGAACTTTTCGAGCCGCATTATGACCGGATTATGCCGTGGCTAGAGAACGCCATGGGCCGTATGCCTGTGCTTTCCCAGCTTGGCATCAAACGAGCCGTTCACGGGGCGATTTCGCATCCGCCGGACGGCAACCCGCTGATCGGGCCAGCACCGGGGCTCAGGAATTTTTGGCTGAACTGCGGTTGCCAAATCGGTATCGGTTGGGGCCCAGGGCTGACACGTGAACTGGCTCGCTGGATGGTCCACGGTGCGTCGGACATCAACATGCGCGACTACGATCCGCGGCGCTTCGGCCGCTTCGCCGACCAGGGATATCAGGTTACAAAGGCGAAAGAGGACTACCTTCTGCGCCATGAAGTTCCGTTCCCTCACCTCAACAGGCATGCCGGCAGGCCAGTCAAGCCCAGCGCCCTCTATGAACGCCTCAAAAGTCGGGGTGCTGTGTTCGAAGAAGTCTACGGATGGGAACGTCCGCGCTGGTTCGCGCGCGACGGTGTCGAGCAACGAGACTACTATTCTTTCCGCAGGCCCGCTTGGTTTCCTCTTGTCCAGCAAGAGGTCAACAGCGTGCGCGAGTGCGCCGGCGTGATAGACATTTCCGCGTTCACCAAGGTTCAAGTCTCTGGACCGGGAGCGGCCAAATTCATCGATAGGCTCATCCCGAACAGGCTGCCTTCGAAGCCCGGTCGCATTGCGTTGACTCACCTGTTGAATGAGAACGGTCGCATCGAGTTGGAAACGACCATTGTTCGCCTCGCCGACGATCGCTTCTATTTCACCTGCGCGGCGTTCTTCGAGCAGCGCTTGCTGGACTATCTGAGGTTCGCTCGCACTGATCACGACGATGTAACCATCACCAATCTGTCTGATGCCTGGGGAGCCTTGGCTCTCAATGGACCTCGCTCCCGCGAGATCCTGGCCCCGAACACAAGCGCTGCCTTGACCAACGAGGCGTTCCCCTGGCTTACGGCCCAGGAGATCGAGATCGCAGGGGAGAAGGTATGGGCGTTCCGGATGTCCTACGCGGGCGAGGTGGGCTGGGAGTTCCATGGACCAAAAGAGAGCATCCCGGCCGTCTACGATGCATTGCATGAGATTGGCGATGCCATGGGGCTGATCGACTACGGCTCTTTCGCGATGAACGTCATGCGATTGGAGAAGATGTTCAAGGGGGCTGGCGAACTTACCAACGAGGTCACTTTGCCGGAGGCCGATGTGATGCGCTTCGTCAAGACCGACAAGGCTGAGTTCAGGGGCAAGCAGGCCACACTGGCCGCTCTGGAGAAGGGCCCGTCGTGGATCTGCGCTTATCTGCAGATCGAGTCCGACGGGGTGTCGGATGGAAATGGCGGCGAAGCCGTGCTGATGGGAGACCGTCAAGTGGGATCGGTGACCTCGATCGCCTACTCGCCGTCCGTCGGCAAGATTCTCGCCTTTGCCTACGTGTCGCCCGATGTCGCGAGCCCGGGAACAAAGGTGGATGTCACGATCATGGGTGAAATCCGGAAGGCGGAGGTGCTGGGCGAGCCGGCTTTCGATCCCGACAATGTTCGCCCCCGCGCCGATGCAGGCGCAGACAGCCAGAGGAAGAGGGTGGCGGCCAATGCTTGACAATTCAGTTGCGCAGCCGGCGCAGAAGCAGTGGGTCGACAGGGCGAAAGGTGTGCTGCCCGGCGGTGGATTCGGTAATTTCGACCCGTCGATCGTCATTCGCGAAGGCCATGGCGCTCGCGTCTGGGATGAGGACGGGAAGGAATACGTCGACTACCTCATTGGCTCGGGACCGATGATCCTGGGACACGACAATGAAGAGGTCGTTGAGGCAATTCGAGAGCAGGCAGGAAAAGGACTGACGTTTTTCGCCAGCAACAGGCACGGTATAGAGCTTGCCGAAGCGATATGCCAAGCCTTGCAGTGTGCGGAAAAGCTACGATTTGTTTCGAGCGGTGGCGAGGCAGACATGTTCGCGATGCGCCTTGCTCGCGCGCATACTGGTCGGGACCTCATTTTAAAATTCGAAGGCGGCTATCATGGCATGTCTTCAGATGCCCTGATCAGTGTCTTCCCCGACAGACTGGAGAACTATCCAAATGGCGTTCCGGATTCAGCGGGAATACCCGAACAAGTCCGCGAAAGCATCTACGTCGCGCCGTTCAACGATCCGGATTTTATTCGGCAGTTCCTTGATGAACATGGCGAGAGAATCGCTGGTGTGATCGTTGAACCGCTTCAGCGCCTGATTCCTCCGGAGCCAGGATTTCTCGAAGTGTTGCGCGAAGAAACCTCGAAGCACGGGATCGTGCTAATTTTCGATGAGGTAGTTACCGGATTCCGTTTGGCCTACGGCGGGGGACAAGAAAAGTACGGCGTTGTGCCGGATCTTTGCACCGTCGGCAAAATCGTAGGCGGCGGTCTCCCGCTTGCCGCGGTGGTGGGCCAAGCAGACATCATGGCTCATTTCGACAAGAGCGTGGTCGGCAAAGATCGCTTTACCCTGCAGATCGGAACCCTGAGCGGCAATCCGCTTGCAGCCGTTGCCGGCCTGAAGACGCTCGAAATCCTTCGCCGTCCGGACAGCTATGACCGGCTTCGCAGAAATGGGGAGGCCATCATGGGCTTCCTTAGGGATGCTCTCGATCAAACAGGAGTCGATTATCAAATCGTTGGGGATCCTGTTCTTTTTGATGTCGTATTCACTAAGCGTTCGGTGAAGTTCTACAGAGATGTTCTCAAGGCGGACAATAGTTTGGCAGGCAGGTTTAATGCTCGGCTCCGTCAGCATGGAATCTTTAAATCGCCGGGCAAGATTTATCCTAGCCTTGCTCTCTCCAGCAGCGATCTCGCTTGGACGCAGAACGCGATAATGGCGGCCGCCAAGCAACTGTCCGCCGAATAAGCGGTGCTACGCGATGAAACCGCGATTCGACAATTGTCGTCCTGCCACATCGCGTTGCCCTTGCGCTGAGAAATGTAGCTGGCTTCCGGGCGATCTCGCTATTCTCCCGGGTTCAAGTTCTCGTGGATCGACTAAAGGAAAAGAGTTCAGTGAAGATCCTGGTGCCCGTGAAGCGGGTCGTGGATGCGAATGTGAAGGTTCGCGTGAAGGCTGACGGTTCGGCGGTGGAACTTGCCAACGTCAAGATGGCGAGGGTTCGTCAGCGGAAGATTGAGCCGACACACGCAAATCCGGGTGACCTTCATAGCAGGTCGCGCTCCTCTAGCGCGGCTACGGGCCGCAAGAATATCACGCGCATGTGGCCCGTTCAGCGCGAGTGCGCCCCAGTCCTCACACAGGATCGCGATCGTAACCGCCTCGTCGACCTTTTTGTTCATTGCCAAATAATTCAGCAGACGCTGCTCAAAGAAGGCTCTGAAGTAGAACTGGTCATCGGCGAAGCGAACGATGGTCGTCTTGAGCTCAATGCGGCCATTGTCGTTCAGCAGATGCGCCAGCGCGATTCGGCCAGGCTTCGACGGCAGCCGGTTCGCCACAAGCCGGTCGAGAAAGCGTGCCCGTCTGGAGCCGACACCTCAATCTTGGTGAAGGCGGAAATATCTATCAGCCCGGCCCGTTCGCGCACGGCGCGAACCTCCTCCCCGCGAGATGGTGCCAGGGCGGGGCGGCGGAATGAATAGTGGTCGCGCTGCTCAAGCCACCGCGAGGGAACGAGAGCGGCCGCTCCCAGCCGTAGACATTCGAACACCGCGCTTTTCCTTCAAACGGCCGTAGAGTGCGCTCGGCTTGACACGACGGCGCACCGTGCGGTGGAGATGCTGCCGGCATTCACTTCGCAAACGATCTCGCCCTGCTCGGAGAATACCCCCCATTCGCCATTTGGCCGGGCTTTATGTCAGTCACCCGGCACTGGCGGGTAATCGTTGCGCCGATCTGGCGCGCACCCTTGGTCAGCGTGAAAGTCGCACCTGCCGGGTCCATATGGCCGTCATCGGGTTTGTAGAGCGCGATCCGGCGCTGACCAACGAGGCGTTTCCATGGCTGACTGCATAGAAAAATCGAGGTCGCAGGCAACAAGGTGTGGGCGTTCCGAATGTTCTATGCCGGCGAGCTCGGCTGGGAGCTCCACGGTCGGCGCGCGAGCCAACCCTATTCTCTAGGACGCCCTGCAGGAAGCCGGTGCGCTTGCCAACTAACTACGGTTCGTTCGCGATGAACGTGATAGCCGTTAGAGGCCGTTTGGAAAATCGGAAAAATTGGGATTTCGTCTGAGGCTGGTTTGTGATTCAAGCTGGGGATGTGGACCGAACAGAGCCGTGGCCGGATGGCCAAGATCGCCAAGAAGACCAAGCGCTACCCGTCCGATCTGACGGACGAGGAGTGGGAACAGATCGCGCCGCTGATGCCCAAGCCTGGGCGTCGCGGTCGTCCGCGCGAGGTTGAATTCCGTGAGGTGATCAACGCGGTGCGCTACCTTGTGCGCTCGGGTTGCGGCTGGCGGATGCTGCCGATCCATTTCGGCGCCTGGCAGACGGTCTACGGCTGGTTTCGCGAGTTGGCGCGGCGCTTTCCAGACCATCCAAGACGTGGCGCTGATGCTGGATCGCGAGCGGGCCGGGCGCGAGGCCAGTCCCACGGCTGGCGTGATCGACAGCCAGTCGGTCGAGGCCCGCAAGCGGAAACAAGAGGTTGCGACGCCGGCAAGAAGATTGTCGGCTGCAAGCGACACGTTGCCGTCGATACGGATGGGTGGCTCTTGATGGTCAACCTCACCACCGCCGACATCTCCGACAGCGCCGGCGCTCAGGCGATTCTGGATGGTATCCGCAAGCGCTGGCCCTGGGTGAAGCATCTGTTCGCCGACGGCGCCTACGACCGGATAAGGCCGCCTATCTGGACTTCGTGGTAGAGATCATCCGCCGATCCGACGACCAGAAGGGCTTCCAGATCCTGCCCCGCCGCTGGGTTGTCGAGCGCACCTTCGGCTGGATGACAAGATGGCGCCGCCTCGTGCGCGACTACGAGCAGCGCATCGATGTCTCGCAAGCCATGATCCTCGTCGCTATGGCCGGCAATCTTATCCGCAGAAACACTCATCCCTGAATTCAAAACGGACTCTAAGACAGCTCACTCGTATCTTGGCGATCGGATCGGTTGTCGGCACGTTGCTGCAGTCGCTTGGGCAGGATGAACATGCCGCCGGTGATGATGTCGAAGCGACCGTCCTGCAGGCTAGGGACGAGCGAGCCCCATTCCGTCACGATCGGCTCGACCTTGGTGATGCCCATCTTCTTCAGAATGTCGAGCGTCGTATTGACCAAGCCGAGCGGCTCTTTGTTGTCGCGCGGATAGGCCCAGGGAATCTCGTTGGAGAAGCCGATCCGGATCGTCTCTCCGTTCTTGATCTTGCCGAGCGATGAAGCCCAGACCCAGCGAACGGTCGATTTGGAGCCCGCTTCCCGCATCAGCAGATTGCACAAGACGAGCGCGTCATCAAACGAACGGGCTTTAACATCGGAAAGCTCCGCCTTCCACGCTGAGGGCCCGTCGGCGCGGGAAAGTGGAGCAAATCAGTTGTCCTGGACACGTTGGGGCCTTCTGCAACGAGGGCGAAGCGGGACCCAGTTTGACCGTGCAATGTGCTGAAGGGTGACCCATTGTCCCAGTGGCGACCTGGGCCATCTCGTTCCCAGATGATGAGCATAAAATAACTGTATTTGCTCCGAGCCGCCGCGCAATTGATCATCAAAAAATGAAGAAGCCTCGTTCAAGCTTGGGCCACTTGTGACCTCGTCAAGGTGGCACTCGCCGCAGGAAGCTAAGGCTAGTAGACGCGGAAAACGGCGTCGGGACGGAAGTCCATAGGAATCGCTCAGTGGGTTCCCGACGACATCGGAACCGGGCGTAAACGCAGGTGCACGATCAACGTTGAGAAAAAGGGGAACCGCTGTGACACGAAACACTTACTTGCTCGATGGTCTTCGCTCTGGCCTAACGCCGATCGAGAACCACCTGATCGATGGCCACGTCGATGGCCGCGTCAGTCGTCGCGAGTTTTTGCGGCACGGCAGTGTGCTTGGCCTGTCCCTGCCGTTTCTTGGCCAGGCTACGCTGGTGGTTGGCCTCGGCGCAACACCGTCCGTAGCGAGAGCGGCCGTCCAACCCGGTTCCACCATTCGAGTTGCTTGCGATGCGCCGCAGACCGTGGTCGACCCCGTCCTGAATGGCGACACGGGGGGGGTCCTGATGCTCAATCAGGTCGGTGAGTTCCTCTGCATCGACGGGCCAGACCTTGTGCTGAAGCCCTGTCTTGCGACAAGCTGGAACCCTAACCAGGACGGCACCGTTTGGACGTTCACGCTACAAAAAGGCGTTAAGTTCCATTCTGGCGGCGAGATGAAGGCCGATGATGTCGTCGCCACTATGGATCGACTGGCGGATCCAAAGAATTCGTCAAACGCGCTTTCCGTCTTCAAGGGCATTTTGCAAAAGGGCGGCACCCGAAAGGTGGACGACTACACAGTCGAGTTCCATCTCGACAGCGCGAGCGGCAGTTTCCCTTACTTGGTGTCGTCCGACAACTACAATGCTATTATCTTGCCGGCGGGCTATTCGGGAAATTTCGAGGAAAGTTGGGACGCCACTGGTCCTTTCAAGATCGAGAAGTTCACTCGCAACGTCGGCGCGAGTTTCGTCCGCAATGATGATTATTGGGGACTAAAGGCGCTGCCGGCGAAAACAGAATTCATCTTCTTCAAGGATATCCGGGCGCAAATCTTTGCGCTGCAGGCCGGGCAGGTCGACATCGTCAACCAGTTCTCCGTGCTCGACGGTGTGGCACTGCTAGGCGACCCGAGCGTTGACATCGTTAGCTTAAAATCCACTGCGAACCAGCCAGTCCACATGCACTGTGACTCGGATCCATTCGGGGATCCACGTGTCCGTCAGGCGGTGGCGCTGTGTTTGGATCGCGAGAAGTTCGTAAAGGGCCTGATGAAAGGCCGCGCCGAAGTCGGCAACGATAGCCCCTTCGCCAAAGTCTATCCCATGACCGATCCGACCGTGCCGCAGCGCAACCAGGACATCCGCAAGGCCAAAGAGTTGATGAAGGCGGCGGGGATGGAGAAGGGCTTTCAGGTGACGCTTGCCGCCCCGCAATATCTGGAAATTCCGGCCTATGCCCAGCTCTTACAGAACTGGGTGAAGGAGATCGGCGTCGAGCTCAAGCTCGACATCATGGACCGGAGTGCCTTTTATGGCGATGTGATCCCCGGCAAATCGCCGTGGCTCGACTCGGTGATGGGCATTGGCGACTTCGGCCACCGCGGCGTACCGAACGTTCTCCTCCAATCGCTATTGATGAGCGACGGCATTTATAATCCGGCCAAGTTCAAGAACAAGGAATATGACAACCTCGTCAACAGCTACACGGCCTCGCTCGATTTGGAGGCGCAGCGGGCGGGTGCAGGCAAGATTCAGCGGCTACTGCTTGAAGAAACGCCGCTGCTGTTCGGCTACTTCTATGACTACCTGATCGCGACCAAGAAGGGCGTCGTTGGCGTCCAGCCAACAGCCATCGGGCAATTGTTCTTACAGGATGCGGGAAAGACATAACGTTGGCTCGGCGAGGGCAGCATTAGCTGCCTCGCCGTACAGGTACATCATTTAAGAAGCGGACCCCGATGAAACGTTTCCTTGCCCGGCGCTTTACCTATGCAATAATTACACTCTTCGTGCTGAGCCTGCTCGTGTTTTTCGGCGGGCAGGTACTGCCGGGCAACGTGGGGCGGGCCATTCTTGGCCCCTTCGCCGATCAACAAGCGGTGGATGCGCTGAACCACCGGCTCGGTGTGGACAGGCCGTTACTCGTCCAGTACGGCTCTTGGCTAGGGCGCTTCCTGCACGGCGACATGGGAGAGTCCCTTGTCTATCGTAGCCCGGTAGCCCTCGTTGTGAAAGCGGCACTGGGCCAGTCGTTGAAGCTAGCCGCGGTGGCATTCGCTGTCGTCGTGCCACTCAGTATTCTCGGCGGGATAGTGGCAGCGCTAAACGTGAACCGTCCAGTTGATCGCATCATTACCCTTGGCGGTCTCTCGGTAACTGTGCTCCCGGAATTCGTCACTGGAATCGTGCTGATCCTGATTTTCGGCGTTTGGCTGCGTTGGCTGCCGGTTTCCGCCGCCTGGCCGGATGGTGCAGGGCCGCTGACACAACTTTATTATCTTATTCTGCCGGCGATGCCGTTGGTGCTGGGGCTTTTCGCCTATATCGCACGGATGGCCCGTGCAGGAACGCTCGATGCGCTTGATTCCGACTACACCCGCACTGCCGTTCTAAAAGGCCTGCCCTGGCGGAAGGTCATCTGGAGGCATGTGCTGCGGAATGCGCTCTTGCCGACGATCACAGTTATTGCGACTCAGACTGCTTTTCTGATTGGCGGCCTGTTGGTGACGGAGAAACTATTCGGCTACCAAGGAGTTGGATTGCTTATTTTCTCTGCCGCGCAGAGCAAGGACTTCCCGATGCTGCAGGCGGGGGTGCTAGTGACTGGCATCGCCTTAGTGGTAGCGACTATGGTTGCAGATCTGCTTTATGCGCTGCTCAATCCCCGAATCCGTCTCGGGGCTGAGTAATGGCCGACCTGACCGCTTCTTCTAGTTGCCAGCCTACGGTGCGGAGCGCGCTGTTAGGCTCGGGCCCGTTTTTGTTCGGCTCCGCCATTCTCGCGTACTGGGTCGTCTGTGCGTTATTTGGTCGCTATTTCGTGCCTCACGACCCGTTTGCCGCTGACATCATGAATGTGCTCGCCCCCCCTTCTACCGAGCATTGGTTCGGCACGGATCAACTTGGGCGCGACATTTTCTCGCGCGTTTTCCTTGGATCGCGCGATATCCTGATCGTAGCTCCGGTCGCCACCTGCCTCGCTACATTATTGGGAACAGCGCTGGGGCTAGTGACGGGCTACTTTCGTGGAATGATCGATGATGTCGTCTCCCGTCTACTCGAGGCGGTGTTGGCGCTCCCCACGCTCATCATTGCCTTGCTGATCATCGTTGCGTTGGGCAACTCGCAGACGTCCGTGATTCTCGTTATCGGATTGTCCTACGCGCCAAGCATCGCCCGCACGGTCCGCTCCGCCGTCTTGTCGGAACGCGATCTTGAATACGTCGCTGCCGCGACGCTCCGCCGCGAGAACGCCGCCCATATCATGTTCGTCGAAATCTTACCTAACATACTCCCACCCATTCTCGTCGAATCCGCCGTGCGTCTCGGTTATGCAATCTTCGCAGTCGCCACGTTGAGTTTCATTGGCTTCGGCCTGCAGCCACCTTCGCCGGATTGGGGGCTGTCGATCGCGACCAACTACGGAATGATCGGCGGCGGCTTTTGGTGGACAGTGCTATTCGATGCATTGGCCATCGCCAGCCTGGTAATCGGGGTAAATCTAATGGCCGAAGGGCTGCATGGAGCGCTCGATGGCTGAACCCGCACTTCACCTCGATCGCCTCTCCGTCGCTTACCGGTCTGGTGGGCGGGACCGCGCCGTGCTGCGCGATGTTAGTCTGCAGATTGCGCCGGGTGAGGCTTATGGGCTCGTCGGCGAAAGCGGTTGTGGCAAGTCCACCGTGGCACTGGCGGTGGTTCGGTACCTTCCGCGGAACGGGAAGATCACCGGCGGGGCGGTGATGCTCGACGGGACGGATGTAATGCGGCTCGGGCCCGAGGCGCTCAGGCACCTGCGAGCAGGAACTGTCTCGATGGTCTACCAGGATCCCAGCAAAGCGCTAAACCCGTCGCTGAAAGTGGGGTGTCAGTTGGGCGAGGTGTTCGAGGTGATGGGCGTCCCTTCTGCCGAGCGCGAAATGCGTTCGCTAGAGATGCTGCAAAAGGTGCGCATCGCCGATCCCGGCTCGGTTATGATGCGCTATCCACATCAACTTTCGGGAGGCATGCAGCAACGGGTGACGATTGCCATGGCACTGGCGAGCGATCCGAAGATGCTGATTCTGGACGAGCCCACGACCGGCCTTGACGCCACCGTGGAGGCTGAGGCCCTCGACCTCATCTCCGATCTTCGGCGCGAGCTCGGCACCTCAATCTTGTTCATCAGCCACAACCTCGCCGTGGTGGCCAAGATGTCCGATCGCGTCGGTGTCCTCTATGCAGGGATGCTGGTTGAGGAAGGGCTGACCCGTGAGATATTGAGTTCTCCACGCCATCCCTACACTGTCTCGCTCTTGCGTTGCCTACCTCGGGGCGGGCAGCGAAAGGACCAGCGACGGCTCGATAACATTCCGGGTTTTCTACCCGCGCCCGGCGCGCTGATCTCCGGTTGCCCCTTCGCGGAGCGCTGTGCGATCGCCGACGACCGGTGTCGCGCGGAAGTGCCGGAACTGCGGGAAGATTGCGGTAGACTCGTGCGTTGCCACTACCCGGATCGGGCCGTCAATATTCCGCGGAGTACGCCAAGCGATCTTGTAAATCTAAAGTCTTCGTGGGGGGCCGCGCCGGTACTTCGGGTTAGCAATCTCTCGAAAACTTATGGTCAGGGGAGCCACGCGATCCGTGCGGTCGCCGGTGTTTCGCTAAGTCTTCTGCCTGGGGAAACACTAGGTCTGGTCGGTGAGTCTGGCTCCGGCAAAACGACGCTAGCGCGAATGCTCTTGGGCTTGGTGCCGCCGGATCCCGGCGGGGCCATCGAGCTTGACGGCAGGCCTCTGGCCGCCAGTCTCGATCGGCGCCGAGATGAAGAGGTGAAAGCGGTGCAGATCGTCTTTCAGAATCCGGATTCAGCGCTGAACCGCTCGCATTCGGTCTCTCGGATCATTGGCCGCGCGTTGCGAAAGCTCGGCGGCTATCGTGGCGCCGACTTGACTGGCCGTCTCAATGCGCTCGTGGCCGCAGTCCGCCTGACGCCTCGACATCTATCGCTCCGTCCGCGCCAGCTTTCCGGTGGGCTCAAGCAGCGCGTCGCCATAGCGCGCAGTTTCGCCGGCGACCCTCGCGTTTTGGTCTGCGACGAGCCTACGTCGGCGCTCGACGTCTCAGTGCAGGCGGCGATCCTGAATCTGCTCGCAGACCTTCAGGTAGAGCGGAATGTCAGCTACCTATTCATCTCTCACGATCTTGGCGTCGTTCGGTATCTTTCCGACCGAATTGCCGTGCTCTACCTCGGGCGGATCATGGAGATGGGGCCATCGGAGAGCGTGTTCGAAGGACCAAACCACCCCTATACCGAAGCGCTTCTTTCGGCGGTCCCCCAACTCGACGGTGCCCAGAATACCCGCATTCGCCTCTCTGGAGAGATCCCCTCCGCGGCCAACCCGCCCAAGGGGTGCGTCTTCCATAACCGGTGCCCACGCAAGCTTGGCGCAATCTGTGAGACCCTGGAGCCGCCGCAGAACGAGGTGCAGCCGGGCCATGTCATCCGTTGCCATATCCGAACAGAAGACCTCCAGCGCCTCCAGCGGCGTGGCATGCTTTCTCCGGTAAGTTGAAGGCGGTGACGCCACCGTCGGCGATGCCCCTTCTCGACAGACTCGATCACAACGCCCACCGCATCGTGCTCCAGGGTGACAGCATGCGAAAGCAAGCCGCGCCCCCCTTGACCGGCACCCGAAACGGCGAACTCAATCATCCATGACCGCAACGAGGCACCCGAGCGGCAGCTTCTCGAAGAAGGCCACCACCTCCTTGCGTCGAAGTTTCTTGCGCAATGTCGGCTCTTCAGCGGCGTTCGCCCCATGCAGCTGAAACACGTGCTTTGACGTGTCCATCCCAGTTCGAATAATCTGATCCACGGACGGCCTCCTTTGCTTGAGATCTTTAACGACCTCACTCTGGCAGATCGATGCCGTGCTGGGGGCCGTCCACACCAACAGACCGTGCTGCCTTCGGCCGAAACGGCGGCAATGTTGTTATGGGCGTTGATGGCGCCGGCCAGATCTCAATGCGAAAGATCGACGGTTGGCACACGCTCCCCGCCAAGCCGCTCGATCAACAGATTGACCTCGCCGCATGAACCGATAATCTCAACCTACCGAGGCTGCTCCGCCGAATTCCAACACGATCCGCTACGGCACCAGGCATGATGGCAAATAATGCGCAGTGATTACCGTCTCCCCATGCCGCCGTATTTCGCCTTCTACGCGTAAGCCATCATCTAAGGCTTCAATAGGATGGGCCATTCGGATTATGGTCGAGTAACTCAGCCAATCGGCTCTGGTTCGCCAAAATCATGGCCCTAGACATTGCGAACTCGCCATTGAAATCGGTATGAACCTAGCCGCGTTTTCCTGGTGGCCGTTTCGTTTGAGTCAACGCGGCCTGGCTCGTTCATTGAGCAGGTCTTGAGGGGCTAAAGCCGGATTAGCGTCGAATTCGATTTCCTCTCACCCTCAGGGCTGTCGCGTGAACTTGACAACATGGCGCTGCCAAACTGAATCACGTCGCCTTGGCCGCTGAGGTGCTGCCTTATGGAGCCGAGACATGCCGCCGGCTTCTGAGGTGAGAGTGGCAGCAGGGGTCAACTCCAATTTTGTCCTTGCAAGGAAGCAGACCTCGACTACCAGCACCATGGACCGGTTCGATGGGACGACCCGAAAAGTATTGACGTTATTATGGCCGCAGCCGCGGCCGGCCGTGAGTTGCCTGTCGCTCAGCACCGGCCTATCCGTAAGATTCACACGCAGAGCTATGAGAAGCAGGTGCACGGTCATCAGTTCCAGGTTGGCGTTAGTCGCTGAATCTCGGCCGCAAAGACGGGAGATTCAACGTTTCGTCGGCCGTCCTAAACTCCCTCGTACCCTCTCAAAGTTCTCTGCTTATTCTCTTCCTGCCTCATCGGGGTGATCCAACAGTTTGGACAGATCCCCATCACCAGGCCCAGGATCCGCAACAGGGCGCTATAGTCGATTTGCGATCTGAATTTCAGATGAATCGAATCGCAAAACTGTATTTGACTGCGGCCTGGCGCGAGATCGATTGTGGGTGTCGTCCAAATTGAGATTTGCACTCCACTACCATTGGAAAACGACCGCTGTTTTCCAGTTGGATTTAGTACTAATTGAAAATTCAAACCGCGCTGTGCGTGCCACGGCCCTCTCTCGCTGACACGAGGCAGAGGAGAAAGGATAGCTGCAATGAGGGTGAGTGAATACGCAGAGTACGATGCCACCGGTTTGGCCTCTCTTGTCGCTGCCGGCGAAGTGACGCCCTCGGAATTGATGCGGCTAGCCCGCGAGGCGCACGACGAGGTCAATCGGCAGATCAACGCTGTGATGGAATTCTACGAAGATGCTGAAACCGTTGCCGGCGCGGACGGAGGGCTCTTCCATGGCGTGCCGTTCCTTCGGAAGGATATCGGTGCCGCCGAAGCTGGCCGCCTCCAGGAAAAAGGAAGCCGACTGTTCAAAGGCTGCCGGCCCGATACCGACAGCTATTTTTTTCGTCGCGCTCGGGAGGCCGGGCTTCGAACTATAGGAAGGACAACAACTCCCGAGCTTGGCTCTTCCGTAATGACAGAGTCCATTCTCAGTGGCGTCACCGGCAATCCATGGGATCTGGAACGCGCCGCGGGGGGCTCCTCCGGGGGAGCGGCAGCGGCTGTGGCCGCCGGCATCACACCTATTGCCCACGGCAGTGATGGCGGCGGGTCAATTCGCATCCCCGCGTCATGGTGCGGCCTCGTCGGACTTAATCCGTCCAGGGGACGTGTTTCAGGCGGTCCCAACAATCAAGACCGTTCGTATGGTCTCACCCGCGAGTTTATTCTGTGTCGAACAGTCCGCGACATGGCCGCGGCGCTGGACGTCTTTTCCGGTCCCCATCCCGGCGATCCGTTTATCATCGTCCAACCGAACCGTCCCTATGTGGACGAACTCTTAAAGCCCACGGGCCGTCTGCGGGTCGGGGTCGCGAGAACGAGTTGGGGCGCGGTCAATCTTGATCAGGAAGTGCTGCGCGCTGTCGAGTCGACGGCAACGCTTCTGCAGAAGATGGGGCACACGGTACAAGACATCGACCCGCCATATGAGCCGGTCGAATACAGCAGCCTATATCTCGACCCGACGACTGCGAGTGGGCTCGAAAAAGCGGCGCGGGCCATGGGGCGCAGCATCACCGCGAACACCTTAGAGCCGGCCAACCTAAAACGGTATGAATTTTGCCGAGACTTGCCTCTTTCCCTAGCGGCGGACGTACAAGAGGCACTCCGGAGAATGCGTTTCCGCGTGGGCGAGGCGATCCATGCGTTCGAAATTTTGCTGACCCCGACAATGCCAATCGTGGCCGTGCCGCATGGCGGCATCTATTCTGCCACGAATCCTGCGGTCTCTGCAGAGGAATACGTGGAAGCGGATACGGCGATTTGTCAGTATACTGGCGTATTCAATGTGACCGGACAACCTTCGGTGTCCTTGCCTTTGGCACAGAGCGCCAGCGGGCTGCCGATCGGTATTCAGATCGTTGGCCGCTTTGGCGACGAGGCCACACTCGTCCGTGTCGCACGCGATCTGGAAGACGCCAGACCCTGGGGCGACCGGCGACCAACGGTTCGAGCAGGAAACAGCTGACTATCACCTCACATGCTTCAATTCTGAAATTCGAGCAATGTTCCGTAATCGAAGCTTCGAATAGACTGACGCACGGAAATAAGCGATCTGACGCAACGTATGACAGGCGTCTCGGCGGTCAATCCGAAGCAGGAAGGATGTGTTGCAACGTTTTAATTACCCATCGACATTTTCGGAGGACTAGATGTTCAAGGGTCGCCAGTTCGACCAGGCAGTGATCCTGCTTTGCGTGCGCTGGTACCTGGCCTATAATCTCAGCCTGCGTGATCTTGAGGAGATGATGGCCGAGCGGAGGATTGCCGTCGACCAGATGACCATTTGCGGCTTGACCGTTCGCACGCTACTGCTGGAGCATTTCGATCGGCCCAAGCGTAGCGTGACGGGGAAGTGGCAAGTCGACGAGACGTACGGATGCATCTTTACCGCGCCATCGACAGTGTCGGCGACGCAGTCGAATTCTGTTCAGCGAGCATCGTGACTTGTTCTCGGCCCACCGGGTCTTCAGAAAAAGCGCTGGCACATCATGGCCGGCCCGTCCACGTCGTCATCGATGGTAGCAAGACCAATCAGGAGGTTATCGTTTCCTGTGACGTCACAAATCGCTTGCAGGATCGTTCCGGGCGTCGGCTGAAGCCGATCCGGAGTCGCAAGACTAAATGCCTGAACAAGCGGATCGAACAGGACCATCGGTGCATAAAGCGCCGCATCCGGTCAATGCTCGGGTTCAAATCACCAGCATCAGCCGCGATCACCCTAAACGGCATTGAAATGGTTGACATGATGCGTGAGCAACAGGCGAGGTTCGCCTTCAATCCGAATTTATCCCTGGCCGAGCAGTTCCAAATCCATGCCGCGTGATTGGCCTCGTGTCAGACCTCCCTGCGCTCCCATTCAGCCGTTGGACAAAACCCCTCACGGCACGATTGGAAGGATGATTTGCGAGGGATGGTCGCGATCGTGGTAGATAGTGTTCTCTGCCACGACCCACCTGGTTTCCGTCAAATTGTTACCGCCTGTATTCAGGTTTCGGCCGAAATGCGGGAAGCTGCTGCTCGACACTTGCACGCGGATGCGGTGGCCAGGCGCGAAGTAATTGCCGGTCGCATGCAGATTCACCTCTATGGGATAGATTTGGCCTGGGATCATCAATTTAGACGGCTTGTAGCCTTCACGGTAGCGCGCCCGCGCGATACCGGTCCTGAGATTGTAGACCCGCCCATCGGGATAGACGTCACTCAGTTGCACAACGAAGTCGGTGTCCACCGCCGAGGATGACACATAGAGCACGGCGCGCAGCGGACCGGTCACCTCGATGCCTGAACGAAGCGGCTCCGTGGTGAACACCAACCGGTCGTCTCGCAGATCCGTCTGGCGCTGGTCCACTGACACGCTGGCGGACTCAAGCTCGGCAGGGCAGCCCGGACCCGGGGGGACTCTGAAGGGCTCAGGGCTGATAACGGGATCGGCAGGATCATAGTGATAACGGTCAGGCGGGCCCGACGCAGCCGCCGTGGATAGCCGGCCGTCACCCTTGCTCGTGTTCGCATGACCGCCGCTGCTCAAATAATAGGGCACAAAGCGTGTTCCCGGCAGCGGCCAGCTGTCGGATGACTTCCACTGGTTCGCTCCAATCAAAAAGTATTGGACGTGCGGCATGTCGAAGCCGCCCTGACCGTCGCGCAGCCAATGATTGAACCAGCGCAAATAGATCGACCACCAATCCAGCCGATTGTCCCCGACATCACGCTGGCCCACGATGTAGGGTGGGGCCTGTTCGCTTTCGCAATGACCGGTGGGAGAGATGATCACATACTGATTCCGCCGCGCTTCCTCTGACAACGACTGCTTCTGGAACCTGTCGAACAATTCCAGCGTGCCTCCAACCGTACCGTCATACCAAGAATCGACGAACAGGGCCGGAACATCGGGGTGCGAGAACTCATCGAAAAGGCCGAACTTGCCCCACCAAGGACCGCCGAGTTCACGCGAGTGCCAATCCCGCCAGTCATTGGGCGGGCCGCCGGCCCGGTCGCCCAAGTCGGCAACAGGGAGGGTCTTCAGCAACTCCCAATAATCAACTTTCTTGAGCACTTCTTGGCGCTGGTTGGCCGACTCGCGAAACCACTGCAGTGTGCAGCCCATATCGTGAACACCGGAAACCAGTTCATCCCATGGCATCGACCGCAGTGCGCCAGCGGCTCCCTGCGGCACGACAGCCTTCAGCGCTGGCGGCCGCCGTTGCGACGTCATCACCTGAGTGATGCCGAGAGCAGAGCAGCCGTAACCGCCGACCCGGCCGTTGGACCAGGACTGCGAAGCGATCCAGGCGACCGTGTCGTAGCCGTCCATGGCATCGCTTTCAGCTAAATGGAAGGTACCCTCGGAACGGAAGCGCCCGCGAAGGTCCTGCACAACGACCGCGAAGCCCTGGCCGGCAAACATCCTGACTGCCACGCTGCGGTGGCTGAACGGACTGGGCTGAAGATAGCCCGCCTTATTGTATTGCGTCCGGATCATGATTGTCGGCAGCGGGCCAGCCACCCCGCGTGGACGATAGATGTCGGCATAGTGACCGACGCCGTCATGCATCGGTATGCGGACGTCCTTCTCGACATCTACTTCGTAACGCGGCTTCGGAAGGGGCACTGGCTGGTCTGTCTGCCCGCTCCGGTTCAACCATCCAGTGCCAATTTCGGCAGCCTCATTCGTGGGCGTTTTCGACCATCCAGTGCCCGTTTGGGCAGCCTCACTCGTAGGGGTTTGGGCAGCCTCACTCGTAGGGGTTTGGGCGGCCGTGCCCGTAGGGGTGGCTAAGACCGCGCTTGCGGACCTGGCGATAGCCGCAGCGGTCGCCGTCAAGCGCTGACGGAGCCGGTATGGTGCATTTTGGACCATCCTGTCCCTCCTCGGTATGGCGAGTTCATGCGCGGTTACACGCACCTCCAGATCCAGGCCCGCGATCGACCAGGGTAAAGCAAGACAGGCGACCGGCCCTACTCCGCCATGCTTGCGGTAGAATGACGGGCAGGGCCAAGTTCCGGTAGAGGGCATGTCCCGTCGGCCAAGAGTTGGCAAGAATATTATCATTATCGCAGTCATCTAGAACTTAGATGGTTGAACACCGCCAGCCTCGCCTATAGGGGATCGATGCAAAATTGCCTGGTTGTGATTCATGGACTGCATCGGCGGGTCGGTGCAGTTTGGCCCGGCGAATGGCGGATTTCAGCGCGGGTTGGTCAGAATGCGGCGCTGGAGCGTCTGGCGCGGAGGGTGAAGTGGTATCACTTTAAGACGCTGTCGTCGCTTCGGCCGCAGGGCGCGGGCTGGCCGCCGTTAGCTTGGCCTAGCATTGCAGGCGCCGCCGCCCGATCACATGCCATTGTCCCCGGTTCCGCAACCGGCACTATGATCGATGCTCGCTGGTGGCGACGCCGCACCGGCCGGGGTCGGCCGACGGGGCGCGGCGAGCTACTTTTCGTGGCCAACTAATGGGCTCGGTGCGAAACAATCGAATCGGAATTTGAGGTGAGGCTGTGCCTTTCCGGTTGATCGATTGTCGAGAGCGTGGCTGAGGGCTAGACGCGGTCGGTATGGTCGGATTCAGTCATTCGAAGAAGTTGGTCAAAGCGGATGATAGACATTGCCGCGATCAAGGCGCGTTTTGAAACGCTTTCGCCTATTTGTATGAGCGCGCCCGACGCTTGTTTGCGGCAACGGAGGCTGAACTCTTCGGGAATTGCGTCGCGCAGTGCCTATTGGACTGGACGCATTCGTCGACCGGGAGGCGGTCGCAAGCCGAAGACCGAGACTGAGCTTGGACTTTTGGCGGCGCTCAGGGAACTGGTGCGGTCGGCGATCCGTGCGATCCCGAGGCGGTCCTGTTGTGGGTCAGCTGAAGCCAACGTCATCTTGTGTGCGCTCTGCCTGAGCGCTGCTTCACTGCAAGCCGGAAATTGGTAGGCCGGTTACTGCGGGAACTCGGCTTCAGCCTTCATGCTAACAAGAAGACGCGGGAGCGCGCGGCCCATCCTGACCGTGATAGGCAGTTTGAACACATCAACGCGAAGATCAGACGGTTCCGGGATGGCAACCAACCGGCCGTCTCTGTCGATTCCAAAAAAAAGGAACTGGTTGGCGATTTCAAGAATGGTGGCCGTCAGCTGCGGCGCAAAGGCGATCCGAAGCCCGTACGCTTTCATGACTTCGAAATCCCCGCACTACGGCAAGGTCGCTCCCTATGGCGTCTATGACATCGCGGCCAACGCCGGCTTGGTCAATCTCGGCACCGATCACGATACCGGCCTTCGCGGTGGAAACGTTCGACGCTGGTGGCTCACCTTGGGCAAGAGCCGGTATCCGGGCGCAACCACCCTGCTCATTAAAATCGCAGCGGTTGTTTTGAGCCGAGGCCTAACTGCTCTTTTCGCGCCGCTCAACCCCCAGCAGAAGCACCGGTCTGTGCAGGCGGACGCAGGGACCGCGAAGTCACGGCCGCTCTGAGGTTATCTCAAAACGAGATAGCGTCGATCCGCAAACTGAATTTGACGTCGATCGCCGCGACGGGTCATAGTTCGAAAGCATGTTCTTGGCGGCATCTACAAAGTTTATCAGCTTGTCGGCTCCGTTACTTTCGGCGCGTGAGGATAGCGGATAAATAGTCACTGTCCGCAAGTTTTAGCCCCGGCATCTCACATAAAAATAGAGGTAACTATCGAGCCATGGGTCTCAGTTGCTGCCGCAGAATGATTAGCAGGGAGATTGAGCACGATGAATCTTGACAGCGCAAAGGAGCTAGCCTCCGTTGTCTTTTCTGACGATTATTTCGAAGCCAGGCAGAAATTCCTGGCGGCTGCGCCGACGTCGCGAGCATACCGATGCAGTACAAACGGACCCTCTGGTGAGGCTCTCTACACGGACGCAGCGTATTTCGGCCCGGCAGACGCCAAGAAACTCTTGGTTCTGGTTTCCGGTACACACGGGCCAGAAGGTTGCATCGGGTCCGCGGCGCAGCTTCTATTCTTGGAAGCCAAATTTCATAAGCGTCTCCCATACTCCACGGCCGTGCTCTTCCTTCATGCGCTGAATTGCTACGGTTTTGCCTGGGATCGCCGAGTTACTGCGGAGGGGGTTGACCTCAACCGGAATTTTGTCGACTTTTCCAAACCGCTCCCCTCGAATCCTGGATACGAGGAGTTGGCCGGGCATTTCGTTCCGGCGGACATTTCCGAGGAGGGATTGAAGCGCGCTGAGATTGCGTTCGCGGCATATCAAGCGAGACACGGCGAATTGAAACTTCGGGAGGCGCGAGGATCAGGGCAATACACCCATCCGGGCGGCCTGTTCTACGGCGGAACCGAGCCTACCGAAGCCAGGCGAACTCTCGAGGAAATAACGAACGAATTCAACGTAGCCGCCCGCGATGAGGTTATCATCATAGATTACCACACCGGACTGGGCCCTTACGGCTATGGGGAACTGCAATGCGAGCAGTCGTCCGGACTAAGCGGCTATGAGCGAGCCGTCCGCATCTTTGGCACGTCTGTAACGTCGCCCGAAGTAGGGAATTCTTCCGCGGAAATTATACCTGGGACCCAAGACGCATTTTGGGAGCGTGTCTTGGGGAGCCGGCACACCTACATTGCTCTTGAATTTGGAACTTACAAACTAAATACGGCGGTGCTGCGCGACGACCATTGGTTATTCATGTATCGGCCAGAAGAGGTTGATTCCGAGCGGGGCCGGCAGATTCGGCAGGTCACCAAATTGCACTACTATCCGCAGGGGTCAGACTGGAAGGAGATGATCGCTTGGAGATCGCACCAGGTGCATCGACAGGCAATCGAGGCACTTGCGTCAGGAAAATGATCTCCCAAGCCTGGCCGGCGTCCGGGCCAATTGAGATAATCTCGGCTTAACGCATACAGGCCACGGAAGGAGCCGGCGGAGAAATTCATTAAGGACATCGGCCGCGCTACCCGCAAACAATATTCGGCGGAAGAGAGGATCCGCATCGCCGCGAGCGCGGCCTCCGATCAACTGAAGGCGAGATCAGACGCCTGTTAGCCCACTTCGAGGGCAACCCCGTCAATTGATCCCGATGGGTCGCATCATCCGCTTCGTGATCGCACGGCGATGTGACAGGAGAAAATGTGCAGAGTGACGTGGAGCGATCTCGACGCCCGCACCCGGACGCTCACGATCCTCGCAAGGACCCGCGGGTCAGGATGGGCAAATGACGTTTGGAGCGTAAAGCGATCCTGTATGTGCAGTCGTCAGCCCATCAGGTCCTGCACAATCCTGAGAGCAGCATGCTTCAGTATGCGACCCGCGATCGCCTGACGGCGCTTGGCTGCTCTCGCGTAGAGACGATCGACGACGATCTCGGCCCGTTCTGCCGCCGGCGGCGTCGCGCGTGCCGGCTTCGACCGGAGGGTCGCCGAGGTCTGCCTCGGCAAGGTCGGTACGGTTGCGGCGCGAGTTGGAACCAGGCACTCATCCGTGTCGGTGAGATCGAGAGCAAGATCGCCGCGCATGATGCCGCGACGCCAAGGCCATCACCTGTGTTGGCAACGGCATCACGGCGCTGGCCACAGACCTTCAGGCTGTCTGGTCGGCGCCAACGACGGACGCCAGGCTCAAGAAGCGCATCGTGCGCACGGTCATTCAGAAGGTGGTCGCCAATTTCGACGATCATGCCTCCGAGATCGTGCTGCTGATCCATTGGATTGGCGGCACCCATACCGAGCTGCGCCTGCCGAAGCGCCGGCGCGGACAGCGCAGCAGCACCTCCACCGATATCATCGCAGCCATCCGGCAACTGGTGCTGATCGCCAGCGATGATCTGATCGCCAGCATTCTCAACCGCAACGGCTTGGTGACCGGGCATGGCAATCGCTGGACACGGGAGCGGGTCACCGCACACAGATCGCATCACAAGATCCCGGATGCGGTGCTGGATCTCGGTCTTGGCTCTGGCGATCGCCTCATGCGTCTTCGACAGTTCCTGTACGTTGTTTATTCCGGCGCGCAGCGGATCGTGATAGCGCTGCGTCGCCTGGATCCTGAGCATGTGCAGGATCACCTGCGCATCCTGGGGATCGTTCTTGTCCCAACTGTTGTGCAAGGCCTCCCGGGTTCGGGCGAGCGCCAGTGACGACACCAGCCGCACCTCGAAGCCTGCCTCAGCCAAACGCCATGCGATAGGGCGATGATAATTGCCCGTCGCTTCGAAGCCGCAGACCACCGGTTGGCAATACGCCTGCAGAATCTCGATCAGCCGGTCATGCTCTGCGCGGGTGTTGAGAACCGGCAGCCGGCTGCGGCGCTTGTGGCCGGAGGCTTCAATCAGGACTTCATTGCGGACCTTGGCGATATCGATCGCTACCAACACCGCATCGGCGGGTATAACATTTGGGCTGGTCGTGGTCGGTCTCTCCGGAATGGGTTGTGAACATTCACATTCAAGAGATCCTTCGACTGGCCATGGCCACCTCGATCGGTGCGCGCCTGCAGCGAAAAAGCTGCGCGCACCGATGTCTCGGTTGCCTCTCATCATTCCTTCGGTAGGTGCTATGGCAGCGAGTTCACCACGCCAGGAGCTGGCGGTTCGGCCGTTCCACTGATCAAGGAAGCGATCGCAAATGGCGAGATATTCCGGGCTCATGCCTTCGAACTCGCCCGCGCCAGGAACGATATCGAACATCGAACCACAAAGCCAAAGCATCCTTGGACCAACGGCCAGGTCGGGCGCATGAACCGCACCATCAAGGACGCTACGGTCAAGCGTTTCCACTACGACGATCACGACCAACTGCGTCGGCACCTTGCCGAGTTCGTCACAGCCTACAACTTCGGTCGCAGGCTCAAGACCTCAAAGGTCTCACCCCCTACGAGTTCATCTGCAAGGCATGGGCTTCCCAGCCCGAGCGCTTCACCCTCAATCCGCTCCAGCAAATGCCGGGACTAAACACCTAGGCTTGGCAAGTTGAACTTGGGACGCCGCTTCCGGCCTTTCGCTCAAGACCTGTCCAAGTGGGGCTTAAGCGGCATGTCGTCGTGTACCCGCACGTCTGCCGTTCGATCTTGATGGATTTGGGCGGGCAATCGCCTTGGTGCAGTGCGTCCAGGCGCGCTGCGATTTCAGCGTCGGCATGGGTCTGCCTCTGGTTGTGTCGCAAATGTTCGACCCATGTTGGTACGTGGTAACACTCGGTCCACAGTCCGGGCTTTTCTAAGTCGCGCAGCAGCGACCACTGCCTGGCACCGTCTCGGAGTCGGGCTTTTCGCCACGATGTCATCACGATGAGGAATTCTGGAACTTCTTTCTGATCGATGCGATAATCAACCATCGCCATGATCGGTCCGCTGCGCGATCGCAGGTCAAGTTGCAGCGCCGGTTCGCTGAACTTATTGGTCGGGTCGAGATTGAGTGTTTCGAAATCCGGTTGGTGAAGAAGAATGCCGATCAGCCCCCCGAAGACAAGAACGAGGCTAGCAACGAACAAAGCCCCGGAAACACCCTGGATGTCCGCCAATTCACCCCAGATCCAGCTGCCCGCCGCCATGCCGCCATATGTAGCCGTCTGGTAGAGGGAGAGAGCTCGTCCAACCACCCACCGTGGCGCCGAAAGCTGAACCGTCACGTTGGACAGCGAGAATGCCTGCAGCCAGGCCGCACCAGCCGGCATGAGGAGAAGGCAGCTCAACCAAACGTGTTCGCACGATGCCAGAAAGAAGCAGATGATCGCCAGCACAAAGAATGCGCCACGAATGACCCACTCGTTGGTGAGAACTTCGCGGCTCCGTGTGATAAGAAGCGCGCCGCAAATGGCACCCAGGCCAAAGAAGCCGAGCATCACGCCGTAGATTATGGCAGTACCCTTCACCTGTTCTCGGGCAATGAGCGGCAGCAGAGCCAGAATGACGATGGCGGTGAGACCGAAAACGAAACTCCGACACATCACCTTGAGAAGGTTCGGCGACAGCAGCACATAGCGGAAGCCGGCGCCCATCGCACTACCGAAAGCCTCACGCGGAAGCGGCTGTCGCGCACGTACAGTTTTCCATCGCAAGAGCGCGATGATCAGGGCGAAGTAGCAAAAGAATTTGAAAAGAAACGCAAAGGCCGCACCGGCTGCCGCTACAATGAGCCCACCAATGGCCGGTCCGATGCTGCGCATGAGATTGTAGCTCATGCCGTTAAGTGCAACTGCGCTTGATAGGTGCTCGCGAGGGAGGATATCTCCCATCGAAGCTTGCCACGATGGGTCGTGCAACGCCCAACCACAGCCGATCAGGAACGTGAGACTCAACAGAGTCCAGGGTGTGAGTGCCTGGGTATAGGCCAAAAACGCCAAAGACGCGGAAACGCACACCATCAGCAGTTGAGCCGTCAACATAATCCGGCGGCGATCAGAGTTATCTGCGAGCGCTCCCGCTGCGAGCGAAAAGATCATGTACGGCAGCGTAGTCGATGACTGGACGAGCGCCACCATACCAGGCGACGTGGCAATGCTCGTCATCAGCCATGCAGCAGCCACGCCCTCGACTAGGGTGCCAAGGTTCGAAACAAATGCAGCCGACCACAGAGAACGGAACCTCTTGTGTTGAAACGGCACGAGTGGAGATGTTCTCTTTGCCATTGTGGAAGCTTTCGGGATCGACTGCTGGCGCGAATTCACAAGCACCCAAATATGCCACGCCCTTAAAGCCAAGCTGCCACGCGCTCGCGCGCCCACTAACCCACAAGGGTAGCGGCCTCACACCCATAACGATGAACGCAGGCAGTACTACCATCGAGCGCGATCCACCGTCGTTTTTCCAACGGCGCTGCAATTTGAATCTCACTCTAGGCGGAAGCCACGACGTTTGAGCTAGGTGTGTTCAAATACTGTTTGGGCGATGTGATTCATCTAAAACTCAGATGACAAGATTGGCTAAAGCGACCGTTGCTTTGTGGCCGAGATCTGTTGCAATCAACTAATATTGCTTATGTTGCTCGTCTCTCGATAATTCTGATAGTCGCTAAATCAGATCCGCCCGATTGATCAACTCAGTGCGACAAGATTTGATGGAGGAAGAGCTTTGTTCTTTCGTGCTGAGGCTTGGTGAAGAAGTCGTGCGGCTTGCCTTCCTCGACGATCCGGCCTGCATCCATGAAGATGACGCGATCGGCGACGGAGCGCGCGAAACCCATCTCGTGGGTGACGCAGACCATCGTCATGCCCTCGCGCGCGAGACTGGTCATGGTCTCGAGCACCTCAGCGACCATCTCCGGATCGAGAGACGAGGTCGGCTCGTCGAAAAGCATGACCGCAGGCTCCATGCAGAGCGAGCGGGCAATTGCGACGCGCTGCTGTTGTCCTCCGGAGAGTTGACCAGGGAATTTGTTCGCCTGCTCGGGTATGCGTACGCGCTCGAGGAATTTTAGCGCGATCTTCTTTGCCTCGGCCTCTGACATACCCTTAATCCACATCGGCGCTGCCATGCAGTTCATCAGCACCGTCATATGCGGGAAGAGATTGAAGTGCTGGAACACCATGCCGACGTTCGTACGAACCTCAGCCAGGTCGCGCATTTTGTTATGCAACCGGATCCCATTGACAGTGATCTCGCCCTCTTGGTGCGCCTCGAGCCGATTAAAGCAGCGGATTAGCGTCGACTTTCCCGATCCGGAGGGGCCGCAGATAACGATGCGTTCGCCCTTGCGGACCGTGAGATTGACGTCAGTCAATGCTCTGAAGGTGCCGTACCACTTCGAGACGTTCTTAGCTTCGATAACTGTATCACTCACTGCCACTCCTCTGGCCGCCCGATAACCCCGATCCGAACTTGACCCGGGGGAGCTTATCTCGACAGTCGTCTTAGATGGGCCGTACAATTTTGGAGCGTGCTTCACGTGACCTTGCCTATGCTGACGACCATCACCGCACCTTGCTTCTAGCAAAGTGGCGCTCGATCCTGGACTGGACCAGTTCCAGGCAGATGGACATAATCCAATATATAATTGCGGCCGTTATGAGCATCTCCATGTGTTGAAAAGTCGGCTGGCCGAGTGTGCGAGCAAGGAACGTGAGCTCCCACACACCGAGGATGGAGACGAGTGAGCTGTCCTTCAGCATTGAGATGAACGTGTTTCCCATTGGGGGAATGATGACCGGAAGCGCCTGCGGCAGTATGATCCTACGCATCGTAAGACCGAAGCCGAAACCCATGGATCGCGAAGCTTCCCATTGGCCGCGGTCGATGCTCTGGATACCGGCACGGAAAATTTCTGTCATGTAGGCTCCGGTGCAAAGCGACAGCGCCAAGACGCCTGAAGGAACGGCGTTGATAAAGATACCAAGTTGCGGCAGTCCGAGGTAAATCAGGTAAATCTGGACCAGCAGCGGCAGGCCACGGAAAAATGATGTGTAGAAACTGGCGATTGCATAGGCGAAGCCATTGCTTGAAAGCTTTGCAATCGCGGCAATCATCGCGATGATCGAAGCGAATATCAGTGAAACCGCCGAGATATAGATCGTCGTAACCGCTCCCTGCGTGATCAGATATGGTAAATTCTCCCAGATGAAGGGCATGCTCAGGTTAAATGACTTGAAGAAGGCAAGAAACAGAACCAGTAGCTCGGCCCAGACAACACCGATTTGCACCTTCAGCGAAACAAAACCGATCAAAACGATGTTGAGACAGAATATGATCGCTATCACAAACGCGATCGCGAAGCGACCATAGATCCCACTTTGCGCCGGGTCGCCGATGACAGGCCGCATGAGCTCGCCAAAGGTGGTGCCCGTAAGATTGAACATAAGAAAAACCGCGAGCACTACGGCAAAAATTGAAGCAACGAACCACGGCTTGTGGACGAGGACCTCGGACTCGACGTTGTCCTGATAAAGCATGAGCAGCGCTTTCAAAGAGCGGCCCCGACAGCGGGGCCGCTATGCTTTGCAATTATCTGTCGACGCTGTAGTCCGCGCCGAACCATTTCATGGACTGCTTGGCGAGGGTGCCATCATCCCTCATCGTTTTCACGGCAGCCGCAACCCTGTCGAGGAATTCCTTGTCGCCATGGAGAATGGAAATAGCAGCCGGCCCCGAGAACAACGGCTCGTCAAGGATCTTAATTGGATACCCGGCCTTTATCGCATTTCTAGCCCCGTTATCAGAGTTAAGCACCGCATCAAGCCGTACTCCATCTCCCAGGCGAAGGTCGTCGTACAAAAGGCTGTCCGTTTGGTAAATCTTCAGCTCGCCAGGTGTAAATTGGTACTTTACTGGTTTAGCGGTGACCCATCCGGGCGTAAAGTTATGTTTGGCATAGGACTCTGCCACGTCGCCCGATCCGACACCGATAACCTTGCCGTCGAGGTCGGAAAGTTTCGTCGCCTTACTATCCTTGTGTACGATGGCTACCTCTGGAATGTAACTGTAAGTGACGAACTCAAATAGTTTGGCACGTTCCTTCGTAGGCGTCATTTGACCCATGCCCATATCCCAACGGCCCTGCCACTTGCCTGCCGCTATCATATCCCAGTTCGTCGTTACGAACTTTACCTCCACGCCAAGGGATTTCGCGATGGCCTTGGCAAGGTCGATATCGGAACCATCGAGCTCATGTTTGTCGTTCAAATGGGACAGGGGTCCCCAATCCGGCCCCACCGCCACCGTCAGCGTCTTTGTGGCGAGCACGCGATCCAGAACTTCGCCGGCGTTGGCCCTGGACGGGCTACCGCCGGACGCAACTGCGAGTGAGGCTGCAGCTGCAATCATCGTTATAAGCCGATTCATCCGTCTCTCCCATCTTTTTTGCCGTTCTTGGCCCGTTAGCGAAGCAAGGTCGTGTCTGCGCGTACTCTCAATGACTACATTCATGCCTGCATTTCGGGCAGGCGTTCCTGTTGACTAGATATGCATGGCGCTGGTGCATCAGAAACGATTAGCGCCTTGTCAGTCAAAACCGCTGAGTGGCTGCCGTCAAATTCAGTTTGTCGATTGTGGCCATCTGAGTCTGAGATGATGTGAGTTGACCGGCCGCCTTTGCTACCGTGGGTAATAGGTGTGATGCCGGCGGCTACTGCCGCTGCTGCTCCAAATCCCACTGATTGCCGGTGACGCCCTCACTACAACGGCACTCCGGTGCCAATGCCCCACCGGGAACAACACGAAGACGCACTATCCCGCTTACTGCCATGGGCGTGCGGGCTTTGTGTTGGAACCACAGCTTGATCGTTATTCATGACAATTCAGGGCTAGCAACCGACGCGAGCGTCAGCCGACAAAGGTCCGTGATGTCGTAGATCGGCAGCCCTGTTATGCGGCGTAGGGCGTTTTTGATACTCGGGAAAGCCGTGCATTCGAAAAGTAGGGTTCCAATCTCAGAATGTTCGGAGCGCAGTTGCGCGACACAAGCTGCGACTTCCGATTCAATTTGTCCAACATCGGTTTGGATGTATGGCCGCGCGAACGCGTTACCTACGAACATACCGCCTTCAATCCCTCCGACGACTACTTTCGATCGATCGACGGGCTTCTCTATCCCCAACAGATCTTCGGTGCAGTGTCGGGAGTCAGCCGCTACTACCGCCAGCTTCTGAGCGGGCGATAGCTGCCGCAGCAACGCCGGAACGAGTAGCAGGCTGGACATCACGACGGGTATATTGACTGCAGCCGCAACCGCTGCCTGATAGCGAACGAAAAAACCGCAGTCAGCAGAGATTACGTCAGCGCCTCGTTCGACTAGTCGTCTCGCTGCAGCAACACAAGCGTCCTTAAGCCTAAGAGACGGCTCACCGCGCACAATAGTCTCGGCGAAGGCGCCTTCCACTATTTCCATGATGATCGGGCCATCAAAGGTCGCTGGATGCAACATAGAACCCTCCCTTGCAATAAGGAACGCGCCATCAGGTGCCAGTCCTTCATCAAGCTCAAGAATTCCGAGGACCGGGCGGCGGCCTTGCAAGACCATGAGTGACACCTTTCAAACTGAGAGGGTTCAGATTCCGCAGGGTCGTGGCAAATCTCGATGCCGTCGCTGTCGACTTGCGAAAAGCAAACGTTTGTTCGTAGGAATTGACATTGTCATACAAACGTTTCTAAGTCAATTGGATTCCGAGAATTGGTTCGAATGTACCGGTTGCTCATGGCACCAAGGATCGGGTGCGGAGGAGGGCCAGGCAGTTGCCCTCTGGCGGCCAGCAATGCCTTCAGAAAAATCGCGGTCGACTTGATAGGCAGGAATAGAGCAACGTCGGTAAGGAGAAACGACGAGCTCGTCGGGAGCGCCACAAGCCTTGGTCTTTCGCATCAACTCGGAGTCTGACATTGGGTCGCCAGCCCTCTGCGCCAGGCGCGAATACTCTCCGCCCCTGGCAGCTATGCCAACATGGGCAACCTTCATGTCTGTTCCGAACTGATGCTGAAGCCCCGCAGATGCGCTGGACCCATACTCATCGCGGCCGCGATGCGTTCGCTCGGCATGTCCATGGCCTGAGCGCATGCGGCGGCAGCGGCGATTGGAGCAAGCGTGGAGGCAGGCAACCGTGCAGGGGACGACATCGAAGCTCCCGCGCTGCAACTGGCGCCAGACCTTGCGAACGCCGTCGACGCGGAAGCTCGCTTCAAACACGCGCCGCACCTCATCCTACAAAGCCTCATCCCTCTCGCCTAAGCCGAGAGGCGGGAGAGATCGATGGGCTTGGCGAAATGGTGGTGGCAGGCCGACGGGGCGACCGGCAACACCTTGAAAATCAGCTCGACCCATGCCCCCTGCGGTGACCGTCGATAAAGGCGATCGTGGGAAAAATAGGTTCGAAGCTCGCGGTTCACACGTTCCGAAGCCTTGAGCTTAATCGCGACATCCGTGGGACCGCAGGCGCTCGAACCTCGTCACCCACTCATTGAGCGTCTCCGCTGTGCAGCCCATCTTGGCGGCAACCGACATGACCGCCGCCCAGCGCGAGGAAATGCTCGTCTTATCCAGAACCAGCCGCACCGCACGGGCCTGACTTCGGGAGAAAATTATTTGTTGTCCTGCCAGCCAGGCTCTACCTTCTCAGGAGCTAGAGTCCCCGATCAACCCGGCGCGATTCACATTCCACATTATGAAGCCATCGCGTGGCCAGATGACTACGATATGGAAAATGCATTTGACCCATGCCGACGGTGCAAGCAATCCTCACGATAGGACGACGGATGGTATCCGCGCGTGCGCATTGTCTGCGTGCTCCGGTTAGCCGATGGGCGCCTTTTAGACAACCAGTGAGCACTTGAGGTGATCTAATGACTAATACATCTTCAGCAGTTCCGTCGACGGGTCTTCCGTTCCCTAGGACCGAATACGAACGCCGTCTGCACAAAGTATTCGAGGCGATGGAACGAGCTAGCCTCGACGCTCTTTTGGTCACCGCCCATGGTAACCTCCAGTATCTTAGCGGATACGACGGGCGTGGTGCATACTTCATGCCGTTCCCATTGATTCTCATCCCGGGACAAATGCCTACCTTGGTCGTCAGAGAGTTTGACTTAGCAAGTGTCCGTGTAGGCAGCTGGGTAGATGAAATAGTTCCTTACAGGGAACAAACTGATTTCGCCCCAGTGTGCGCGGATGCCATTCGGAGACGTGGCTTGAAGGGTAGGGTCGGCCTTGAGCTTGGCTGCTGGAATCTTGCACCGGCGGACGTTTACGCGCTTCAAGCGAAACTTCCAGATATCGAATTCGTTGACGCGTCTCATCTGGTGGCGACGGTCGCAGCTGTCAAGACGGATATGGAACTTGAAATTATGCGTTCCGCAATGAAAATGACAGACATAGCTGTTCGAGTTTTCCATCAGTCCCTACGGGAAGGCATTTCGGAGGCCGAAGTGGCGGCGAATATTGATCGCGAAGTCGAGCAAGCCGGAGGCGAGGTAAGGGCGGCTTCCTCAACATTGGTCTTCGGCGAGCGGACGAAACTTCCACACGGCAGCCCCAAGCACAATGCGATCAGAAACAACGAGCCGGCCTTTATGGAACTTGGGGGATATCAAAGCGGTTACGCCTGCGGCGTCGTGCGAAGCGCCATTCTTGGTCGGCACGCCGAGACTGAAAGTCTGCACGACCTCTCGATTGAAGTTCTGGAGGCGGTGATTTCTGCGATCAGGCCTGGCGCGACAGCCGGCGAAGTTGATGCGGCCGGCAGAGAGGTACTCAAACGACATGGCCGTCCCGGGCTTCTTAACCACAGAGTCGGCTATCAAACTGGCATCAATTGGCTGGAGCGTGGTTACATCAGTCTTGAACCCGGCGCAGAAGACATTCTTGAGCCAAATATGACCTTGCATATGCCAATCATTTTATGTGGTGAAAGTGGTTACTTGTTTGGAACCAGTGAGCATGTTCTTGTTACAGATAACGGTACGGAAATACTAAGCAGCACACCTCACACGCTTTTTCATGCATAATTTGAGTGCGCGTTCCTGCACTCGATACCTCACAACGGCCAAACATGCGTGCGTTCATCCGGAATCGATCCGCCATGCGAAGATACCTGCCGATCCGGAGGAAGATGCGGTCTGCTCTGCAGTGCTAGTCATTTGAATCTAAAGTTCGCCACATAAGGTCTGCTCGGCCTTCCGGGTTCTCATTGTGGCGCTCGATGAAGGTGCAAATATCGGCATCGAGCTGGCTGGTTGAGGTATGCACGCCGCGTCGCAGCTGCTTTCGGGTCAGTTCAGCGAACCAGCGTTCGACCCTGATTGATCAAGGATGCCGAGGTAGGCGTGAAGTAGACATGGGAGTGAGGCCGGCGCGCCAGCCACGACCTGACCAGCGCGGTTTTGTGGGGGCATAAATTATCCATGATATGTGGACATCGAGATCGCGCGGCACGTTGGCGTCGATCTGCTTGAGGAAGTCCGGAAACTCGGTTGTCCAGTGCCGCTTGTAGCATTTGCCAATCACAACGCCGGACGCCACATCGAGCGCCGCGAACAGCGAGGTGGTGCCGTGTCGGACAGAGCTATGGGTCCGGCGCTCCGGCATGCCCGGCATCATCGACAGGACCGGTTGCTCCCGATCGAATGCCTGGATCTGGCTCTGTTCTCGTCGACGCTCAAAACCAGGGCCCTGTTGAGCGGTGACAGGTAGAGCCCGACCATGTCGCGAACACTTCGACAAACAGTAGATCGCTTGACAGCTTGAACGTCTCCGAGCGATGCGGCTGCAGCCCGAAGGCGGTCCATATCCGGCGGATCGTCGTATGGGAGAAGCCAGTCGCAGTGCCCATCGAGCGGATTGACCAATGGGTCGCATCATCAGGATTCGAGCGTAGCGGCCGCTCGATTACAGCTGCGATCTGATCATCGTAGATCGTCCGGGTCAGCCGGGGCGGGCCTCGTCCAGCAGCCCCTCGGCGCGATCTTTGAGGAAAACGTCGTCGCCATTTGCCGACCGTGTGTTCGTGCACGCCCAACTCGGCTGCACGACCTTGCTGGAGACACCGTCAGCGCATCGAAGAAATGATCCGGCACCGCTCCGCCATTGATCGCGCTACACGCCGACGCCGGACCTGCCGCTCCAGATACTCCCGCTCGACCGAGCTCAGAACCGAGGCGGCCGTAACCCGGCCAAAGCACTTGGCACTCAAACTCCTCGCTACACGCATCTGGTGTCAGCCATAATGGTTCCCTCCTAGACTGGTAAAGACGATTGCCAAATTGCCTGATCGCCGCTTCTGCTGACCATCCCGGCTTTGGACCACTTTCTGTCGCGCTTGCGAACGGAATGGGAGGAAGACGGTGAGGATCACACAGGTAGGGGTTAGGGCTTCAATAGCCGGTGCAGGGCGAATCGGGCGGCACAAAGCAGTCCTTGGAACGGGGCCGAATATGCTTGTCTCGGTGTCTGCGTCGGAACACATCCAGCCTCCAGCACGCTATGGTCATGCAGATTTGGACCGTCGACCAGGGCCGAATGGCCAGCCCTTTTCAAGCCCTAAACTGCATCTTTTTCGCGCGCTCAACCCTAGCAGAAGTACCGGTCTTTGTAGGCGGACACAGGGGCGATTCTCCTCCAAGTCACGGCCGCTCTGAGTTTTTATCTCAAAACGAGATAGTGCCGATCCGCAAACTGAATTTGACGTCGATCGCCGCGCCGGATCATAGTTCGGATACACGTTCTTCGCGATATCTCGCTGATAAACGCCGACCCCAATAGCCGCGAGGTACCATCCGTTAGTCGGGCCATCCTGTGCCACAACGTCATTTAGAAAGTCTCGTCTCGCAAACGACACCATGAAGGCTGAACAATGAGCGAAGCACCACACCTTACGTTCGACCTCGAAAAGCCCGGCGTGAGCAAAGGGGATCTTGTTGTGCCAAAGGGCGCCGATTGCGAAGCTCTTTCGCTCCCAGTATTCAGCCTCAACAAAGGCGAGGGGCCTCGGCTCCTGATCACCGGCGGATGTCACGGTAATGAACTCGAAGGGCCGATTGTTGCGCGACGGCTTATTGAGTGGCTGCCCGAAGCGCAAACCTGTGGACGGATCATCATCGTACCGGTGCTCAATCCACCGGCTGTGCAGGCGTTCACCCGCAATACACCGATTGACGGATTGAACCTCAATCGAGTGTTTCCGGGCCGTGCCGACGGGTCGGCAACCGAACGAATCGCGGACGCGGTTTCTCGGATATTGTTGCCTACCGCGGACACCATTTTTGATCTTCACAGCTACGGACCGGGCTGGGAATTTCCTCTGGTCAATACGACACATCCCGTAGCTGATCCCGGCCTCATGGCCAAGACGATTAGAATGGCAGAGGCGTTCAAATTACCCATGACGTTGATCTGGGAACACCCAGAAACGCCTGGAATGTTCGATACTTTGGCCCAAAATCAGGGCAAGGTATTCATTTGCCCCGAACTCGGTGGCGGCGAGGTTGGCGCCGAAGCTCTTGCAATATACGAAGCTGGAGTACGCAACGGACTCATCGCGCTTGGACTGGTCGAAGGAAAATCTGACTATCTGACGTTCCGTCGCCAGAACTCTGTCCAGGCACTTGAAACGCGGCGCTCGTCCGACGAGCTGTATTCGCCCGCGCGAGGCATCTTCGAACCTCGCTGCTCGATGTTGGACGAAGTTAAGCAGGGGGATCTAATCGGAGTACTATACCCGATGGACTCGTTAACGGCCGACACCATTGATGTCCTTGCGCCTGGCACATCCATCGTCTGTGGAATTCGATCCGGAAGTTATGTCGAGGTCGGCGAATTTATAGCGCTCCTCGGGCGGCCGTTAAATCGCTGAAATCCGCGAGCGCAGGAACGCGATCGCAGCCAACGATCCGGCGATCGCCGGCTTCACCGTCGCCTGGTGGCTCGACCGCTCGACGATCCCGACGGCACTAGCAGGCTGTTGAAAAAGGGCTCGCGACGGTCTCAGGTTCGTGATCCACTCTGACCACGAAGAGGTGGGAGTGAATCGTGCGGGGCGAAGACGAACTGACAGGCGAACTGTTCAGATCCTATGAGGAGGTGGATAGCGACCGGCGCGGTGGCAAAGTGAGGTCGCCAAAACATCTCACCTTGGAGGCTAAACTTGCCAGTCACTCGCCAACCGGAAAAACCGACCGCTATCCGCACCCATCTTGGCGCAATTTTCGTGTCGTTGGAATTGAGCCGCTCGAAATGGCTGATCACGTCGCTGTTGCCGGGTGGCGGAGAGAAGATGTCGAAGCACATGGTGACGGCGGGCGACGTCGCCGACCTGCTGGCGCGGTTCGCCGAGCTCAAGCGGAGGGCTGAGGCGCGAAGCGGGACATACCTTCCGATCATCGTGATCCAAGAAGCGGGACTCGACGGCTTCTGGATTCACCGGCTACTGGAGGCCGAAGGGATCGAAAGCTACGTCGTCGATCCGGCGTCGATTGCGACCTCGCGCAGGCGGCGGCGGGCAAAGACCGATAAGATCGACGGCGAGGCGCTGGTGCGCGCGCTGCTCGCCTACAAGCGGGGCGAGCCGCGCGTGTGTGCGATGCTGTGGGTTCCCACACCCAAGGAAGAGGATCGCCGCCGTATAGCACGCGAGCGCAAAGCATTAACGAATGAGCGCACACGCCATATCAATCGCCTCAAGGGGCTGCTGTTTGCACAAGGCATATCTGGCTACGAACCGTTGCGCCGCGACCGGCGCGAGCGGCTGGAGGAACTGAAGACCGGCGATGGTCGTCCGTTGCCTGTCCATCTGAAGCGACAGATTGGCCGCGAACTCGACCGGCTCGAGCTGCTGATCGACCAGATCAAGGCGGTCGAGGCCGAGCGCGACGCCATGCTTGCTGCTGAGCAGGCCGTCTCGCCCGCCCCGGCGATGCTACTTGCCCTGAAAGGCATCGGACCGGAGTTTACCGCCGTCTTGTGCTCGGAAGGTTTGTCCCGCCATTACGATAACCGGCGACAGCTTGCCGCCTATGCCGGCCTGGCGGCGACGCCCTGGAAGAGTGGGGCGATCGATCACGAGCAGGGGGTGTCGAAATCCGGCAATCCGAAGCTGCGAACGACGCTGGTCCAGATGGCCTGGCTATGGGTGCGCCATCAGCCGCGCTCGGCGCTCACCTTATGGTTCAAGGAGCGGGTGAAGCAGAACGACGGCCGGCTGAAGAAGACGATGATCGTCGCGCTCGCCCGCAAGCTGCTCGTGGCGCTGTGGAAATACGTCAATGTCGGCGTTGTCATCGAGGGAGCGATCATGACAGTTGCCTAATGCGCCACACCCATCGAATTCTGCCATCTTCCAGGACCTGATCAGTCCTGGCGGATCCAAGGTGGACGAACCGGCACGTAGCGTGGCTTCAAAAGTCGTTGTCTCAGAATGGTCTCGTCCTCTTGAGCCCTTGTCCGCCGCAAGCGGGATGTTGGTGCCGCTGTTTCGAACAGCGACCGTATATAAGCTGGATCTGGCTCGGAGTAACGAGCCGCGTCATGCAATCGGGCTCAGATCATGGGATCCGCACAACCGAACCGGGGAAGTTAAAAATGTTGCCCTGACACACCCGTTTGCCAAGTTCGAGACCGAGGCGCAACTTCATCCCAGAAAAACGAGCCGCCGCGTCTATTTAACCATGGCTTGCGGGGAGGACAGAATGAATGAATGGTGAATGAGTCGCCGTGCGGTCGTGCCAACGGACTGAGGTGCTGGAGCCGGATCTCCAACAGCTCGTGCTCGAAGGCGGTTCGGCACACTGTCTGACCATTCTGTTGAGAAGAGGTTTGTGATGCCTACTGCCGCAGCGGCTGTAAAGACCTTCAACAATGATTACCGCAGCCGCGTTGCCCAAGGTGCCATGGTCGGGGCGGCTATGTCTTCGATGCCGATGGCGAGCAATACATCGATGACTCCAATTGGGAGCCGCCGTTTACAACCGCAAAGCCGGGGATGTCATCAGATCGGTGTACGGAGGCCCGCAGAACGGACATACGTTCACCGGCCATACCACGGCTTGTGCCGCGGGCGTGGCTGTTCAGAGGATAATCGAGCGGGAGCGGCTTATTGAACCTGTCGCAGCCAACGGATCGAAGCTGATTTCCCTGCTGCGCGATGCGCTCGACAGGGTAGCGTCCGTAGCGATATTAGAGGGCGAGGTTACTTCGTCGGAATCGAGCTTGTCGCCCCTGCCACCAAGGCCTCCGTTCGACCCCGGGAGCCAGGCTTTCCTGAGACTGTGGCGACGGGCGCTGCAAAATGGCCTCATCTGCTATCCGTCAGGCGGGAACGTCGATGGAGTGGCAGGCGACACAATCATCATTTCCCCCAGGTATAACGCGACAGACGCGGAGTTAAGCGAAATCGCCGACAAGCTTGGCAAGTCGGTGCGAGAGGCCCGATGACATTGGAGCCGCCTGATGTCTCCACGCAAAGCCATCATTACTTGCGCCATCACAGCCCTATCTGCCCATCAGCGAGGACGACATTGTTTCGCAGGCGATCGCGGCGGCTGATGCCGGCGACGGTCATTCACCTTCACGTCCGTGACCCCGTGACGGGTCGCCCGAGCTCCGATGCGGAACGGTTTGAACGTGTGGTGGGACGCATTCGCGCCGGTTGCGACGCTCTGCCTAGCATCACGACCGGCGGCAGCGCGCCGGCTCCGACCTGAACTTTGTTCCCTCGATCTGGCACGATGAATTTTTCGCTGCACCCGATGGCATTGACGGAGCGAACCTGGACACACTCGTGGGAGAAGCCGTCCCTTGAGACCATGAAGAGCGGCTTCTTCGGAATACTTTTGCCGATATAGAGAGAATAATTGGTGAACTGGCAGACCAGTTCGGCACGCGCTTCGAGTTTGAAGCCTATGACGGCGGGCATCTCTACAACTTGGTGCATCTTCTGGACCGCGGCCTTGTCAAGGGCAGGACGTTTGTCCAGTTCGTGATAGGAATCCTTGGGGGTTCGGAGCGGATGCCGACAATCGTTCAGGCCGCATCGACATCACCGGTGTTCTTCCTCTCAATTCTCGCCGGACCATCGCCGATCCGCGGCTGGCGCCCTAGCCTGCCACTCCTGCCGCGCCCTGCTGATGTGGGGACGATCTTGCTCGCTGGCCAGCAGCGTTTTTTTGACATTCCTGATGAGCCAGCGCGAGATTGAGGCGGGGGAATCTGGACGCCTGCAGCAGCGGCCTGTTCAGCGGCAAGCTTCGGCATGGTGATGTCATCCTTCTCACAAGGCCAAGTAGGAACGCACAACGCGGGTCGAGCTTGGAATGGCTACCGCCCCCGCTGACCGGGGGCGAGCCTCTCGGTTCGATAGTTCCTCATAGGATCACGACGAATGAGACCGACTCCCCAAAATATGCCGCTGTCGCATGCCGTCAGCGACCAGCCTCGACACCCGCGATTCAGAGATGCCGGTGCTTTAGCGCCGGGATGCTGTGCTAAGAGCGACGAAATTCCGGCCCTCCGGCAATCTGAGTTTCATCTGAAAACCAGATGGCCGCAATACACAGACTGAATTTGACGTGAACCCCGCGGCATTTGAAAATCAACTGACCAATTAAAGAGCCGAATCGCAGACGGGAAGATGAGCGCTTTGGGAGTAAGACCTATGCAATCATCTATTGATAAGATCGTCGAGGGCAAGCTCAAGGAATTTTCAATTCCAGGTTCGGCAGTTGGACTCGTGCACGATGGCAGGCTTGTTTGGGCGAAGGGGTATGGATGGGCAGATGTGACACGCAGCGTTCCGATGACGCCCAAAACCATCATGAATATCGGCTCCGTGTCCAAGACTATTACGGCAACAGCCGTGATGCAGCTTTGGGAACACGGGTTAATTGACCTGGATGCGGATGTCAGTAGGTATCTTCCCTATCAGGTCGTCAATCCGAAACACCCATCGCTGGCCATCACAGCACGGCGGCTCCTGAATCATCGCTCGTCAATCCGGGACGGGAAGTCTTACTCAGACAGCTACGCCTGCGGCGATCCGACGGTTGCTCTTGGGGACTGGCTCGAGGCATACCTAACGCCAGGGGGGATCTATTTCGACGCCAACGACAATTTCCACGGGTGGGCGCCCGGCAAACTCGATCCGGATCACCCCGGCGGGTATTGCAATGTTGCTTATGGCCTGCTCGGCCACCTTGTCGAGTGCGTAGCTGGCGCGCGCTTCACCGATTATTGCGCCGACCACATCTTCACCCCCTTGGGCATGAACAGCACTGGCTGGTATGTGCGCGATGTTAATATTAACCGGCATGCAGTTCTCTATAGCAGGGGTACCAAAGAAAAGTGGGAGGGAGGCGGGCAAGCATTTTCCTCCCGATTTGCAGTTCCTGGCTTGACAATTGATGAGGTTGCGCCGGAGGGCCGCGTGGCGCTTTGCCTCTACAGTTACCCCACCTATATGGAGGGACTAGCGCGCACGAGCATTGAGGAACTGTCGCTCTTTCTCGCCACCTACGGAAACCGAGGCGGAAATCTGTTGCTGAAAGAGTCAACCATCGACGTGATGCTCTCTGAAGTCCACGATGGTCGCCCCCTCTGCTGGCACAAATTCATCCTTGAAAATGGTGATGTTATTTGGGGACACACTGGCGGCGATCCTGGTGTCAGGACGTTTATGGGCTTCCGTGAAAAGGACGGGACTGGCGCGATCCTCTACTTCAATGGAGACGACATTGGTGACAGCAGAGAGGTCCTTATCGAAAGCCTTTTCTGCAGTGCGAGCACCCTTTAACATCGCTTCCGCCGTGACCGTTGGGACGCACGCTATTTCACGAAAGCTATCAAGAACTACGTGTTGGTTTAATAGGGTATGCTGGTGCCCCGGCTTGAGCGCATCGCGCATCGATCCGGCGATTCTGATTCGCTGGTCGACCTTGCGATGTCGAACGTCGCGTCTGGCCGGTGGATCAGGAAGCTTTTGAGAAGTGCGATGCAGAGACTGCGCAATCATTTGCCACAGGGCCTTGACGACGCCCGCCAAAAAAGCTCAGGGCCTGCACCTGCCCTCCGATCCAATCCGGCAGCTTCTGGACTGAGCCTGAACGCAAGATTGGGCAGCAACACATTGAACTTGGTTTTTCAAGAAGCCTTGCGGAATGGTCAATGCGGACAACCTGGTCGCCGACGCGCTGGAAGCCGACTGGAACGCACGGCTGCGTGACCTGGACGCGCTCCAGCGCGAGCACGAGCGCCAGAACGAGGCCGACCGCTCGCTGCTGGACGAGCCAGCGCAGGAGCGCATCAAGGCGCTGGCCGCCGATTTCCCACGCATCTGGAATGACGAGCGCACCGGTGCCGTCGAACGCAAGCGCATGCTCGGCCTTCTCATGGAAGACGTGACGCTGCTCGTCGACGAGCAGGTCAACATCCATAGCCGCTGGCGCGGCGAGGGCATGCGAGCCTGTCGGTGACCAGACCGCGGCCAATGTCAGTGATACGCAAGACGCCGGCACAGTCGTGGCGATATTGAACGAGCTGCTAGAGACCGCCAACGACCAGCAGATCGCCGCCCGTCTCAATGAACTCGGGCATCGCAACTGGCGCGGCGAACTCTTCACGCTGAAGAAGGGTCATGCTCGTGCGCCGCACCTATGGATTGAAGACCCGGTAGGAACGGCTGCGGGAGAGCGGCATGCTGACTGGCGAGGACGTAGCCCAGCAGCTCGGCGTGTGCGCCTCGACCCTTCACCAACTCGGGCGAAAGGGCATTCTCAAGCGCCATCGATATGCCACCAACCATCGATTACCTCTTGAACCGCCGGGCCAATGTCAGACTCGAAAAAGGCGCCGGCAGTCGATATGGTGGTCGTCCGCCCAGATTAATTGCCGCTCAACAACTCCAAGAAGGTGCATCGTGATGCCTGCTCCTTGGTCGGTGGCTCGATGTCGTTCGTGGCGCAAGCGTGTTCAAAGGCATGGGCCCAGAAGCGCTCACCGTTTGCGATGGCCTCCTTGATCAATGGCACGGCTGAACCGCAGGGCGAAGGCGGCCTTCGACCTGCCGAAGAACGCCGCCACCAGCCGCACCTATTCCGGCATCAACATCCTGATCCTGTGTGCCGCGGTCATCGAGCGCGGTTACTCGGCTAGAACTGGCTGACCTTTCGGCAGGCGCTTTCCTTTGGCGGCAATGGCAGGACGGGCGAGCACGGAGGTCTTCAGCCGGGGAAAGGGCCCAGGATACCTCATATCCACAATCCAAACCGCTCTGAGTTATCTCAAAACCAGATGGCAACGATACGCAAACTGAATTTGACGGAGGTTGTGGCGCGACGGAACATAGATTGAATGAATGCTCCTCTCAGTATTCATCTAACCGATAAGCGTGATAACGGCGCGACCGGACAAAGGGGAATGAGCCATGGCAATCTCTCGACGTGAAATGATCAAAGCGGGTTTGGCCGCCGGAGCGGCTATATCGATTCCCTCAGTCCTGAGGGCACAAACAGCACCAACCGACGCGCGGACGGTCCGCATGGTGATGGGCGACCTCAGCACCTTCGATCCGATCGTTACGACGGCTACTATGACCGGCAATCATGGCCTTGCGATTTACGACATGCTGTTTTCGCTTGATTCCAAATTGATTCCACAACCGCAAATGGTGGGGAAGTGGGCCGTTTCCGATGACAAGAAAACTTATACGTTCGAGCTGCGGGATGGTCTGGGCTGGCATGATGGCACCCCCGTCACCGCGAAGGACTGTGTCGCCTCGATCTGTCGCTGGGGCGAGGTGCCTTCTGGCGGAAAGCTGATCGTGGAACGGGCCAGCGACATCTCGGCGCAGGACGATAAAACCTTGATCATCTCGCTCAGGGAACCGATGGGACTTCTTATTGAAATCCTAGCGGGAGCGGTCACGCCGGTCTTGTACATCATGCGCGAAAAGGACGCGAATCTCGCTGCCACAGAGCAGGTGACCGCGAACATCGGATCGGGGCCGTTCAAGTTTAACCATGCTCTTGCTAAGCCGGGCGCCAGCTTCACCTACGACCGCAATGAAAAGTATGTACCCCGCCACGAGCCGACAGACGGGTTCGCGGGCGGGAAGGTCGTCAACGTCGATCGCGTTATCTGGGAAAATATCACTGATCAGCAGACCGCCGTTGCGGCCTTGCAGTCGGGCGAGGTCGATTTTCACTTATTGCCACCCGCCGATCTTTACCCAGCGATTGAAAGCGACACTAACCTTGCACTGCAGGTTCTTAACAAGGCGGGCGATGTATATTTCATGCGCATGAACTGCCTGCAGAAGCCGTTCGACAACGTCAAGGCACGCCAAGCAATGCTTCACCTGATCGATCAGGAGGCATTTATGCGTACTTCGTTTCCCCCAGAATACACCCGCACCATCACTTCGTTTTTCGGAAACCAAACGCCCTATACCAACGACGAAAATACAGGGTGGTACAAGAAGGGCGGTGATCCGGAAAAAGCCAAGCAGCTCTTCAAGGAGGCGGGATATGCCGGCGAAAAAGTCGTCATCCTGCAGCGAACGGACTGGGCGGAGGCCGGCAATTGTGCGCAGCTCTTGGCGGTCACTCTGCGCAAGATTGGGGTCAACGCCGAGCTTGCCCCGGGCGATTCGGCCTCAAATGGCGCCCGCCGAAGGAACAAGGGCTCCGTTGAGAACGACGGCTGGAGCATTTTCATCACGTCCGAGTCCGATTATGAGCGCAGCACTACGCTCAGTAATCCCACTCTGACCGCGAATGGCGAGCAGGGTTGGTGGGGGTGGCCGCAGAGCGATGAATACGAGGCTCTTCGGGCAAAATGGGCGGATGTCGAAACACTCGAAGAGCGCCAGGCACTGGCGCGCGAGATGCAACGTATACAGTGGGACATCGCGGGCACCGTTCTACTGGGATCAGTTCTCTCGCCAATCGCGCGCCGCAAGACGCTCACTGGTCTCATCGAAATGCCGTCGCTCACAGCGATGTGGAATATGCAGAAGGTTCCGGCCTAGTGGCTGCCTACATCCTACGCAGATTCGTTTCGACCATCGCCGTCATGGCGATGGTCGGGATCTTCATATTCCTGCTTCTCAGGCTGGCTCGCGGCGACCCGGCGGCCATGATCGCCGGCAGAAATGCCGCTCCGCAGCTGATCGCCAGTATCCGAGAGCATCTGGGCCTGAACGACCCCATGCCGGTTCAGTTCATGCGTTGGGTGCGCGACATGCTCGGCGGTGATTTCGGCACCTCGATCTTTGCCGGGCGACCGGTCCTCGACCTGATCTCGCAGCGGCTTGAACCGACCCTTTCGTTGTCGATCCTGACGATGATCCTGTCCGTGTCCGTTGGGGTCTCCTTCGGCATTCTTGCCGCGTGGCGATCTGGCGGGCTGCTCGACCGTCTCCTCGCAGCCTTTTCGGCAGTTGGTTATTCCGTCCCGGTCTTTGTCATCGGCTATTTTCTCATATACTTCTTCGCCATCAGGACACACTGGCTGCCGGTCCAAGGATACATCCCTTTAAACCAGGGTCTCGGGCCTTGGTTTGTGCACCTGATCCTTCCCACCGTGGCCTTAGGGCTTGGCTACATTGCATTCATTGCCCGGGTTACACGGGCGAGCATGCTCGAGGTCCTGTCGGAAGACTATATGCGAACGGCCGCCGCCAAGGGCGCTTCGTCCTATGCCATGCTATTCCACCACGCCTTGAAGAATGCGGGTGTTCCGATCCTGACCGTTATCGGCATAAGCTTCGCTTATCTGATCGGCGGCGTCGTCCTCACGGAAACGGTGTTCAACATACCCGGTATCGGTCGTCTGGTCGTGGATGCAATCAACAACCGCGACTATCCGATCATACAGAGTGTGCTCATCCTGACTTCGGGTTTGTACGTCCTTATCAATCTCACAGTCGATCTGGCCTACACCTTGATCGATCCCCGGATCCGGTACTGATATGACCCTTCTTTCCGCACCGGTTGAGGCCGTGCCGATTGGTCGGCTGCAGCTATCCGATATTCCGCGTCTGGCTAGGCGGCACCCGCTGGTTCTGGTGGGCGGCAGTCTGTTGGTGCTCCTGATCGCTCTGGCGATTGCCGCCCCTCTTTACGCCGGCGATCCAGTGAACATGGATCCGTTCAAGCGCCTTCAGCCGCCGTACGCCGAGATGTGGTTCGGGAGCGACAATCTGGGCCGGGACGTGTTTGCGCGAACGATCTTCGGCGCCCGCATCTCTCTTGTGGTCGGGCTGCTGTCGGCGGCGTGTGCGGCTCTTGCGGGGCTTCTGATCGGAATCGTCGCAGGCTACAGCCGCAGCTTCGACAACGTGGTCATGCGGGTCATGGACGGCCTGATGTCGATCCCGACGATTCTGCTGGCGATCGCGCTCATTTCTCTGACCGGGCCCGGCATCGGCATCCTCATCGTCGCCATCGCGGTCCCAGAAACGCCAGCTGTCGCGCGGCTGGTTCGTTCGGTGGTTCTGGGTGTTCGCGAGCGTCCCTACGTGGAGGCCGCACTCTGCGGCGGGGCGCGCCTGCCCAAGGTGCTGTGGCGGCATATCCTGCCGAGTACCATTCCGGCGCTGATGGTCCAGGGCGCTACCGTCTGCGCCAGTGCGATCCTGACGGAGGCGGGGCTGAGTTTCCTCGGCGTGGGCGTGCCGCCCGAGATTCCGAGCTGGGGCAACATGATTGCCAGTTCGCGCCTGTATCTTGCCATCGCTCCAATGACGATCTTCGCCCCCGGTATCTGCCTTGCCGTGACGGTCCTTGCTGTCAACCTGCTCGGGGACGGTTTGCGCGACCTGTTCGATCCCCGCGCCAAGAAGAGGCGCTAACATGCAGATGCATCAAACTGCAGGGAACGACGTGCTTCTCGATGTCCGAGACCTAGAGACGCATTTTTACGGCGAAGAGAGCGTCACCCGTGCGCTCAGCGGCATCAGCTTTCAGGTCAAGAAAGGCGAGACACTTGGCGTCGTCGGTGAATCGGGATGCGGGAAGAGCGTCACCGCTCTCTCTATCCTTCGTCTGCTGCCGAAGCTGACCGCCAGGACTGTCGGCGGCGAGGCCCGCTTGCACGGACGCGATCTCCTTAAGCTGTCCCATCGGGAGATGCGAAAGATCCGCGGCAACCAGATCGCCATGATCTTCCAGGAGCCGATGACGAGCCTGAACCCCGTTTATACGGTCGGCCACCAGATTGCGGAAGCGGTGCAGATCCATACCAAGGTCTCGCGGACCGTGGCCATGGCAAAGGCCGAAGAGATGCTGCGTCTCGTCCGCATCGCGGATCCGGAACGGCGCGTCTGTAATTATCCCCACGAAATGTCGGGCGGCATGCGCCAGCGCGCCATGATCGCCATGGCTCTTGCCTGCTCGCCGGAATTGTTGATCGCCGACGAGCCGACGACCGCGCTTGACGTCACGATCCAGGCGCAGATCCTGCGGCTCATTGTCGATCTGAAAGCGCGCACGGGAACGGCCGTCATGTTCATCACGCATGACCTGGGCGTTGTAGCCGAGACATGCCAACGCGTGATCGTGATGTATGCCGGCCGGATCGTGGAACAAGCTAACGTGATAGATCTGTTTGCGCGTCCCGCACATCCCTACACCCAGGGCCTCATGCGATCGGTGCCAGATCCGCGGCGTGGCCGCCAGCGCCGCCTTCCGGAAATTCCCGGCATCGTCCCAAACTTGCGCGAGCCCAATGTCGGCTGCAGCTTTGCACCACGCTGCCCGTTCGCGATCGATATTTGCCGCGAGAAGACACCCATCCTGCGTGATGTCGGGCCGAGCCACGCCGCAGCTTGCTGGCGCGCCGAAGAGGTGATGGGCGCATGAATGGTCCTTTGCTTAAAGTCGAAAATCTGACCAAGCATTATCCGCTCGGTGCTGGAATATTCAAGAAAAGCATTCCGGTGATCCGGGCGGTGGAGGATGTATCCTTTTGCGTCGAGGCGGGCGAGACACTCTGCATCGTCGGTGAATCGGGCTGCGGAAAGTCGACTGTCGCGCGGCTCCTGATGCGGCTCGTGGAGCCGACGGGTGGGCGCGTGCTGATCGAGGGAACCGACATTGCTGGCCTCAAGAAGGACGCGCTTCGCGCCTGGCGCCGTCGCATGCAGATGGTCTTTCAGGATCCTCACTCGTCGCTGAACCCACGCCTTACCGCCGGACAGGTCATCACCGAGCCGGTCGAGAATTTTGAGTGCCTCAGCAGGAAGCAACGCCAGGCACTTGCCGCGGAGCTTCTGCGTAAGGTCGGAATGTCGCCCGAGATGATGCACAGGCTACCCTCCGAGCTGTCGGGCGGACAGCGCCAGCGGCTCGGCATTGCGCGCGCACTGTCACTCAAGCCTTCGCTCATCATCGCCGACGAAGCGGTGTCAGCCCTCGATGTCTCCGTGCAGGCGCAGATTCTGAACCTACTTCTGGATCTCCAGCAGCAGATGGGCATCGCCTTCGTCTTCATCTCGCATGACCTCGGCGTCGTGGAGCATATCGCGCATCGCGTTGCCGTCATGTATCTGGGGCGCATCGTGGAGCTCGCCCGGAGCGAGGCGCTCTTCGAGAATCCAGTCCATCCCTACACCGAGGCGTTGATCGCGGCAGCTCCGGTGCCGGATCCGACGCGGGTTCGGCTGGAGGTGCCGGTCGAGGGCGAGGTGCCGAGCCCCATCAACCCGCCGAGCGGGTGCGCCTTCCATCCGCGCTGCCCGCTCGCAGTCGAGCGTTGCCGTGCCGAGATACCGCCTTTGGTGCCGATGGCTGACGGGCGCCTCGTGGCCTGCCACGTGCGCGCTCCGGCCACAGGCCAGTCTGCTGCGGCGGCCAATTTCTCGGCTGCAACGGTTTCGGCGATTAGGAGCCCATAAAAATACAAGACAAATCTAACGCTCCCATGGTCGAGTCGTATTTGGTAGTCGATATTTCCGGCCCTCTCCATGAACGTGGGCGGCAGTATGGCCGCGAGGCGCGCTGGTCGCAAAGGGAGCATCGCAACCTCTCAGCTAAAGGAGCGCTTGTGGTGCGAGTGGCGCGGCGACGCTGGTAGAGCTGGGGGAACAGGAATGACAAAGGCGAATGGATTCGGTTATAAGCAATCAGCCTACTGAGGAAGATATGGAGAAAAAATTACACGACAACGGTTGTGATCCAGCCCGACGTGCTGATGGCTACGATACGGTCGGCTCGATCGAAACTAATGTTGCCGACGGCTTCACGATGGTCGCAGTCGGTGACCTCATCGTATCCCGGGCTCTGATGGAAGGCCGGCATCCCGGCATCCACGCCATTGCCGAAATCCTTCGCAATGGCGATGCCACTTTCGGCAACATGGAATCCGTCATCTTCGACATCCGATCGTTCAAGGGAAGCCCACAAGCCGAGCATGGTGGTGCGTACCACGTCAGCCTTCCAGAGGTCGGACCCGATCTAAAGGCGATGGGCTTCAACATTATGGGGCGCGCAAATAACCATACACTCGACTGGGGCCTCGAAGGTATGCGCGCAACCGGCCGGATCCTCGACGAGAGCGGAATCATTCATGCGGGTGCGGGTGAGAACCTTGCAGAAGCCAGCGCTGCCCGGTTTCTAGAGACGGCGCGGGGGCGGGTGGCGCTGGTGTCATTTACTACGTCTTTTACGCCGATGTCCCGGGCGTGCGATCCCGCCGGCGAGGCGCCGGGCAGGCCGGGACTCTATGCCCTTCGCTTGACTGAAAGCATCGTAGTGCCGCCGACGATGCTCGAAAGTTTACGGAACGTGAGTGATTCGCTACCCAATCCCAGTCCCGACCATAAGAACCCGAACCGGCTTAGTCTCGCTGGAGCGACGTTCAAATCTGGCGACAAGGCCGGTTATAGCTACGAACCCGACGCGGGCGATGTCGCTGATATCCTGCGAAACGTTCGCCGCGGCAAGCAGTTTTCTGATTTCTGCGTCGTCACCAACCATTGTCACGAGCCCGGAAACTGGAGCCAGGAACCGCCAGATTACGAGCAATCCTTTGCGCGTAAGACAATAGATGCAGGGGCGGATGCATATGTCGGACACGGGCCGCACCTATTGAGAGGCATCGAGATCTACAAAGGCCGACCAATCCTCTACAGCCTGGGGAATTTCTTCTACGACGACCTGCGGACGCCCGTAGGGGCTGACATGTTCGCCCTCTACGGCAAGAATCCACGAACCGACACCGATGCAGAGGTGACGGTCGACGAAGAGACAAAAGGATACCCCAGGGCAGGCGGCTTTGTGGGCGCGCTCGCCGCACCGATCTACTACGAGAGCATCATCACAGTCAGCCGATTTGAAAGAAATCATCTCGCTGAATTGCGGCTATATCCAATCGAGCTGGGCTATGCCCAGAGATTTGCCAATCGTGGCATCCCGAAGTTGGTTGCCAGGTCGCAAGCAAAGGCCATTCTGGAACGCCTACAGAAGCTCTCGGAGCCATTTGGAACTGAAATTGCATTTGAGAACGACGTTGGAGTGATAAAGCTGCCCGGCGCTTCACGATGAGGCGATGCGCACTGAATCGGTCGCGCAGCGAAATGCTGGCAAGGATATCACAAAGCGTCGCCGACGCGCTTCGGGTACATCTCGAACTCCATCCTCCCGACTGTATCCGATACCTTTCGCAGGCATACGCGCGCGAACAGAGTCAGGCGGCGAAAAACGCTATCGGGCAGATTCTGCTGAATTCCCGAAGCGGAACAAGCAAGTTTGCGAACTCACCTCATCCATCGTCCGCGAGGGCCAGCGTCCCACCGGCAAGTGGGAACTTATCGTCTAGCTTTCTTCCGGCTTTTAAAATTTCACGTTCATCAATTCCGCGATCCGGTTCGACCCTGCGGCCATCTTCGCGCCCCCGGCCAGACCCCTGGGACCGCATCAGACGGCGGCACGTCTCATCCTCCCGAGCGAGCGCGCGCAGCTTGCTTCGTGGATCGGAGCAGCGGCTCCTCGATCAGGTCAGGCAGGCCTTCGGCGAGCTTGCGGATGCGATCCTCGAAGCTTGCGGCACTGGCCTTGCCAAGCTTGAGCCCGAAATTGCGCAAGATCCCCCGGATGTCGTTCTCGATGGCAGTCGCCTTGTCCTGCAGCAGCTTGCGTGCCGACAGCAGTGCCCGACGTTCTGGCTGGTTAGTCTAGCGTCTTCACATGCATCGGGCGGAACAGGTTGACCCGCATCATCTGGGGAATGCCGCGGGCGTCAATGTGATCGGTTTTGTCCGGCTGGGCCTTTAGAAATGGTATGCCGGGTCTCGACAGATAACCGAGCGCAGCATCTCAACCAAGCGTCGTCACCAAAGATCAAAAGATCAGGCTCCGCGCCGAATTCACATCTGGAAATTGAGGGCTGGGGTGCACCAGATCAGCCCGAAGAAGGTGCGCCAGCACAGTCGCGTCGATCGTGTCCGTCTTGATCTTGGCGTCGGCGATCGCCTTCACCTTCAAGGGGTACGCCAACACAACGCAGATGTGGTGGAGCCAGTCGTACATCGCCATCCCAGTTGCGCGTGGCTTCCAGAACGGCATGAGAGTTCTCACAATATCGTTCTAGAAACGAGCCGAGAGGGTGACGGTCGTTCTTCACCCGGTCCGGACCGCAGCATCTTGCCAGGTGAATCCTGCACGACCAGTTGGCCGTAGCTTTTGTGATATCGAACCCGATAGGGTCGCTTTGCTTTCCGTCCTCGAGTTCTTCAAAACCCAGGAACGATAAGCCAATCGGCACAGGGCGTGACAGTCCCGCGATCATCTGGTTGTTGAGCAATCCGGTTCTTCCAGTAGGCGACACCTCTTTCATGCCTCCGATGCTGGTGCCGTAGCCAACCGGCATGGGCTTCTGAATTCCTCAGCAAAGGATACGCCATGAAGATACGCGAGTTGCTGGTGCGCAAGCTCGCCGGCGAGGTGCGTATCCCGGCCAAGAGCACCGTTCAAGTCGTGCTCGATCGTCATGTGTGAGCCAGGCCCGCAAGAGGAACCCGGCGAACAAGGCCGTGGGCACCCAGCTGCCAGAGGGGACGCAGCCAACGATCTATGGGGCGCCGTTAAAGCAGCGGCAAAGCCCCCCAGAATTTATCCAGCAGTTCCCTGAGTTGACCCTGACCAGCAGCTCGCCACTTTCTTCACGTGCGAATCCAACTCTTGCAACAGATCCTTCGAATAAAATTTACAGGATCTTTGCGACCGCAAATCGCTGACGATGATACGCTCACGGCAAGGTCTGAGTCAGGCACGGCTGAAAAAGTAGATGACGATTCAAACTCGTACCGCCACACAGGACGCAATGTCGGGGTTAAAGCCAATGGCAAAAAGAGCACTCATTATGGTTGGAGCGTCAATGGGTAATGGTCCGCTATACATCCAAGCGGCCCAGCGTCTTGGTCTTCATCCAATTACCCTGACGGCGGATCCAACTCAATACGACTATCTTGCGGCGAAGGGGATCGAGGCAATCCGTATCGATACAGACAATCTCAATGCGCTGATCCACGAATGTTCGCGGCTGCGTGCGACCTATGACATTGCCGGCATTACCGGGTTTGCGGGCCTCGATGAGTCGATTCCTGCGACAGTTGGCAAGCTCTGCCGACATTTCGGTCTACCGGGACCGAACCCCGCATCCGTTGAACGGTGCTGCGACAAATTCACTCAACGTCAGCTCCTCGATGATGCCGACGTTCCAATACCCGCTTATCGCTTAGCAGCGAATGCGACGGATGCAGAACGGGCTGCCGCAGAGATTGGCCTGCCGGTTGTTCTGAAGCCAGCCGTAGGCATCAGAAGCATCGGTGTCCGATTGTGCCGCAATATCGATGAGTTGGCCGAACATACGACCTATCTGTTGGGCGGGAAGCATATATGGCGGTCTTCGCCAAGGATAGTGGTCGAAGAGTTCGTACAAGGCCCCCTTTATGTCGCTAATTTAATGGGAACTGAGGTCATTGGAATTAGCGCCTACGAGTTCGGCCCGCCACCGTATTTCGTCGTTCGTGAGTGCACCTGTCCGGCCCCGCTGATTGATGATGAGCATCAACGTATCGGCGATGTTTCGCTGAGCTGTCTGCGAGCTCTCGGCCTTGGCTGGGGGCCATCGAATATTGAATTCCGCTGGACGAAGGGTGGCCCAGTCGTCATTGAGGTTAATCCGCGTCTTGGTGTTGGGGAACCTGAACGGGTCCGACTGGCTTACGGTGTCGATCTCGTCACCGAGCACATCAAGCTTGTCATCGGCGAGGAATGGGATTTGCGCAAAAGGCATTCGCAGACTGTGGCTTCGCGGTGCTTAGTTCCTGATCGCGATGGCATTCTCGATTGGATCGAAGGCGGCAGCCGGGCGGCCGCCGTACCAGGTGTCGTCGAGGTCAAATTTATTGTTGAACCCAAGACGCCGATCGTCAGGAAAGGCGATAATGGAGACTACATCGGGCATGTCATCGCCGCTTCACCCAGCCGTGCTCAGACCGCGGCGATACTTCAGCGTGCCGTAGACTTAATCGCTTGGTCGATCACACCATTTCCGACCCTTGGCGAATAGGAAGGATATGCGGTCTCCTTGCCGCCTCCGCACCAGCGCAGGTAGTCCCAGCTTGTCGCCGCGTCCGGGAAACAATTCAGGCTTACCACCTCCGATGCGCGCAGGCCGGCGGCATAGGCGGTGGTCAACGCGGTGCGTGCCTTCAGTGGTGGCAGCGCCCCGAGAAAGCGCACCACCTAGTCTGGGCTCAATATTGTTGGCAGCTTGCGCGGCGTAGGAATCCGCTCGGGAGTCTCCACCCATCAAGCGTCACGAAGCCGCAGGGCTGGCTGTTTCCGGGCCAATGCCGCCATCTTCGAGCGCTGCGTCGAAACTCGCTCCCGACTGTCGCCCGTCGACGTCGTCATTCTCGACAATCTCGGCTTCTAAAAGAACGAGGGCGCCGCTCAACTGGTTCGCCAATGGGGCGCCTGGCTCCTGTTCCTGCCGCCATAATCGCCCGATCTCAACCCATCGAGCTGGCCTACTCAAAACTCAAGGCGCGCTGCGAAAGAAGGCGGCCAGAACTTTCGACGCTCTCTGCGAAGCTCTCGGCGACGATATCTGCCATCTGTTCGAGCCAAGTGGATGCAGAAACTTCTTCAAGGCTGCCGGATATGAGGCCAATTAATTACGACAGACTTAACCCAAGCTGTGTCCTGATCGGCCGGTCACAATATAGGACACGGCCGAACGAGACCTGCATGAGGATCAGCGTGGGCAAATCCACGAAGAGCAAGCGGAATTCACTGGGCAGTCGACACGCTCTGCGTCGTCATTTCCGACAATGTCAGACATACAACGTAGCAGCATTGGAGCTATGCCGTTATTTTTCAAATAGATTTCTGGTTGGCACGGCACATGTATTCGGTATTCGCAGAACGTCACGGGCCAAGGAGAAGACTTTGTCTCAAACCAATTTGCAAGTCTATTCGGAACGAGTGCTCTCGTTTTTAACCGCCGACGCTATCGGGGATGCGCAATCGAATACCGGCGAACGCGTGGTCAGAGATCGATAGAGGCTTACGGCCCCATCTTGCGCTACTTCGAAGGTACGCACCTCATTCGCAGCTACGCGCCCTTACCCGCCTTGACTTGGGCTGTCTTTGCTGGCGCATCTCTCCAATGGATGGAATTTCACATGAATCTGGAAACAGAACGTTTATTCATGCGCCCAGTTCGTACTTGGGACGCCGAGGCCCTGCATTGTCTGCACTGTGATCCGCTGGTATTCAAATTCATGGAGGGAATTCCGCCAACCCGGGAAATGTCTGATGCTTGGCTGTCCCTCTATCTTCATGACTGGGAGACCCACGGGTACGGATTCTGGATGGTCTATGAACGAAAGGCTAATGGCGATTTGCGCTTTGTAGGCAAGTCCGGGCTGCGCCGCTTCGGTGAAAACGACATTCAAACCGCATGCTTCCTGTTCGGAGCCCGGTGCGGTCAGGGGATTGGGCCGGAAAGCCTTCAGCCGGTGATCGAATTCGCCTTCGCAACCCAATCTATCGATCGGTTGGTCTCTCTCGTACGCTCCACGAATATACGAGCGCTCAAAACGAGAACCCCAATGGGCTATTCCTACCTTGGGCCGGTTGTATTTGATGGAAAGAAATATCAATTCTTTGAATTGCGCCGTCCGCGAAAGTGAAGCTCAGCAAACTGCTGCGCTTCGGGCTCAAGTGTCTCAGTGTCAGGCCGACGAACCGAATGCTGTCAACGGGACGGCGGAGCCGCCGGCTCCCGCCGTGGTGAGCTGGATGTGTTATCTCTAGGTGTTTGATCCCAGGCTTTGATGGTTCATCATTGTCGTCCGGATCAAAGGATGCGCTATGGGCCAGATTCTGCATGGGAGCGCCACAACGACAGAGGCGATCCGTCGAGCGATACAGCATAGTCATGTCTGGACGGCGCCCGCCGATCAAGGGTTTATTTTCGGCGATGGGGTGGTCGCGGGTGCGGTCATGTCTCCGGCCTGTTGCTGCGGTTTAATGACCGCACCCGCGACCACCCCATCACGTCATTGTCACCCTCGATTCCGGATGGCGGCCTTAGCCGATGCTCCTGTTACGCCGGCGTGCCGACATAATGTGTCTCGTCGCGCATGAGTGCGAAGGCAATACGGGCGAGTTTGTTGGCGGTCGCTACGGCGACAAGCCTGAAGGGCTTGGTCTCCATCAGGCGATCCGCCCAGTTTCTCAACACATCGCCGGAACGCTTGCGATGGAACAGAACAGCATGAGCCCCCACCACGAGCAGCTTTCGCAGATATCGGTTTCCCATCTTGGATACACGCCCCAGCCGTTCCTTTCCGCCTGAGGAGTTTTGCCTTGGTGTGAGCCCAAGGAAGGCGGCGAATTCGCGCGGGCCTGAGAAAGCCGAGATATCCTGGACGCTCGCCGCAAGCGCGGAGGCAGTAACAGGGCCGATGCCGGGAACGGTCATCAGGCGGCGTGCCGTTTCATCGGTCTTGGCGAGGGCCAGAATGGCCTGATCGCTCTGCCTGATCTCGGCATCGAGTTCGCTCAGTTGGCGCACCAACGGCAATAGTGCCGAACGCACCGTCGCCGGGATCATGTCGTTGCCCTCGATGACGAGGATAGCCAAGGCACGCGCATTGTTCGGTCCCTGGGCGGCGATGATCCCGATTTCGGCCAGATGGCTGCGAAGGGCATTGAGCAGCTGAGTGCGCTGGGCCACCAGAAGTTCGCGGACCTTGTGATGCATGAGCGCCGCCTGGTTCTCGACCGATCGCACCGGCACAAAATGCATTGACGGGCGCGTCACCGCCTCGCAGATCGCTGCTGCATCAGCAGCGTCGTTCTTCTGACGACGCACGTAAGCCTTCACATAGGCTGGCGGCATCAGCCGCACGTCATGGCCGAACTTCATGAGTTCGCGAGCCCAGTGATGGGCCGACCCACACGTTTCCAAGCCAATGAGGCAGCATGGCAGGCATTCGAAGAATGCCAGAACATCCTTCCGCCGCAGCGCGCGGGTCGTGACGACACGGCCGGCGGCGTCGATCGCGTGAACCTGGAATACGTGCTTGGCCAGATCGAGGCAAACGGTAACGACAGCGCTGAGATCGGTGTTAATATTGCCCATGGACGGTGCTCCTTCCAGATGAGTGCTCGACAGCAGCCATCTTGGCACGCCTCTCACGAGGATGATGCCGTTGCGGGCGCCGTCCATCCCATCAAGCGAGCCTGAGGAAGCTTTCGAAGCGCTACGGCATCAATCCTAAGACGGTCGCTAAGTGGAAGAAGCGGAGTTCGACCGCCGATCACCGGCCCCAGGGAGCCGAGATCGACGATTCTGTCTGTCGAGGAAGAGGCTGTCGTTGTGGCCTTCCGCCGGCACACGCTGCTGCCGCTCGATGATTGCCTCTACGCATTGCAGCCGACAATCCCGCATCTGACACGTTCTTCATTGCACCGCTGTCTGCAGCGCCACGGCATCGGCCGATTGCCGGATGTCGAAGGCGACAGGCCGGCGAAGAAGAAGTCCAAGGCCTATCCGATCGGCTTCTTCCACGTTGATATCGCGGAGGTCCGAACCGAGCAGGGCAAGCTACACATGTTCGTCGCCATCGACCGGACCTCGAAATTTGCCTTCGTCGAACTGCACGAGAAGGCTCCGACAGCCATTTCCAAAGAGTTTCTGCTCCGCCTGATCGCCGCCGTCCCTTACAAGATCCTGCTCACCGACAACGGCATACAGTTCACCACGCCAGGAGCTGGCGGTTCGGCCGTTCCACTGATCAAGGAAGCGATCGCAAATGGCGAGATATTCCGGGCTCATGCCTTCGAACTCGCCTGCGCCAGGAACGATATCGAACATCGAACCACAAAGCCAAAGCATCCTTGGACCAACGGCCAGGTCGAGCGCATGAACCGCACCATCAAGGACGCTACGGTCAAGCGTTTCCACTACGACGATCACGACTAACTGCGTTCCTCTCCCGGAGTTTTAGACCCCATGTTCGCAGGCTGCTGTCGGCGCAGCTGCGGGTTAGGATGACGTCGCAGCTTCGTAGAGAAGCCCTCGCAAATGATGATCGCCCCGCCGGGATATGTGGCCATCATAGTCGACCTCTCCCGATTGGTATCGTCGGGTCGTCAGTCCAAGCCAGGCGCCGACGAGGCGAGATTTCTTGAAGTTGTCCGGCTCCTCAATGCGGTCACGAACGAAGTCGCGGTGATTGCGCCGACACCGGCGATCGACACGAGTATTTGACACGCTCGGCCTTGACGCGCACCAGCGACAAGCTGACGCCCGAGTTCCGCGGCCCGAACGCGCATGTTGCGCCAGGCTTCCAGCCTCGGCAGCACGATAGGAGGCCGTCCTGGTCGACAAGGAGATTGCGGACTTTCCTCTCGAAGGTGCTTCCTTTGCCGGCGGGAACAAGCAGTCCGAATGTCTTCATGAGCCCTCGGATCTGGTTTGAGAGTTCGGTCGTGATCCTGACCAGCCTGGTGCGTGCCGCAACGAGCGCGCGCGTCAGCATGCTGTCGAAGCCTTTCACTCGCACTCACGAAAGAACCCTACTTCTGCAAGATGCGCCAAACCGTCGGCATCGTTCGCGTCGGTTTTGTTCGCGGCCATGTCGAGCGCTGCTTTGGCATGACGAGCATCGATGCAGATCGCCTGCAAACCCTCTGCGCGCAGCGCATGATAGAACCACACCGATAGAACACGACGCGCTTTGCGGCCGGCGCCCGCTTGCGGACAAGCTCGGCAATGACCTTTGGATCAGAGGCGCACCTCCCACGCCAGACGCGCTTGCCTTCACGTCGAATGGAAACCGCTGTCTCTTTCATCGAAACATCGAGGCCGATATAGTCTTCCATGGCTGTTCTCCCTGAGATGCCTGGGCCCGGTGCGAATCGTGAGCCCGTATTCCATCCTGTCGGGGAACAGCCACCCACTTCCATAGCTAAGACTTGGGAAACCGATTACCCCATGTATTCGGCTAGCCCCACGTCTTGAACGGATGTTTGAGGTGCTGCGCTTCGAGCTGATGATAAAACGTGGTCTGCGTGAACAGCCACAAGCATCAGGAAAGCAAGCGCAGCATGAAGCATTATGCCGGACTGGACGTCTCCGTGAAAGAGACGGCCGTTTGCATCGTGGATGAAGGAGGCCGCATTTGCCGAGAGATGAAGGTCGCGAGCCATCCGGACGATCTTGTTGAGGCGTTGAAGAACCCCGCCTGGAATTTGGCCCGGATCGGGCTTGAAGCTGCTCCCTTATCACAATGGTTGTTCAGTGGTCTGGCGGGAGCCGGACTACCTGCATCTGCGTCGAAACCCGTCATGCGAAGGCCTTTCTCAAGGCGCAGACCTGTCGTTGCGCTGGCTTTCAAGGCTACAGTCGACATTCCTGCCCACTTCAAGAATGCGAAGGCCGTAGGCCGGCTCTTGGGTTAACGCCGCGCTGCATCAATCAGGCGAGGACAATCGCGTCGGGACGTGTTTCCCTGTGCGGTGACTCCATGATGCGAACGCGACTTTATGAAGCCGCGCAAGTCTTGCTGACGGTGGTGAAAAAGTGGTCATGGCTGAAAGCTCGGGCGATGAACGTCGCTAAGCGCCGGGGCCGACAAAGAGCGACCGTTGCCCTTGCTCGCAGATTAGCCTCATCATGCACAGAATATATGGTCCGATGGCAGTGAGTTCCGCTGGGCGCGAGAGGAAGCGACGGCGGTGATATAGCCGGTCCACCAAACGAAAGGGAGAACATCCGATAACGAGATTCGACAGGGGCGGATGAATGTCCTTCGCGGGACGGAGGATGAAGAGAGGACGTGCCGGACTTCGGTTTGCTTCGGGGCTTGTTTTGGGCCGCGAGGAACGGTCGATCATGCCGGCGCTTCCCTCGACCCGGAAGCGCTCCACCCAGCGCGCCACCACCCCGTATGTTCGCGCCGCATCGGCTTTGGAAAGACAGCCTTCAACAACGTCGCGGGCTATCTCCTCTCGACGCAGCGGCGTCAGACGGGCGTTCTGATGGATGTTCATTCGGTCCTCCGAGAATCACTGAAGCTTCGACAACCTCAGCTTTCCCGGCTTGGACCGGATGGACAACCTACTGAAAGCTCACAGCTAGTTCGCTCAGTTGGCGCACCAACGGCAACAATGCCGAACGCACTGTCGCCGGATCATGTCGTTGCCCTCGGTGACGAGGGTATCCAAGGCGCGCGCGTTGTTCGGTCGCTGGGCTGAGATAATCCCGATTTCGGCCAGATGGCTGCGAAGGGGTATTGAGCAGTTGGGTGCGTTGGGCAACCAAGTACGAGTACCTTTTGATGCATGAGCGCCGCCTGGTTCCCGACCGATCGCATCGGCACGAAACGCATCGAAGGGCGCTGTCACCGCCTGGCAGATGGCTGCTGCATCAGCCATCGTTCTTCTGGCGACGCACGTAAGCCTACACATAGGCTGGCGGCATCAGCCGCACGTCATGGCCGAACTTCATGAGTTCGCGAGCCAGTGATGGGCCGAGCCACACGCGTCCAAGCCAATGAGGCAGCACGGCAAGGGTTCGAAGAACCGTCAAAACATCCTTCCGCCGCAGCGCCCGGGTCGTGAGGACGCTGCCTGCGGCATCGATCGCCTGAACCTGGAAGGCATGCTTGGCCAGATCGAGGCCGATCGAGGCCAATAGTGGCAACAGCACTGAGATCGGTGTTAATATTGCTCATGGACGGTTTCCCCCAGATGAGTGCTCGACAGCAGCCATCTTGGCACGCCTCTCACGAGGATGATGCCGTTACGAGCGCCTGTCCACCTCATCAAGAGAGACTGAGAGCGCTGGCGAAGCCCTGGGGCATCAACCAGAAGAAGTTGCCAAATGGCGGGAACGGACCTCGGGTCGTCCGCACTGTGTCTCTTTCTGGCCATATCTTCGCTCCGCCATCGCGTCGAAAGCCATACCTCAGGGACGATCGGGCAGGCCAGGAAGGTGCCGGTCATCTCAAAACGCGATGGTTCCGTCCTGGACATTATATTGGCGAACCCAACGCTAAATGGCACATAGTTGGCAGGTAGCCGTGGAAGTGCGTCGCCCGTCAATGGCTCTGGAATGAATCGAGCGAAACGAAGTGCAGATCAAAGATGTCCTGCTAGCGCCTGGCAACGGCGCATTTTTCTATGACGATCAGGAAGCCATTAGGTCCGGCGCAATCCAGGACGGCTTTATGTATGTCGGCGCACCGACGACCCCCGGGTTCAAGTCCATTCGTATTCCGGCATCTTCGCTCAGCATCGGGCTCGTCCTTGCGGACGAGACCGTTGTTTGGGGTGACATGATGAACGTCCAGTACGCTGGTGCCGGTGGACGCGATCCTCTGTTCGACACTAACCAAATCTCAGATCTAACGTCATGCGTCGTCGCGCCGAGGCTTTTTGATGTCGATGCCTCTCGGTTTATTGATTCTTGCACGAGGGTTTTTGAATCCGTCGAGCATTTGCGGATACCTCTGGCTATTGAATATGGCGTGAGCCAAGCGCTTCTTCGCGCAGCCGCCCACCTTCAGCGCAAGACAATGGCGGAGATCGTATGCGCCGAGTTTGATCTGCCGCTACCCACGTGCCGCGTCCCAATTTACTGCCAGAGCGGCGATGCTCGCGAAATCAACGTTGACAGAATGATCTTGAAAGGCGTGGACATTCTTCCCCACGGCCTTATCAACTCTCGGCAGAAATTCGGCACCGACGGCCAGACGTTCATGGATTTCGTGAAGTGGGTTGCAACGCGTACGCGCCAAATCGGTCTCCCGGGGTATCATCCGGTGCTGCATTTCGATGTATATGGCTGGATCGGCCTCGAAATCGGCTTGGAGCCGCAACGGATCGCCGACTTTATCTGCAGGGTTGCCGAGAGCGTTCCGGGTTTCGCGCTCAATGTCGAGTCTCCTGCGGATTTTGGTTCGACTCAAGCGCAAATTGAGAACTACGCGGAGATCGTGTCGATTTTGGACAACCGCGGTTCCAGAGCCCGCATTGTCGTGGACGAGAGATGCAATACGCTTGAGGATATTCGGCTCTTTGCCGAAGCGAAGGCTACGCATCTGGTCCAAATCAAGACGCCAGACGTAGGCTCAATCGCCGATACGGCCCGCGCAGTTCTCATCTGCAAGGAAAACAGGGTCGGAGCGTATGTCGGAGGAAGTTGTACCGAGACAGATCTCTCCGCCCAGGCTTCAGTGCACATTTCGGTAGCGACCCAGGCCGACATGATGCTCGCAAAGCCGGGAATGGGGGTCGACGAGGGATTTTCCATCGTCGGGAACGAACAGAACCGATTGCTGGCGATACTGAACCGTCGTCGAGTTCAAGCCGATAACGTTGGATGAAAACACGGTGTCGCATGCAGAAGTCTCTTGAGGGGATCACAGTCGTTGCCGTGGAGCAGGCGGTTGCTGCGCCTTACGCTTCGTCTCGCCTTGCTGACGCCGGCGCCCGGGTGATCAAGATCGAGAGGCCCGAAGGGGATTTTGCCAGAAACTACGACAAGTTGGTGCGGGGTCAGAGCGCCTACTTCGTCTGGCTCAACCGGGGTAAGGAGTCGGTCTGTCTGGACTTGAGATCTGAGGCGGACCGCGCCGTCCTGGACACGCTCATTGCCGGTGCCGACGTATTGATCCAAAATCTGAAGCCGGGCAGTATTGAAAAATTGGGTTTCGGGTCTGCGGATCTACGTCGGCGTTTTCCACGGCTGATCACCTGCGATATCTCTGGTTTCGGAGAGCAGGGGCCGTATTCCCACTTGAAGGCTTATGATCTCATCGTCCAGGCCGAAACTGGTCTGTGTGCGATCACCGGGACGCAACAGGGGCCCGCCCGTGTGGGTGTGTCGGTTTGCGACATCTCGGCAGGCATGACAGCACATAGCGCCATTCTTCAGGCCCTCTATCATCGCGAGGTCACCGGTGAAGGCACCAGCATCCAGGTGTCACTGTTCGATGCAATCGCCGACTGGATGAACGTGCCGGTTCTGCAAAACGACTATAGCGGCTACCATACGGTACGCGCCGGCGTGAAACACCCGTCGCTGGCGCCGTATGGCGCTTACCGTTGTGCCGACGGCAAAGAGGTCATCTTTTCGGTTCAGAATGACCGGGAATGGGTAAATTTCTGCGAGAAATTTCTTAAGCAGCCGGCGCTTATACGCACACCTGGTTTCGCCGATAATATGGAGCGCCTCGGTCACCGTGCGCAACTTGATAAGATCATTGAACGGCGGTTTTCCGAACTATCCTGCCATGAAGCGATGCGGGAGCTCGAGGCGGCCGGGTTGGCATATGGCCGACTGAACGAAGTCGCGGATGTTTCAACGCACCCACACATTCGCAAGGTGCAGGTCGGAACACCCGAAGGAACCATCGAGACGATAGCGCCGGCGGCGATCTTCAACTCTGAGCGCCCGTTGCTGCGCCCCGTTCCGGCTCTTGGCGCTCATACCGAGGCTGTCCGCGAGGAGGTTCAAGCAGGTTTGCGCGCAAGAGCCGCCTCAGCATGAGCACGCCTCTTGTGGGCAAGGGGGCGCGGTCGCGACCCACAGAGTGCATACCAACCTCTCTGACCCCTTCCAGTCCCACGGCCGCCCAGCCAGCTCACTGACACAGCCCGCACTAAAACCGGCAGCAGATCTTCATGAAGCGCACCGTTCCGGCCATTGAAAGACCGATGTCCATTCCCCGCTGGAGATCGCTGCTTTTCGTTCCCTCTCATGTTCCGCGCTTTGTGGAGACTGCTCATGAGCGCGGGGCAGATGGCGTCATACTGGACCTTGAGGACTCGGTTCCCCAGGATCAGAAAGAGGAGTCGCGAAAGCGGCTTTCTGCATCCGTGGCAAAGGTGGGCCGAAAGGGCGCATCTGTCTTGATCCGTGTGAATCGTGGTTTGCGCCCCTTGGCGGCAGATCTTGATGCAGCAGTGATGGCGGGTGTTGATGCACTTGTTCTTCCGAAAACGGATTCGTCAGAATGGGTATCGGAGATCGCGAATGCGGTACTGGAACTTGAACGAGAAAGAAATCTTGTGCCGGGTCAAATCCGGTTCCTTGCACAGATCGAGACCCCAGCTGCATTGCAAAATCTCGCGGCCATTGCGTCGGCCGATCCCAGGATGATTGCAATGGCGCTGGGCCCTGAAGACTTCAGTGCCTCAGTTGGTGGTGCCCCGGAACTCGACCTTCTCTTGACGCCGAACCTTTCCGTTTTGTTTGCTGCTCGTGCCGCAGGCTTGCTACCGCTTGGCTTCGTAGGAAGCATCGGCGAGTTCTCAGACACGCATAAGATTCGTGAGGCCGCGGCTCACGCGCGGCGGCTTGGCTTTGTCGGAGCTTTGGCGATCCACCCGACCCAGGTGGCCATATTCAATGAGGCTTTCTCGCCAAGCGAGCAGGAACTCGAGTGGGCCCGTCGTGTCGTCGCGGCGCAAAACGATACCTCGGCGCAGGGCAGAGGTGCTTTCGCCTTAGACGGAAAGATGGTTGATGCACCGGTGATTCGAAGGGCCCGTGAGATAATCGCCATGGGCCCGAAAGCCTAGCTGGGCGTCTGTCCGTTTTTGAAATTCACGGATGGGCATTTCAGCGAAGCAGATTGCCCATGGCGACGAGGATCATGTCGTGAGAGACGTCGACGCGCTGCACGTAGTCGCGCACGAGGCGCCGCCATCGGGTCATCCAGCCGAAAGTTCGCTGGACGGCCCAGCGGCGGGGGAGGCTTTCGAAGCCCTTCTGTCGTTGGATCGGCGGATTGCCTGCACGACGAAGTCGAGATAGGCGGCTTGTCCGTGAGCTTTAGCGATGGTAGGCGCCGTTACGAACAGATGCTTGGCCAGGGCCAGCGCTGGCGGATGTCATCCAGGTCGCCTGAGCGCCGGCGCTGTCTGGCCGGCTCATCCCGTATCGACCGCGATATCGCGCTTGCGTGCAACGTTTTTTTCAGCACCAGAGCCAGGTTTTGGGGGTCTGGAACAGAAACGCCGCGCGATTTCGCCAATCCAGGTAGCGCTTTGTCTTCCTGACGAACTGGGTCATCCGCCCACGACCCGGTTTTGTCCACGTCCGGAACTCGAAACACAATTCGCCTCACCTCAAACAAAAATTCCGATATCCAAACGGCGTCTTAACAACTGAAGAGACCGGACGGGACGACAAGAGACCACGGCGATCCAATTGCGTCGCCACTGGATCGCTGCAGCGTGGCACAATTATTGCTATCGCGCCATCGCATTTCGAGATAGATTACATCCATTGGAGTCCACCCTCGGATGTACCCGTGGAAATCAGGCAGTTAAGATATTTCGTCGGCGTGGTCGAAGCAGGCAGTTTTACGAAGGCCGCTGGTTTCCTTAATGTCGCCCAGAGTGCGCTGAGCCTGCATGTGCGTCAACTAGAGGAGGGCTTCGGCACTCAGCTGCTGATACGCGACAGAACCGGCGTCAGCGTCACCGCGTCAGGAGCCAAATTGCTCGAGCGGGCACGGGCGATCCTCAACGAAATTCGACTTACCGAGGTGGAATTGACCAACACAGCTTCTTCCCCTGCAGGGGAGGTAACTATTGGCATTCCATCTGGAGCAGCCCGCGTCCTGAGCGGCCTGCTGCTTGAGTCGGTGAGAAACGAACTGCCCAAAGTGTCCCTTAAGATGGTCGAGGGAATGACTGGCCCGCTGGAGGAGTGGATGGCTGCTGGACGCTTCAATCTGGCGGTCCTCTACCGCACCGCGGACAGTGTAGGGCGAATGACGGTGCTAGCGCGCGAAAACCTTTGTCTGGTGGTCCCGTCCGGTGAGCCACCCTTCGAAGATGCAATATCTCTAGCTGACCTGCATGCATTCCCGCTGGCTGTTCCCATGCGCAACAACAATGTAAGGCGTTCCGTGGCTGATGTCGTCGCACAACATGGTTGCGCGCTGGACGTCAAGTTTGAAGTGGACTCGCTTTCAACGATCATCAACATGGTCATAGAGGGCAAAGCCCATTCTATTCTCGCCCCGTCTGCGGTTCAGAAAGAAGCCGCTCAAGGGCTGGTGCGGACCGTGAAGATCGTTGATCCGGTGATTACCCGCTCGGTTGTGCTTGCTGTAAATCCGAAGGACGAGCGTTCTGCGGCCGTCTCCGCGGTCCGCAAGATCATCCCCAAGGTGGCCAGAGAGTTAATAGAGAGCCGCGGCTGGGCAGCATCCATTCCTGACGCGACCTGACAGCCGTCGATCTATAAAATACGGCACGACTATTTGCCATTCGAAAGATCGATCTGGATTCCAGATGGATTTCGGCACTAATCGATATTTGACCCACCGCGACCATCGCGATGAAACTGGCTCGAGCGAGTTCAGCGGTTTCGATATTGAAACGGCACTCGTATGGCAAGAATTACACAAGTGGAGCGCGCGATGTCCGACGCCAGGAGCCACCAGCTCTTTATCAATGGCAAATGGCGAGCCGGCGGTAGCAGAGCCACATTGCCGGTAGTTAATCCGGCGACGGAGAAGGTATTTGCTTCGGTGGCTTCGGCGACGGTGTCGGATTTGGATGAGGCTCTCGCTTCGGCAGAACGGAGCCGCAAGGCGTGGTCGTCGCGGCCAGCCAAGGATCGTGGCGAGATCCTCGTAGCCGCCGCCAGGATTCTAGCAGAGAAGGCTGGAGCCGCAGCCAGGGACCTGTCGGCCGAACAGGGAAAGACGATTGCCGAAGCGACAGGTGAGTACCTGCGCGCCGTCGAAACGCTGGAATGGAACGGCAGACATGCCGAAGAGCTGTCGGCCCCGATTCCGGTGGGCCCGAACCGGATGGTCGTCCCGGAGTCGCTCGGTGTTGTTGCTGCGTTTACGCCATGGAATTATCCGGCCGTTCTCATCGCCCGCAAGCTCGCCCCAGCGCTGGCGGCAGGCTGTCCGGTGATCCTCAAAGGGGCTGAAGAGACACCGAGCGTAGCTGTCCATATCGTGGAATCGTTGCGTCAAGCAGGCATTCCGGATGGCGTGGTCAATCTCGTCTTCGGTGTTCCAGTGCATATATCGCGGCATCTCCTCAGTTCGCCAATAGTGAAGGTCTTGACTTTCACGGGCTCGACCGAGGTGGGGAAACAGCTGGCCACGCTCGCCGCGAATAACTTGCAGCGTTGCATCCTTGAACTCGGTGGACACTCGCCGGTTATTGTGTGTGAGGATGCCGACCTGGGAAAGGCCATCCCGGCAATTTCGGAATACAAGTTCGAGTGCGCTGGCCAGAGCTGCAACGCGCCCAGCAGGGTTCTCGTCGCCCGGTCCCGCTATGAGGAATTCCTGTCCCAAATGACGGATGCGGCTCGAAAGATCAAAATCGGGCTACCAGACGACCCCTCAACTGACATGGGTCCTATGGCGAACACGCGGCGAATCGAGGCCATGCAGCGCCTGACCAAGGATGCGGTCGAACGCGGCGCCCGTATCGAGACCGGTGGCTCTCGGCTCGACCGGCCGGGCTTCTACTGGCCGCCAACCATCCTGACGGGCGTACCGAAAGAAGCCAGAGTGCTGCATGAAGAGCCGTTCGGACCGATCCTTACGATTGCGCCTTTTGACGAGCTAGATGAGGCGATCGAGGAGGCCAACGCCACCGATTATGGCTTGGCCGCTTACTTCTTCACGGACGCTGCCAATGCGCAACGAAAGCTGATTAATAGTCTTTCAGCGGGAGCTGTCAGTGTGAATTACCTGAAAGGGGTTTCCGCGGACGCGCCTTATGGAGGCGTCAAGCAAAGCGGCTATGGATACGAGGGCGGCGAACAGGGGGTGCGAAGCTTCCAAATCCTCAAAATGGTCAATGGTCTCAGCTCATTTGGATGAAATCGGTGGGAAATAGAACGCGGACCATCGCCGGCAAGGATATCACAAGGAGCGTTGCCGACGCCCTTCAGTACATCTCGTATTACCATCCTCCAGATTACATCCGGTCTCTTTCGCAGGCCTACGTGCGTGAACAGAGTCCAGCGGCGAAGAATGCCATCGGACAGATCCTCGCTAATTCCCGTATGGCGGCCTTCGGACGGCGGCCAATGTGCCAGGACACCGGTCTTGTGGTGGTCTTCGCCAAGGTCGGTATGGACGTCCGCATCAACTCAGCAGCCAGTTTCGCAGACCTCGTGAATGACGGCGTCCGTCAGGCATATCTCGACCCGGACAACCCGCTTAGGGCATCAATTGTTGCCGATCCGCTTGCCCGACGGATGAACACCCGTGACAACACGCCGGCAGTGGTCCACGTTGACCTTGTGCAAGGTAATAGGATTGAGATCACCATTGCGGCAAAAGGCGGCGGGTCGGAGAACAAGGCACGCTTTACCACCCTGAACCCGAGCACCTCGGTTGCCGACTGGGTGGTCGATACCGTTTCGACCCTTGGAAGCGGATGGTGTCCGCCCGGCCTGATCTCCGTTGGCATCGGTGGTAGCGCTGAAAAGGCGATGCTGCTGGCCAAAGAGGCCATGAACGAGCCCATCGATATGGTGGAACTGATTGCCAGGGGAGCGTCCAGTCCAGAGGAGGGGCTGCGGATTGAGCTTTATGAGCGGATCAACGCGCTTGGTATTGGGGCCCAAGGCCTTGGTGGCCTGACGACAGTCGTTGACGTCAAGGTTGCTACCTATCCTACTCATGCGGCGTCCAAGCCCGTGGCCCTCATCCCGCAATGTGCCGCCAACCGGCACGTGAAGTTTACTTTGGACGGCTCTGGACCCATCAGCCTCCAGCCGCCCGATCTGAGCGAATGGCCCGAAATTGGAACGGACGAATTGAGGCCAGCCGGCGTACGCAGGATCAATCTTGATACGCTGGCGAAGGAAGAGACAGCATCGTGGCGCTGCGGGGAAACCCTCCTTTTATCCGGAACGATGCTGACGGGCCGTGACGCAGCCCACAAGCGGATCGTCGAGTTGATCGACGCCGGCAAGCCGCTTCCCTTCGATCTGCAGGGACGCGTTATCTACTACGTTGGACCCGTCCGCGCGGTGGGAGATGAAGTCGTCGGACCGGCTGGGCCAACGACCTCCAGCCGAATGGACGATTTTACGGAAAAGGTACTAGCCGAAACCGGGCTTTTCGCGATGGTGGGCAAAGCGGAGAGAGGGCGGGCGGCAATACAGTCGATTGCAAGATACAAAACGCCGTATCTCATCGCGGTGGGAGGGGCTGGCTACCTGATCTCAAAATCAATTAAGTCAGCGCGGCTTGTGGCCTTCGAAGACCTTGGCATGGAAGCTGTCTATGAATTCGAGGTGAAGGACATGCCTGTCATCGCAGCTGTCGATGTCGAGGGAAACTCCATTCATGATTCCGGCCCTCTTGAGTGGCGAAAGCGCATGGCTGCGGACAGCATCGCACGCAACATCGGCGTTTGAGCCTTCTGACCAAGCTCGGTTGGTTGACGTCAATTCTATTGTCGACAACGGCTTAACTAAGAGCACAACTCATGAAGTCGAAACCCAATCCTGCGGGCCTGGACGCTTGGGACTTACGGATTCTCTCCGAGATTCAGTCAGACGGCCGAATTTCAAAAAGCGAGCTTGCGAAGCGCGTCCATTTGTCGGCTTCGGCTTGCTCGGATCGGCTCCGTGCGCTCGAAGCTGGAGGAATTATTGAGGGATTCTACGCACGGCTCAGTCCAGCCCTCATTGGCGGCATGATCTTTGTAATGGTGGAGGTCGTGCTGGACCGTCATCGCCTTGAGGACCAAAGACACTTCGAGGTCGCGATCCAAGATTTTCCCGAAATCTTGGATTGCTGGGCAATTGGCGGAAGGATCGATTATCTGATGCGCGTCGCAACACTTTCCATGGCTACCTATCAAGATTTCATGGAGGGGCTGCTGCAGGCAGGGCTGGGGATTGATCAATATTACAGCCTTGTGGTGACCAAACCTGTGAAATCAAATGCGCCGATTCCCTTGTCCTCACTAAGACAACGGTAGACGCCCAGGCGTTATTCCTGCGGGTTTGGACCTCCATTCCGCGAATTCCGTGGCGAAACACGCGCATTCCCGTCAAACCCGAAGGAACGCTTCCCGTATAAGAGGCAACTGGTCAAGCCCTGCCCGTAATCAACGGGAGAAGAGGGATGTGCGCGCCAGAGATATCTTGAAACCAAGCAACTGCGAGAGAAGGATCCATGGCTGCCAAAGAGAAGTTCAAGTTCAAAATCGAAAACGAAAATTACGATTGGGACAACCGGTTCATAACCGGCGCCGAGGTGCGAGGCGTGGGCCCTGGCATACCGGATAGCATGGACCTTTATGTGAAAAGGCCAGGCCAGCCTGGCCAGTTGGTTGGGCGCGAGGACCCGATCGACTTGCTGCCACCGGGGATCGAAAAGTTCTACGCGCAGGATGCAAGTTCCGAAGCCGGAATTGAATGATGCCCCTGTTGTTCGATTCTGATTACGAGACACTCCACAAAGCCGGCGTCAATTTTGAAGAAGAGGAGGGCGCCCGTTTCCTAATATTCAAAAGCTTTCCGCTGCCGAAAGGGATTTACCTGGCAGATGCAAAACCTGCAAACGCTGTCGATGTGTTGTATGAGATTCCGCAGAATTACAATAGCTCGGGTGGGGACATGTTCTGGGTTCACCCACGACTTCACCGGGCTGACGGCAAGCCAATACCAAATACTGGCGGACCTGGTTCCAATGAGGATTCGCGTACGCACAAGGCGACAGTGTTTTGCCGATGGTCCAGACACTGGCATAAAAATGCCTGGAAGCCAAAGGTCGACGACGTCCGGACAATTATGGACCGAATCTCATGGGCGTTTAAGTACCCGGACGCGAGGCGTTCATGAACGGACATCGGATTTCGATTATCGGTTCCCTCGACGATAAGCTCAAGAGCTGGTTGACCGGGCACCCCGACGGTGACGAGCGGGGCGCGCTCGTCCTCTTCCGCAAAATTGAGAGAACCGTACTGGGTCTGCCGCCGTCAACGCGTTTTGTGGCCGTTGACGCGATTGAGATGGATGGCGACTGGGTGCTGGACAGCTCCCCGGTGCACTTGCGCATCAATCTCCGCAAGTTCCAGGATATCTACTTTCGTTGCGAGCAGGAGCGGCTCGAGCTGGGGTTTGCCCACAGTCACCCAAGGGGCGTTCTGGATTTCTCGACGAAGGATGATGAGAACGAACAAAGCATTCTGAGGGGATACGCTGGCTGCAATGGACCTGAGGTATCACTTGTCGCGATGATTTTGGCCGACGGACATTGGCGTGCCAGAGTTCGGACGGGTGCGGCCCCTCACGGAGTGGCTGACGTCCGGCATGTCTGTGTGCTCGGGACGCAGCTGTCAGTTCACATGGGCAACAGGGTCGATGCTGCACCATCGGAAGTGCTAAGGCGACAAGAAGCTGCATTTGGCGAACCATTCAACGAGAAGATCAGATCGTTGCGCGTAGCAATCGTCGGAGGAGGGGGAACAGGGTCTTCAGTCGCCACACTTATCGCTCGCGCGGGTGTAGGCGAACTCATCGTTGTAGACGGCGATTCGCTCGAAGCTAGCAATCTCAACCGCGTTCGCGGATATCGCCGTTGCGATGTAGGCGAGAGCAAAGCTGCTACGTTAGCCCGATATGTCCGGGATCTGGGCCTGAGAGTGACTGTCGTTGCCATTGAGGGGTATGTGAACGAGTCTCCAGAAGCGGTCGATGCCATTTCCAGCGCCGACTTGGTGTTCGGTTGTACTGATGATGTCGCTGGGAGAGAAATTCTCAATCAGGCGGTTTACTATTACTGCCAAGGACTTATCGACTGCGGGCTCACGGGCAATATTGGTCTTGACCAGGACCGTCAGCCGTACCTACGTGATCATAGAGGGCGGGTTAGCACAGTTCTTCCCGAATCTGGTGGGTGCTTAAGATGCCAAGGCGTCGTCACCGAGGAAAAGCTCGATTACGAGAGTGCACTGAAGGCGCGTCCGGAGCTGGCGGAGCTGGATCCAGAGACGCTCCGGGAAGAGTATTATCTGATCGGGGGCGGGGAGCGGGCGCCCGGAGTAGGTCCCTTCACCAGTGCGACCGCCGACATGGCCGTAGCGACCTTGTTTGATCTGGTGCGCCCCTATAGGCGGCTTGCGAGCGACATTCGCCGCGACAATATATGGTACGATTTCGTGCACATGGTAATTTACAGCAATATGCCAAAAGACAACGCTGGTTGTTTTTGCTGCGGTCCAGACGGTTTATTGCTCGCACGCGAGAATGGCTACCGGCTCGGAATGCCGTCACTCGGCAAGCTGTGTTGATTCGCATGTGGTCTTGGTTGTTAAGTTTCCTACGGTGGGTAGAGGAAATCATTCTCGGTCCACGTGGTCCAAAAACACCGGCGGACGGAGTTCCTTCTGAGGCATCGCTCGCGGACGTATCTTTCGCTCGCAATGATGTGGTTGAAAAAACGCCCCCGAATGACGCGGTTCGGCCGGGACATTTCATCAGCGTCGTGCATAAAGGCCGACCATACTGGGCACTCTTTAGGTGTCCCTGTGGGTGTGGGGATGTGGTTTCATTGCCAACCCACGCGCCGCATAACCCCAGGTGGCGCATTGAGGTGAGCCTGGAGGGCCGGCCAACGTTGCATCCCTCCGTTTGGAGAACCAAAGGATGCCTGAGCCATTTCTGGCTCAGCGACGGAAGGGTCTATTGGTGTGAAGACACCGGTGTCGAGCCTTGGCGAGCCCGACCAGACATATATGCAAGAAAACTCTAGAGTAGGTCCTGGAGCCGCGGACGCGTTTGCGATAAGGCCCGCGCGGCTTCACCGGGCGACGCACCCTTGTCATGGAGATGGGCCGCGCCACCGCGGGGTCTCGGCAACGGCCTTCATCGGGAACTGTCACTCGGCTGCAACAAGCGCCGCAAGTCGGTTTATTTTGAGTCCGACCCGGCCAGCGCGTCCTTGAGGATCTCCACTTGCATGGTCTTGCGGCCGAGAAGCCGCTCGAGGTCGCGAACGCGCTCTTCAAGCCCCCGCACTTCTGAACTCCAAAGATTCGACCGATCCCACCGCAGCCGCTGCAATTCAATCCGTCGATAGTCGTCAGCCGCCTGTGCTTGACGATACCCCCAAGCCTCCCACATTAGCCGACTGTCCGGTCCAAACGGGCCCAGTCCAGGCAAAGGTACACAGCTCAGCTGATTTCCACGGCATCTGATCCCGATTCCGCGAATTCGTCTGCAAAAAACATCCATTCCCGCGAAATTCGAGCCGTCTTTCCGGTATACTGCTTGCCAATGAGCTGGCCGGCCGAGTGCCTCCGCCAGTGTGTTGCGAGGAGAGGAACATGCGCTTGAGCAATCTGGGAACCGAGCAACTCCGGGAGAAGGATCGAAGCTTCGTCTTTCATCCGTCTACCCATCTGGCCAAGCACAGCCGAGGCGAGACCCCAAATCGGATTATGGCCGGTGCAGAAGGCGTCTACATCTGGGATACCGAAGGCAGGAAGAGCCTCGACGGTTTCGGAGGGCTCTACTGCGTCAACATGGGATATGGATGCACGGAAATTGCCGAGGCTATCGCCCGGCAAGCGCATGAGCTGCCGTTCGCACACGTCTATGCCAGCCAGGGGACGGAGCCGGTCGCCCTTTTGGCAGAGGCGATAGTTGAGTATTTCGGACGGAACATGCGACGGGTCTATTTTGGCCTATCCGGTTCCGATGCCAACGAAACCAACATCAAGCTGGTCTGGTACTATAATAACATCCTCTGTCGGCCCGAAAAGAAAAAGATCATTTCACGAAATCGTGGCTATCACGGATCTGGATTGGTCACCGGTAGCCTGACGGGGCTTCCCTTCTTCCATAATTTCTTCGACTTGCCCCTGGATTTGGTGCGCCATACAACGACGCCGCACTACTATCGCCAAGCGCGTACCGGGGAGATCGAGGAAGCGTTCTCCCAGCGCTGTGCCGATGAGCTTGAGGCGTTGATCCTGACCGAAGGCCCCGAGACTGTTGCGGCTTTTATCGGAGAGCCGGTACTTGGAACAGGAGGTATTGTGCCGCCCCCCACAGGGTACTGGACGGCCATTCAAGCGGTGCTCGACAAGTACGATATCCTCCTCATTGCCGATGAAGTGGTCTGCGGCTTCGCGCGAACCGGCGAGAAGTTCGGTTCCCACCTGTACGACATGCGCCCGGATTTCGTGACGATCGCCAAGGGTTTGAGTTCCGCCTACCTCCCTATATCCGGGTCAATCATTGGCGAGCGAGTCTGGTCGGTTTTGGAACAAGGAACCGAGAAGCACGGCGCACTTGGCCATGGATGGACATATTCCGGTCACACGCTTTGTGCTGCGGCCGCGCTTGCCAATATTCGACTGCTAAAAGAAAGAAACATCCTGGAACATGTGAAGGATGTCGGACCGTACTGGCAGGCCCGCATGAAAGCCGAACTGGCGGGACATCCCATCGTCGGCGAAGTTCGCGGAGTGGGTATCCTATCCGCGGTAGAGATGATGCGGGACCCGAAACAAAGGATACCATTCGATCCTGACCTTCAGGTCGGGGTGCGCACTGCAGCTGCTCTGTTTGAAAATGGTGTGATCGGACGGGCCATGCCGCATGGCGACATCCTCGGCTATGCGCCACCTCTGATCATTACCCGAAAAGAGATCGACATCATCGTCGGTGCGACCGCGAAATCAGTCGATGCCACATATCGCGCGCTGAAGGCTGAGGGTGCCGTATGATCTTCCAAAGGCGACGGGATTGAGCACTGGCATGACCATGTGCCAGAATGCTGTCATATCATCCCGTGAAAACTCTGCACGGACCAGTAGTAAAGATCTGGCTGCGTCAGGGGCTGTCCTTGGGTGATGCTGGGCTTGACTGCATTCTGTTGCGCCGAGCAAACCCAAATAGTTGAATTCCAGACATCTGATCCTGAGCATGCTCCGGACCACTTTACTCGCAAGTTGTAACCGAACCAGTTCTGCCGCCACTGTCCTGTCCCCCAACAACCAGGGCCTTTGTGCGGCGCGCCCTGCCGGTGTACCTCCCCGCCGGCAGGGCGCCCTTTTTGATTCACCCCATCACGATCATTATGGGCGGCCGGAAATCAGGCGTTCAAAGATGATTTGCGTGTTGGGATGCAGATCGAACTTAGACGCGACTTTACACCATTGCAGCGCGCCATCCCTACCGTTCAACGGAGCGGCCACGCCGAAGATATCGTCCTCAATCATCGATCGCAGCAGAACAATCGCGGCGGTGAATTCTCACATCTCAAACCCAGTGTGGCCACATCTGCTGATCAGCCTCCGCGACGCCTGCGAAGTCAATGACAGTTGTCCGGCCATGCACGCCGCGGCCGGGAGGCGTGCAGAAAGAGGAAGAAGCGAGCGCGACTATGACGAGGGACATGCCACTTGTTTTCGAGACATTCCTTGAAAGACTGTCACAGAGTGTCGATGAAGCAGATTTCCGGGAAGCCTTGGCTGAGGCGGCCGCAAGATTTGACCTACTCTCTTTTGCGTACCTGTCTTTGCCATCACTGCCTTCCGGCAAGCCAAAGCTAATTTCGAATTACCCACCTCGCTGGGCCATGCAGTATCTGGAAAATCAGTATGAGAAGCTCGATCCTGTCATCTTGCGTGCTCGAAATGGCGGCCGCCCGTTTCAATGGGGGTCGGATTTGTGGGGCGGTAAGATGTCGCCGGCTCAACAGCAGCTATTTGATGAGGCGGCCCGATTCAGCATCCGCTGCGGATTGACGATCCCAATCGTCGATCTACGAGGCCGCACTGCCGCGGTTACGTTCGCCGCCGATGAGCCTCGTCCAGTATTTCTTCGGGTCATCGAGCGGTACGAACAAGCTCTTCAGCTGATGGCCACCTGCTTTCATCGCTGCGTTCGCCGCAAACTGCCGGGCGATCGAACCGTGGATGGGATCTTGCTGACATCGCGCGAATATATGTGCCTGCGGTCGGCAGCGCGCGGCAATTCGGCCTGGGTAACCGGCCGCATCTTGGGCATTAAGCCGCGCACCATCGCATTCCATTTGGAGAATGCCAAGAAGAAGCTGGGCGTGCGCACGCAAAATCAGGCCATAGCCCTTTTGGGGTCCCAAGGGAGCTCGATCCTCTGAGTAGCTCTTTTGGTCCGCTGTGCTCGGGCCATCGGTCGCAGCATTTTAACAGCGGCGAAGGGATGCTGAGACCCTTTGTTCCGCCCGGCGTAGTCAGGCGCGATGCAGTCGTATATTCCCGTCACACTTTGCACTCAAAGGACTCAGTCGGCGTCTCGTTCCGACGCTAGTCCGCGTTGCATGGTTATGAGGATAGCTCGCCCCATACTGCTGACGCAAAGCGTCAACCGTGGCGGGCACCGGGTATTTGAATATCCAGCTTCACCGAAAACCTACACTTACTCGTGGGAGGAGCGGCACTCGATGACGTGCTGCTGTGGCTACTGCCCATCCAAACGGACGCGATCCTTTTGTCGCATCAGACCCCCAACCGGCCAAAACGATGCCCATGAACCGAATTGAGGCTGCCGTTGGCCGTTCCTGGATGCCTGATCAGGCGCCGAGGAGGGGGCTGTAGCCGAAGCAGTGGCGGCCACTGGGCGAGCACTGCGCAATTTCTCAGCTGTCGAACAATTCCTTGTACCCGCTTGTCATCACCCAGTTTGCACGGTCGAGATGACTGCGAACAGCCTTCCTCGCACGCTCCGGTTCTCGTCTCGGATCAATGCCGAGGATCAGATGTGCCATTTCCTCTTCGCTAGCATCGTCGCCGGATGCATCGAGGAGCCTCATGTAGGTTGTAAAGTGCTCCTTGTCGTAGGCTGTGATGCCGTCTGACCAGGGCACTTCGTCGGCAATCGCCATGTCCGATTTAGGCTGTAACATTGCTGATCCTAGCTCCAGATGATCGCCTCGGCGAACTTCTCTCCCGGCAAAATGTGAATTACATATTATAGTTGATAAACTCAAGTCGCCTGATCCGGTGGCTTGCGTGCATGGATATGCGCAAGTTGATCGGACGGAATGTGCAGCGGATCAGGCAAAGGAAGCGTCTGACCCAGGAGCAGCTTGCCGACATTTCCGGCTTCAGCCAGCAGTACATCAGCGGTTTGGAGAAGGGCCGAAGAAATCCGACGATCATCACGATCTATGAACTGGCGTTGGCGCTCGGCGTCAGCCACATGGATCTGGTACGGCCCGACAAACAGGCCTGAGGTGGCCGTTCATGTAAGCACTAGGCGCCAGCGCCTGACGGATCTTCCTCGGGGCGACCAGCTATCGCCGCCACCCTTTGCCGATGAGTGTTCCGGGGCTCGCGGGCAAGGTGACTGAGAGAACCAGCGCTACGACGTTACAGTCGAGGTTACGACGTGCTGATCAAAGGTGGGCGCGACGCATGCTGATCGCGTACCTCGACAGGCGTCCTTGTGCTGGGCGTTCTGCAGAAGTCGTCACGGGAAACCGAAACTAACCCGAGGAAGGGGGAACGCTAACGGGCGCCTGAGGGGGCCGTTGGCTAAAAGCGCGCTCACGAGGCCGCGCTATCAGAATCGGTACGTGACACCTGCGCCGATCAGCCAGGAATCGAGCTCCGCTTTCCCCGTCAGCTTGTTACCGGCCACGGTGACTTCGAAGTCCGGCTCCAGGAAAAGCTTCTTCACGTCGAAGCTGACGCCCCAGTGCTGGTCGAGCTTGTAGTCGAACCCGACCTGCAGCGCGGTGCCGAAGGTGTTCTTGACCTTGAGATCATCGGCGCTGCCGGCTTCCTGATGATAAAGGATCGTATAGTTCACGCCGGCGCCGACATAGGGTTTGAAGGCGCCGAAATCGGCAAAATTATACTGGAATGTGAGCGCGGGCGGCAGCAGCCAAACCTTACCGACCTTGCCTAGCCCCCATCGAGCGTTGGCCATTGATGTTGGCATAGGTGGTGCCGAGTATGAGTTCGGCGGCGACGTTGTCCGAGAATATCGAGTGCAGGCGTCACCGTGTTCGAATAGGAAAGACCGGAGCCAGACACCCATTGACGTAGCCCGAATCCCCCAGTGATGACCCTCAAGGCGCGCAGGCGGATCTGCCAGGGGCTTGGCCATTCCGCGACCGAAGGACCCTCGTCGGGGCCGCACGGTTCTGGAAGGTCTGACGCGACCGCCTGCTGTCCGATCAGCATCAGGACGACAGCCGCTGTTGCTGCCCGCGCAGGTTCATTCGCTTTGTTGACTGATATCTCTTGCTCTTCAGAACTAACGAATATTATGCAACTAGTCTATTTCAAGATAGATGGAGCTGTGCGCGCATTCTGACCAACTGTGATCGCGTTATTGCTTTTGTCGCAGTCCTGACCTGTGCTCCTTCGTTCGTCTTGCTTTCGTCGTGCTCCCGGTCGTCCATAAACGTTACCGGCGTGCCAGCCGATCGCGCCGCCAAGCAAATTGTCGCCTAAGCCAATGAACGCGCCCGGGTCGGATTGTCCTTGCCGTAGCTGTGCCCGCCCGGGCTGGTCCCGCAGAAGCAACCGGATAGGCACCGTATTAACCTAGCCGAATGTGGTCCCCCGAGGCGCGCAGGCGGATATGCCAAGAGCTTGACTCCTAGATTGGTGTCGTAGACGGGCACGGGTAAGCGCAACGGGACGGGGGAGGCGGGGAGGCGCAGGGACTTGTGGATGACTCGTCGCGACAACCTGCTGTGCCAGCAGCATCAGGACAACGGCCGTTACTACTCCCTGCGCCAGTTTCACTTACTTGATCCCATGGATTGCTCCTTGCTCTTCAGAAAATGGTAGACTGCATTGATTGAGATCGAGAGCGTGCGAGCGCGCTTTGCACAAACCGTCCTCGCATTATTTCCACCGTTCTCGCAGTCATCGACCTGTACTCAGTCATCCGAAGTTCGCCCTCCTCGGGTTCCCGATCCTTTGTGAAAGCTATCGGCGTGCCAGCCGATCGCGCTACGAAGGAAATTGATGCCAAGACTGATGAATGCAGCGCGCTCCCGATTGTCCTTACCGTGGCCGTGCCCGCCTGCGACGGGCTCGTAGAAATAAGCCGGATAGCCGAGGGCCTGCAGCTTTGCGGTCATCTTGCGCGCGTGGCCCGGGTGAACGCGGTCGTCCCGCTTCGTGGTGGCGAGCAGCATCGGCGGATAGGGCTGTCCCGGCGTGGCGGCGTGATAGGCGGAGAGTTCCTTCAGGAAAGCCCAATCCTCAGCCTTCTCCGGATCGCCATATTCGTCGATCCAGCTCGCGCCGGCCAAGAGCTTGGTGTAGCGGCGCATGTCGATAAGCGGAACCGTGCAGAACAGCGCGCCGAAATGCTCAGGATAGCGGGTAAGCATGTTGGCAATCAGCAGGCCGCCGTTCGAGCCGCCTTCGGCGGCAATCCGCCTCGGCAGTGTGATGCCCCTTCGCACGAGGTCGGCTGCTACGGCGGCGAAATCGTCATGGGCGAGACGCTTGCCCTCCCTCCGCCCGGCATCATGCCAGCGGGTGCCGAACTCGCCGCCCCCGCGGATATTTGCCACCACACACGTGCCGCCGCGTTCGAGCCACAGCTTGCCGAGCGACGAGTTGTAGTGGGGCAGGAGCGATATGCCGAACCCGCCATATGCGGAAAGGTGAACCGGGGCATCTCCGTTCCCGTTCGCCGGACCGACCTGCGTATAGGGGATCAATTCATCATCGATTGAGACTGCCTCGTGGCGCGTGACCACCAGTCCGGATGCGTCGAAATTCTCCGGGCTGCGCTTCAGGACCACTGGAGCGCCAAGAGGCGGCGCATCATTGAGATCAAGTAGGAGCAGTTTCGACGGTGTGATCGGGTCCTGGGCCGAAACGAAGACCTCTCCATTGGTCTCGTGATCTGCCGCATCGAGGGACCAGAGGTGGACGGTCCCTTGCGCCGGCACCGCGTCCAGGGCACGGCGCGTCCATTCCTGGTGACCCGGGGTCAACACCTCGAAACGCGGAGCGAGGTTCTCGAGGTAGGCGATAATGAGCTTCCCGTCATTCCAGAAGAATGACTGCAGACAGCGCCTCTCGCCCGGTTCAAACAGGGTGCTGAAACGGCGTTCGCCACCGATGAAAGAGGAAAGCGAGATGCCGATCAGCGCGTCCGCGGGATGGGTAGTCCCTCTCACTGTCCAGGGCTTGCGCGGCTTTACCGCCAGCCAATCACCGAAGCTGGCCCACCAGGCATCCCGAGGAAGGTTGATCTCAAGCTTCGGCCCGCTCCTGTCGCCGATTTGGACTATCTGCTTGAAGAAGCCAGTATTCTCGATGAACCAAAGGCGCTCGTTCTCGACCGTGTGATCCATATGACCAGACACGCTTAGGGATTCGGAACCCGTCCTGAAGATTACCGGCGCGGTGAGGGGATCGGCGCCACGCTTCCACAACCGCAAGGTCCGCGCGAATCCGGAGCGGGTGGCCATGCCATGGCCAAGCGCACTGAAAAGCAGAAGCGTGTCAGGGTCGAGCCAATTTATCCCGCCCTTGGCCTCTGGGAGATTAAACCCGTCCGCGACAATGCTCAAAGAGCTAAGGTCGAATTCGCGATGCACGACCGCGTCGCTGCCCCCGCGCGACAGGCGCAAGACGGCTCTTTCGCGCGTCTCAGGCTCGATCGACGCGCCGCCCCAGATCCAGTCTTCTCCGTCGCTAGCGGCCAGGGCGTCCAGATCGACCAGTAGCTCCCACTGGGGATCCGCCTTCATGTAGGCGGCAAGGGTGGTTCGGCGCCATTGTCCGCGCGGGTTTCCGGCATCTTGCCAGAAATTATAGAGGTACTGACCGCGGCGCGTGACAAGCGGAATCCTGTCGAAACGGTCGAACATCACTCTAAGCACCGCCCGGTCGCGCTCGAACTGCGTTCCCGCGAAGTGCTTCAGGGTCTTTGCCGACTGGCTGGCGGTCCACGCAAGTGCCCGTTCGCCTTCTACATCTTCAAGCCAAAGATGGGGGTCATCGTCGGGCGCATTCAGCGTTGGGCGAAAATCGAATTCGCTCATGGCCGAAAGACCTGAGGAATGAAAGCGGAAGGGCTCTCGTCCGCTCGAGAAGGCTCAATGTTTGCGGCGGCGTCCGCATGTTCAAAAACCGTGATCATGGATGAGTTCTTCCCAACCGGTGGCGTCGCAGTGCTCTTGCACATAGGACCGCAGCTCTCGTGCCAACTCGGAAGCCCTTACGGAACAATGAGATCGCTCTGACAGAGCTGTGTCAGATGTCAAACATCGTCGCGAAAGCGACAACGAGTGCACCCTGTGATCACCGGAACAACCTCAAGCCCTATAGCTGACACCGTGCAGCTCGCGATGAACTTGGTTGGCCGCCGACATCTTCGCTCCGGAACGCTTCACGCATGCGAGTCAATGGCAGCCACCATGATGTGATGGACGAGTGAGCGACTAAGACCGGCTGCACCTGTGGGTCTAGCCGGCGGCAAAAACCGGAGCCAGGCAAGGAACTGGGGCGCCGCTTGGGCAATCTGAGGGTTGCCCCAAGGCCTGCCGCAACCTTGGCCTGCACGGTCCCCTTCATTGGATTCTTGAAGTCTGTCGATCAAGCCAGCAAGCTGTTCGGGCGAACGCAGTGGACTGGTCCCCATGGCAACTTGGGGTGATGTCGGGGCCGCCGTCCGATATGCGATACGCGGGTCAGGAGGGGCGGTAGAGCCCAATGGGAGAAAATTCCCCCAGGAGACCTCCCGATCACTGACCTTATAGCGCCGCGCTACGACAACTTGCCCACAACCAGCGTGCAATCCACCGCGGCGCCCACTGCCCCTCAAGGAAAATCTGGCACGGGTCTCACGAGCCGATCACGGACTTGAAATCAATTGCGTTGGCCTGCACAGGCCGAGGTGGCTGTCGCAATGCGGATGCGACGGCCTGGACGCGTATTGCGCGCGCCTTCTACTCTCGACAGTGCCGATGGCACACGGCTCGACGAAATGCCTCTATCGAGGTCTGGTGCGCTCAGCGCCGGTGCCTTGCCAGCTGGCATGATGTTTCGACATCCGTGGGGGCGGGCAGGGGAGCACAATCATGCCAGCACTTCTCGTGACTGGCGCGGACGAGGCTGAGTGGCGCGGATGAGGCTGAGTGGCGCGATGAAAGATCATACGATTACTCCGCTGGTCTGACGCCGTGAATGGGCTTAGGAGTTTTTAGTACGCGACCAGCAGTCCACCGTGATGTGACCGCTGCAACCCAGTAGGCCACCCACCTGGTCTCACCAACCCTTTCTCAACGTAGTCGCGTCGGCCGGCGACCTGTCGCGCTGGCCTGTCTTATTTCGCCGAGTCCTTTGGGCGAAATTCGGTCGTATTCTGGTCTCCGCTCTGGTGCCTCCATGCGCTGCCGGTCATTGCAGATGTCAAGATCCTTGGTGACAGCGCCGTTCGAGCTCTCGCATTGCCTGCGGTGCGACGGTCCTGCTGCCGCCCGACAAGGGCCGGCATGTTCTTCTTCACAAAGGGGAGCATGCTCCCAGCTCGGCGTCTCTGGCGCCGATATGCTGCAAGCCTGTCAACCTCCGTACCGAAGCGATCTGGCCCGAGAGGCTTTTGAAGCACTGCAGCTCGCGAAGGCATTCAGCGTCGACCCCTGTGAGCTCATTAAAACGCCGCGCGGGCATCGCATAAAAAAATCAGCTGTGGCGGATGTGGGAACTTCGGACGGCTCTTACGATGCATGCGCCTCCGGGCGGGCCTCGTGAGAAGGGACCCGCCTTTCTTCGGCATTTGGTCTCGGTCACCGGTGCAGCGCCAGCCACAAAGATCCCGTGGACAGTCAAAAGGGGCATTAAAGATGACGTCGCGGGACGTTAGTCGGATGGCGCGGCATCCCTAGCTGAGTCATTCTTCTAGATCAAACAAGTCGTTCCAGTTGGGCGGGGTCTGACCTAGAATGTTCCGAACGAAGAAGTCCAGGAGTTTGTGCTCGGTGTAGATGCCTAGCGTATAGTGATCGGCACCAGGCACATAGACCATTTCGAAATCTTTTCCTGCCTTGACGAGCCGATCGGCAAGCTGGAACGAGGAAAACGGATCGACATTATCATCCATTTCGCCGACCGCGATCATCAGCCTGCCCTCTAGCCTGTAAGCATTGTCAACGGCGGAGGATTGGGAATATTCAATCCCGACCGGCCATCCCATCCACAGTTCGTTCCAGCAGATCTTGTCTATCCGGTTGTCGTAGCAGCCGTTTTCAGCAACTGCGACCTTGTAGAAATCGGCATGAAAGAGCAGTGCGCTGACCGCGCTCTGGCCACCGGCGGACGCGCCAAAAATTCCGACGTTGGATGTGTCATACCACGGATATCGTGCGGCCGCGGCCTTGTGCCACAGAATGCGATCGGGAAATCCTGCGTCCTTCAGATTTTTCCAGGCAACATCATGGAAGGCGCGCGAGCGGTTGTTGGTACCCATGCCATCGATCTGAGCAACGACGAAGCCAAGCTGCGTGAGCGGCTCCGTCCACCCCGAGAAGGATTTCGGGACGAAGGAGCCGTGGGGCCCGGCATAGATATTCTCCACCACCGGGTACTTCTTGCTCGGGTCGAAGTCGGCTGGCAGGTGGATCACGCCCCAGACATCGGTCTTGCCGTCGCGCCCCTTGGAATGGAAACTGAGCGGCGGCTGCCAACCGGCGGCGACGAGCTCGGAAACGTCGGCGGTCTCGATCTCCTTGAGCTTGGCATTGTCGCTGGCGCGGTAAAGTGCCATGCGCGGAGGCAGATCGATGCGTGACCAGAGATCGACATAATAGCGCCCGTCGGGCGAGAACTCGATATGGTGGTTGGCTGGATCGGGCGTCAGTGCAGTCAGCCCCTTGCCATCGAAGCCGATGCTGTAAGCATGAACGAAATAGGGGTCCTCCTCCGAGTTCATCCCGCTCGCTTCGAACCAGATCTGTCGCTTGATCGGATCAATATAATCGACCCTCCGGACGACCCACTCACCTCGGGTGATCTGGTTTTCGAGCGCGCCTGTCCGGCCGTTGAAAAGATACAGATGCTCGTACCCGTCGCGCTCGGATGCCCAGATGATCTCCTTCCCGTCATCGACATCGTAACGGAAGATTTTTCCGGTACCCTCCTGGCTCGCTCCCAGCGGCGGATAATCAACGAATGTCTCACTGGTCTCCTCGATCAGGGAGCGAGCGCGGCCCGTGGCGGCGTCTACCTCGACCAGGCGATAGAGCTGATGCCCGCGCTGGTTATATTCGAAAGTGAAGCCGCGACCGTCCGCCCACCACTGGGGAGGGGAAAGTTCGAAGACGTTCGAGAATAGGGCATTGTCAATCACGATCTGGCGCCCGTCGGCAATGTCAAACAAGACCGGCTGCGGCAGCGGAAGGACATCGCCCGGCTTGCGATAGGGCCTTGTTGAATATTCGCGCCCCAACTGGTCCGTCGAGGAATTGAGGTAGGGGACCTCCCGCTTGTAGCCGGGGCGAACACGGTAAGCAGCGAGGTGGCGCGAGTCCGGCGACCAGCTTAGCGTCGAAACGACGTAGCAATTGTCTTCGGCTCCGTCTCGGCTCAGAGGGACATCCCGCAATCCGTCCTCGCTGCGCAGGAAAACATTACAGTGTTTGATGTAGACGATCCATTTTCCGTCGGGCGACAACCTGCTACTGTCGGGGTTGTTCTGCACCGGCACGTAGTTGTGGCCGAGCGGCCAAAGCTCCCGGTTGTCCGAATCGAATGTGGTGTTGGTACACTCATAGCTTGCAAGATCGCAGCTCCACCGGATGTCTTCAATCTGGAAGCCGAGCCTGCGACCATCGTCGCTCAGTTCGAAATGGTCGAACGGAAGATGGTCGGCGTGGTACAGGTTATGGCTCGCCCTGTTTAATGCCGCCGCCAGACGAGACTGATCGAAGGCTGGCCGCTGCATGCCCGTGGCAACATCGACCAGCATGAACTGGCGCTCGCCATGGCTAGTCCGGCGGTAGACGAACGCGTCGGCTCCATTCGGCCAGAAAGGCACCTCCGGGACATTGACGGTGAGCCCGCCATATGAATCGTTGATGGTAAGTGCGCGCTCGAAATCGGCCGGCGCTAGCTGCGGATGTCCACCATTTGAACCTACAGCCAGCGCCTCAGCGGTTGCCCATTCCGACGCACCCTGAATTGATGGCGCGACCGTCAAAGCGCGGGTTCTGTGCATTTCCATTTACTCTTCGGTTTTCGGAATTCGTATTTTGGATGTGGCTGTCACCGCCAGTCTACGGCAGCGCCAAGTCTGAGGACGTGTGTGCGGATGAAGCAGAAATGCGCCTATGCACCCGTGACGAGACTACGCCTCGGCTACTGGCCTCTTCCTTTTCTGCATCTGGTGGTCTGGGCATAGCCTAGACAAAGGAAAAACCTCTCCACTTTCGCTGCACGAACATCATTGACACCGAGGTGCGGCGCAAAAGGTGTGCCAATGAAAGAAACACTTAAAACCAAAGCAATCGGTCCAACCGGCTTTGTCGCATCTCCAACATTGTCGTGCAGCGGACAGTGCCAATCTGTGCGCGCCGGATTGTGAAAGTGGACCGCCGTCGTCAGCGATAACACCGACCCGAGTGAGGCGAGACGAGCGATTGCCAAGCATGGATTTTCCTGAGCGATCTGTAGCGCTTGCTGCCTGGCCGCATCCAGCCCCAGTTGGCCCCGACCTGTTCTCAAGAATTCCGAGCGAAACAGGCCTCCGGATGTTGATCTCATGCTTTGAGCGGCGTCTCCCCGGCTTAGCTTCCTCAGCCGGCCTTTTTCTGGCGCTGGGTTCGACGTCGCAGACGCGTCGAACGGCCAGGGGAGGTCCCTGACGCGACCGGCGGCAAGCGCCGCCCACTTGAACAGGCAGGCGATATGCGGAGAGCCGTTCGAATAGGCGGTCTTGTTGTCCTTGAAAATGCGCCGGAGAGCGGTCTCTGGTGATGCAGCCAAAAAACCGGATCCAGCTCTCGAGCGCGGCAACCGGGCAGGCGGGCTGCGCCGAGGCGGATCTCGACCTCGCCCGCCGGTTCAGAACTTTTAAAGCGAAGAGACAATAGAGCTTGCCACGGCTATTCCGCCGCCTCGTCATCGGCACATAGTTGAAAATAGGCCCAAGCCAGCGTTCGAAGTCGACGATTGGGCGTGACAGGCACAGCCGGCGAAAGCCTCGCGGCGAAAATGCTCCTCGTCGAAACGCAGGCCCTGGATCTGCGTGCCCATGGCGCCATCGAGGACCAGAATGCGCTCGCGCTCGGTCGTGGCGAGCGCCGCAAGCACTTCAGGGTCTTTGCTGACTGGCCTTCTGTCCACTCAAGTGCCCGTTCGCCGTCTACGTCTTCAAGCCAAAGATGGGGGTTATCGTCGGGTGCGTTCAGGGTTGGGCGGAAATCGAACTCGGTCATGTCCCGATAACCGGACGAGTGAAAGCGCAAGCGCAACGGTTTCGGTCCGCTCGGGAATGCTCAGTGCTGGCCGGGGCGTCCGCATTTTCGACAAGCTTGATCATCAGAAGGTTCTTCTCAGTTGGCTGGCCAGAGTGCTCTTGCGCACAGGACCGCATTTGCCGTGCCAACTGTGAGATCGTTCAAAAACAATGCGATGAGTCTAGTAGGGCTGTGTCGCATGTTCGACATCGTCGAGAATCCCACAACGAGCGCGGATCAAGCTCCAACGGTGAGTTCCGCGGCACAGTCAGAACTCAAGCTGTGAACCTCACACACCTTGGCTGGACCGCAACATCTTCGCCAGAACGCTTAAATGCTTGCGGATCCAATTGGCCGACGACACCCCCAGTCGATGGCCACTTGAGCGACCGAAGCGTCTAGACACCGGAGCGGCAAAAGTCGGATAGGGCTCCGTTTGGCCGATCTGATGGTTGGTCAAGCCCCTGCCATAACGCTTATCCCGGCCGCCGCGCTCCACGTGCACGCCGCTCGCAAAAGCTCGGCGTGAGCACCACCTCAAAGCCATTGCCCCTCGCCGGTGTCCTTTTGCGGTCCGCTGAACCCCCCGGCTTACCTGTATAGCTATACAGGCTGCCGTAGCCTGAAACTTGGTCTCCAATGGCGGGGAACTTCCCCCAGGAGACCTCCATGGCTACGCTTATATCGCTGGCGCTACGACGACCTGCGCACAATCAACGAGAAACCCACCGCTGCGCCACGCGGGCTTCAAGGAACGTCAGGAATGCGGCGCAGGAACCGGCCACTGGCGGCGAGCCAACTCACTTGGCCCGCTCGGGCCGTGCTGGCTGCGCTGGTTCGGTCATGTCGCCGCTATTTGCCGGCGTGTTCGGCCCTGAACGGTGCCGGCCGCAACAGCTTCGACGAAACGCATTCGTCGAGGTCTGGTGGCCCCTGCGCCGGTGCTTTGCCACCCGGCATGATGTTTCGACGTGTCTGGGGGCGGGCAGGGGAGCAAACTGATGCCTGCAGTTCTCGTGAATGGCGCCGATGAGGCTGATTGGCGCGACGAAAGATCTTATGATTACACCTCAGCTCTGACGCCGCGCGAATGGGCCTGGGAGTTCTTACGCCGGAATCCAGCATTCCAGCCTGATGTGACCACTGCAAGCCAGCAGGCCAATACTTTGTCGTACCGACCTTTTCTCAATGTGGTCACGGTGGCCGGCGAACTGTCACGCTGGGGTGTTCTGTTTCGCCGAGTCTCATGGGCGCAATTCGGTCGTATTCTGGTCTCCGCTATGGTGCGCTCATGTGCTGCCGGTCATTGCAGAACAGCTGTCCGCGTGGTCGGGCACAGCGCCGTTCGAGCTCTCGGCATTGCCGTGCCGTTCGACGGTCCTGCTAGCCCCCGACAAGGGCCAGCATGTTCTTCTTCGGGATACCGAGCATACGCTCCAACTCGCCGTCTCTGGCGCGGATATCTTGCACCCCGTTTGCCTCCGTACCGAGGCCATCTGGCCCGAGACCCTTTCGAAGCACCGTCTTAGGGCGATCGAGTCCCTCAATCGTCTAAATGTGGGCCAACAGCTTCCTGCCCGCTTATTCCCGCCAGAAAAACGGGGTCCCCGTTTGACCTTCGTTCTTCGGGCGCTCGACGGCTCGCTTGCTGGGGCGTCACATCGCGAGCTCGCCGAAGCGCTGATTGGTCAACAGCGCGTCCATGCCGACTGGAGGGATCCTCGCGATCATCTGCGCGATCGCATTCGCCGCGCTGTCTCTCGTGGCCGCGCCCTCATGCATGGAGGGTACAGGGATTTCCTTCTTTGAGAAGGGACGGTCCGCCCTGTACATCAGCCGGCGAACAGTTCGGAGCTAGAACCGGTCACCCCAGTTCGCCCGGTCGACTTGGCGGGGCAAGGCCTTAGGTGCGCTCTGGTCGAGGCGTCAGCCGATGCCGAGAGGCACGTTTGAAAACGTTCCATAGGTGACAATGTCGAATGCGCAACAGAGAAAAAAGCTGCCGCGACCGGTATTTTAGAACGCTTTTTGCCTTGGCACGATACATGCTCGCTCAGCAAAACGAGCGGACTGGGTGGTTCCCCCCCGCCACGAAGGTCGCGGACTTACGCCACCTCCCAGGGCGTACCCGGCCCGGCAGCGAGCTCTGTCTCCTGCCGGGCATGCCGCTCAGACGTAGTCGCGTTTAGAGCTTAAAGTTTGAGGCCCATTTCGCGTCCGGCTATGCGGGCTGGTGGCTGTAGGTAGTCGAGGCGGCGGAACTTGCCAATGCGTCTGCCACGGATAGAAAACGAAGCGCAAGGCCCCGAAATCGTCGAGCGCGTCGTTGTTGCTTCATGTTCACGGCAGCGACTATTTCGGCCATCGTTAACTCGAGGATCGCTTTTCAAGTAGTGCGGAAGTCTCACTACGCAGCGTAGTCTTAGCACCTCATAGGCTCTCCCATCGTCGTCGGTACATGCGATGGAGCGGCGAGCGCGGCAGGCGGAGCCTGGAGAGACAGATTCCGCACATCGCAAGGCCGCTCGGCAAGCGCGATGCTCTAAGCCCATTTTTGCGGCAGGCGCATTGCCAACTCCCGTTCAAAGTTGTTCGAATCGCTTTGATGAGGGCTCGCTATACGCAGCGGCCGAGCCGGCCCTTCCCAGCAACGGCAGACCGCCGGCATGGCTACGTGGGTGTAGTTCGACTAACTTGTCATGCTTATCACTTCTTTTGCGGCCAGCTTTCCACCAGATTGCGCTGGGTTGACGGCCCGGAACGTAGAAGGAGCACGTTCAGGCTTGGTGTCGGGGTGCCTTCGGCTTGTTGGTTCAGATGATCTGGCCCAGATCCGCAAGGCAATCGACCACGTAATCCGGTCTGAATGGAAACCGCTCTATGTCAGCCAGTTTGGTCACCCCAGTAAGCACAAGGGCTGTTTTCAGGCCCGATTCCAGCCCTGCGAGCACGTCGGTATCCATGCGGTCCCCGACCATGATGGTATCGACAGCTCGCACTCCCAGCCGGTCGAGCGCATTGCGCATCATGAACGGGTTCGGCTTCCCGACGAAATAGGGCTGACGGCCGGTGGCCTTCTCGATTAGTGCTGCGACTGCCCCGCACGCCGGATGGAAGCCTCGTTCGGTCGGGCCAGTCGCATCCGGTTTGGTGGCGAGAAAACGCGCTCCCTTCGCCACAAGCTCGGCACCAGTTGCGATCTGCTCATAGTGGTACGAAATTGTATCCCCGAGGACCACGAACTCGGGCGAAAACTCCGTTATCCGGCAGCCTGCCTGCCGCAGAGCCTCAACCAGACCGTGGTCGCCGATGACATAGGCAGATGATCCGGGCTTTTGCAGTTCCATGAACCGCGCAGTGGCGAGCGCCGATGTGTAGATGTGCTCTGGCTGCACGGCGAAGCCAACCGCTCTTAGACGCTCGGCATGATCTTCGGGTGTGAAGCGCGAGTTGTTGGTGAAGATCTGAAACGGCTCACCCGTGGCGATTAGCCCGGCCACATAGCCGACCGAGCCAGCAATCGGTTGGCCGCCGCGGACCAGGACTCCGTCCATGTCGAGCAGATGCGCTGTAATCATTGGATATCAACCCTCGATGTCTTTCGTGCATGCACGGCCTGAGCACGGCTTGTGTCACTGAATCTTCTCCAGGCGAGAATGCCGGCGACTGTACCGATTGAGAGCGATGCGCGAAGGGCGCCCAGTTGGCCGTGCGGCAATAAGGAGGTTGCGGCGTAAACGTGTCGGGCGCACCGCTCGCCGTGCCGACGCCCTGCGCCGTCGGCTGCCGACATTCGCTGCGTCAACGCAGCTGATGGACAACGCGTCTCTAGTTCCCAGCGAACCACTAGCCTGGCGAGACGTGCCGCGCTTGGATCAGGATGAGCAACCTGCCGTCCGCTTGTGGCACCTTGCCTCGTCGCTGTAGAGGCGGTTCACGTAGCGCGGCGTCTAGATCTCACTTAAGGCGCGCAGGCCAGGGGCGCGGTGAACGACCCGAAACCAGCCGGAAGAAGGTTCGCCAAAGCGTTCGATCATCCCTTTGGTTCATTCTGCGCCTGAGGCGGCCCATCCCATAGAGATCAGATGCCGCCCATGCAGAGGTATTTCATTTCGAGGTAATCTTCGAGCCCGTGGCGGGAACCCTCTCGCCCAATGCCGGACTGCTTGATGCCGCCAAAGGGCGCCGCTTCCGAAGACATACGCCCCGTGTTGATGCCAACCATGCCGTATTCCAACGCCTCGGCAACGCGCCAGACACGCTTCAGATTGGAGGCATAGAAATAGGCGGCGAGGCCGTAGATCGTGTCGTTGGCCTCACGCACTACCTGATCCGCATCGTGGAAGCGAATGATCGGAGCCAGCGGCCCGAAAGTCTCCTCTTGCGCAACCGCCATGCTGCTGGAAATTTCAGTGAGGACTGTCGGTTTGAAGAAGGTCCCATCCTTGCCAATACGTTCGCCCCCGCATCGAATTGTCCCACCCTTGGCAACGGCATCTGCGATGTGGGACTCGATCTTGGCCAAAGCATGCAAGTCGATGAGCGGTCCGACGTCCACTGCCGGAGCGAAGCCGTCGCCGACCGACAAGGACCGGGCTTTCTCCACGAACTTTTCGACGAACTCATCGTGAACGCTCGATTGGACGTAAAGCCGGTTCGCTGAAACGCAAGTCTGGCCGGCGTTGCGGAACTTCGCCTGGATCGCGCCGTCAACCGCAGCGTCGATGTCAGCGTCGTCGAAGACGATGAAAGGCGCGTTGCCGCCGAGCTCGAGACTGACCTTCTTGATCTGGTCCGAACACTGGCGCATGAGCAGCCGGCCAACCTCGGTCGAGCCTGTGAAGCTGATCTTTCGAACCTTGGGGTTAGAGCAAAGCTCGCGTCCGACGTCATCACCTTCAGATGCATAAACTAGGTTGACGACGCCTTCGGGAAAGCCGGCCTGGTGCGCGAGGGCGAACATTGCACCTGCCACAAGCGGCGTCTGTTCAGCAGGCTTAAGCACGATCGCGCAGCCCGCCGCCAGCGCCGGCGAGATCTTTCGCGCCACCATCGACGCCGGGAAATTCCAAGGCGTAATCGTGCCGACCACACCGATGGGCTGCTTGATCACCAGCATGCGACGGTCTGTCGACGGCGCGGGGATCGTCTCGCCATAAGTGCGATTGGCCTCTTCGGCGTACCATTGCAGATACGCGGCGGCGTGCGAAACCTCGGACCTGGCTTCGGCAATGGGCTTGCCCATCTCTGCAGTGAGTATCGCGGCAAGATCGTCGGTGTGGTCAATGATCAGCTGATGCCATCGCCACAAAGCGTCACTGCGTTCTCGGGCGGTCAGCCCCGCCCATTCTGGCTGCGCCAGGTAAGCCTTGTCGATCGCAGCGCGCGTTTCTTCCACACCCATGTCGGGAAGCACCGCCAGCACTTCGCCGCTCGATGGATTGATGACTTCGAATGTGCGCTCGCTAACCGGTGTGCCAAGCGCCGGCAAGCGATCGATGGCGCCAAACAGGTCCGGGGATTTCAGGTGGCGGATCATCGGTAGGCATAGGGGCATACCGGGTTCCTCTTAAACGCGGCGGATGAGTTGTCGAGCGGCGTCGATGTCTATTCCGCACCTGCGGGTTCCTTATAGGGCCTCCGCCAGACGGCTAGTAGACCATCCCCGAATTTGAAAGGGCGAATTGCTCAAGGCTTTTAGTTTGGTTGGTGGTCTCATTAGGAGACAAACCGAACAGTCGATATGGGCTTGCCCAAGCGCAGGTATTTCGTGGCGGTTTTCCGCTCTGCGTCTACGCCGCAGGGGCCCACAGTGAAGGTCACATCTTGGAAGCCGAAGCCATCAGCAGTCTCGGCATCCCTCAGTGGCCGGACGGATAACCTGCGCTACTTGGCGCAACCGGCTCCCTCGGCGGTCTGGCAGAGGTTCGGACGGAGCCGGAGTCCATCACATGCAACTCGCTCGTATTGGCGTTGGCGAGCTCACCTTGTCACCTTTCGACGTGCGAGACGGCAAGCGGGCGCCGGACATATCCGATGACGTGCCGTCCATCCGCCGGCGCAGCATCCTCCAGCCGCTATTGGTCCGAAAAACGGCAGTCCAGACCCTTTCGACATCGTCGCGCCACTACGCCGCAAAGACAAATCGCCGATGAGCGCAAGCCGGGAAGACCTGCGCGCCATCATGAACCGGCGACGATGTGGCCGCTCTCTCACCCTCGCTAATCGAGAACATCGGGTGAAGTCGCGCAACGGGTTCGCCCAGTTGTCCAAGGCAGGCGCCGCCGTGGCGCAATCGGCAATACCTACCGCCGCGAGATCGGGGCCGAGAGAGCGCGCTATTTGACGCTAGCGACCAAGGACGGGTAGAAGGAATGGCTGTCGCTGTTCAACAACCTACGCGCCGCGCCGCGGGCCGAATGGAGGCATGGCTGATCGGGACAGTTGATGCCACCGAAGTTCGCGCTGTTTGCGATCTATCCCCGCCAGATCCTCCTCGATCTCTTTGGCGAGGAGAGCTATTTCACCGCCGACGTCGATACGGCGATTGCCAGGCGCCAGGCAGGCTATCTCGACGCCGGACGGTCCGATGTTGTTGTTATGGACGCCAATCACTGTTCCATTCCTGGGAGTACAAGACGATGCCGCAGACGAAGGCGGCACAGCCCGCCTACAATTGGGTTCATACCATCTGCCAAGTCATTTGCGGTTTCTCGGCTTCTTTCAATGGAAAGGCGCACCAAGAGCGGGGCATACCTCAATACAAGCGTCGGCAGCCTTCAACATACGTTCACTTGGGTTAAATCCTGGCAGCATTTGCCCCAGGATCATAGCGTTGAGGAACAGCGAACCGCCCAGACGCGGATGAGACGTGTGCCCTATCGCCAAGCTGTAGTTTGAAGGCCTACCACCATAGCGGAATGCAATATTCCGCGCATTTGAGAGGCCAGATACACCGCGTTTCTTTTTACCTTCAGCACTCATTGTTTTCTCTTCTGCTTATGCTCATCGAGAGATGGGTAACCAAAAGACAAGAAAAATTATGCAGTAAATTACGCCAACGTAACCAACCGCGTATGCTTCCGTGCTCGTTCTCTTCATCCTTTCCGGCAGAGAGAACGCAATTATCCTTTGAGTTCCTTCCCGCTGAAACCTTCCGAAGCTTTGACTTCGCTGTCCGGCAACAAGGGGAAACACCTCGCTCGATGTTGCCACCTCCAATTTGCAAAGGCCGTGCCAACACCTCGGCGCCCAATAAGCGCCGTTTGCTTCGACGGTGCTCAGATATAGTTTGTAGTGAACCTGACATTTTGCCTGCCGCAGAGTCGCGCTCGTTGACGCTCATTCCGGAGAGCTGGGTCCGGGCTGCGATCGACCGGCTCTGTCATTGGTGACCGCCAGAACCGAAGCGGTGGTCGCGAAGGTCAGCGCCGTCGCAAAATGTGGCCTTGTGCACCCAGCCAGACCGAAGGTCCACGTTACCGGGCGATGGGCAAAGTTCGAGGCGAAGTGAGTTGCCCCACATTTCGCCGATGCTGCGTCCTCGACGCCCTTGCGGGACAAAATGGATGCGTGGGCAGCGCAGGGCCAGCTGAGCCATCAGTATTTTGCGAGGCCTGACGCGAGCGTCATCTTGAGTGAATCAATGTGAGCGCATTCTTTGGTGGGTGATCATCGGATGACTTTCTCTTTAGTCTGTGAGGCGTTTGCGGGATCGCACATGCCGTGCCAAACAAGAAACTCGTCTCGGCAACGTGAGTAATCGGACTCTGCTATGTTGCCGATCCGACATTGTCCGACATCGAACGCCAGTTAAGGGAAGCGCTTGCCGCTTAAGGTATCGTCGGCGCCACCGGGGCATGGCGGCGCTCGCCGGCAGCATGAGTAATATTCACGACAGAAGGATCGCCGACCGCGTGGCTAGCGCTGGGCCTGCAACACCGCGCTTCGGACAGGACCTTGGCCAATCGACCGCGTCGCCACCATCCTAAGTTCGCGTACAGCCGCGAGGTTTTTGGCCTCGGTCGGATAATCTCGCCGACAGGGTCAAGATCCAGAAGAGTTGCCGCACGCCGTCGCGATGGGAGCAGCATACATGCCGGCCTAGACTATAGACTAGAGGTGCCGCTGAGCGGTTTGAGGGAGTGGCATACCTTGCGCGTCTGGTGCAGAAATTGCTCGCGTCACGCCGAAGTAAGGTCGGCCACGCTAATGCGCCGGCATGGCAAAGGCGCGCTAATCGGCACGGTCGAGGGCAGTTGACTGCCCGGGAATTGGGCCGGGTCATCGCCAGCGACAATGCCAGCGAGTTCATCTTGAATGCCATGCTCTCCCGAGCGGGTCAGAACCGGTCGAATGTCATTACATTGCGCACGGCCCGTCGCCATCGCCATGTGGCGCGCCGAGCTGCAACACCGCGCGGCGGTACAGGCGTGAGAGCTGGAAGCGTGCTGCGAGCCGCCGATATCGACCGCCGGGCGGTCCAACTCGCCGGCGGCATGATTGATACCGCCAATCAGATGCTCAAGGAAATGCCCGATCGCCGAATTTCCCGGGCGGGCTCGTCGGCGCTGCCGATCTTGTACCGCACCATATGGGTGATAGTTGGCGCGCGGTGATCGGGGACTAGGACCACGCCTTTGTCGAGCAGAAAATTCGTCGCCTTGATGTCATCGCTGGCCGCCACAACCGGAGCGCCAGACCGAAGGTTCATCGACCGCCTAGCTTGTAGTTACCGGGCGATGTGCAAAGTTCGAGGCGAAGGAGTTGCCCCTCATTTTGCCGATGCTGCGTCCTCGACGCCCTTGCGGGACAAAATGGATGCGTGGGCAGCGCAGGGCCAGCTGAGCCATCAGTATTTTGCGAGGCCTGACGCGAGCGTCATCTTGAGTGAATCAATGTGAGGGCATTCTTTGGTGGGTGATCACCGGATGACTTCTCTTTAGTCTGTGAGGCGTTTGCGGGATCGCGCACATGCCGTGCCAAGCAAGAAACTCGTCTCGGCAACGTGAGTAATCGGATTCTGCTATGCTGCCGATCCGACATTGTCCGACATCGAACGCCAGTTTACGGGAAGCGCTTGCCGCTTAAGGTGATATCGTCGGCGTCACCGGGGCATGGCGGCGCTCGCCGGCAGCATGAGTAAAATTCACGACAGAAGGATCGCCGACCGCGTGGCCAGCGCTGGGCTCGCGAAACCGCGCTTCGGACAGGACCTTGGCCCAATCGACCGCGTGGCCACCATCGTAAGTTCGCGTACAGCCGCGGCCAAGATCCTTGCCGTCTTCGACGAGCGTAGTGGCATCAGGGGGGCCGGGCGACAGTTCGAGGGCGGAGTCTTTCTGAACGTGACGCTACGCTCAACGCCGCGTGACGCAAATGCCCTGAGGTTGTCAGGCTGCTGTCAGGTCCGGGTGTCACAAGCCGGCTGTTACTGCCCTGCCATTCACCGTTAATTGGAACTCCCCATGATTAATCTAAAAGCCGGCCGGATCGCCCTTTCAGCCCTACTGCTGCTGCTTTCCGTGCTGGCGAAATATGGTCCAACTGTCACACACTACGTGCTCCAGCACGAATACAATAGCCAGCTCCGCAAGGATAGGGAGAAGGTCATTTCAGACCGGCACGACGCACTCTTCAACGACCCCGCTGCGCCAACTGCAGGCAACCCGAATGGCGACCACCATATCGCCGTATTTTTGGACTGCAACGACCCGCAGCGCCGCGCGGTAGACCGTACGATCCAGCAAGCCCTCAAGCGTGATCCCGAGCTGAAGGTTTACTACATACCTTATTCGAGCACGAGACCGGGTTCCAAATTTGCCGCACGGGCGGTGCTCGCCGCCAGCAAACAGGGAAAATTTGAGGCGTTCCATCACGGCCTAATGGCTACTGGCCTCCGGCTCAGCGGATCCGACATTTTGGATATCGCACGAGACGAGGGTCTCGACGTTGAGCGGCTCAAGCGGGACATGAAGGACCCCGGAATCGTAAACACCGTCAAGCACCATTCCGCGCTCGCAAAGAAGCTGTCCATCCACGGCGGGCCGGCGGTCGTTGTCGGCAAACGAGTGGTTTCAGGTGCGGCTAACATTCACTATTTGGACCGCTACCTCGCCAACGAGCGGAAAAAGGATAGGCGTCCTACCGGATCACCAACTTCGGCATTTTGACAGGGCTGGCCGCCGGTGCAACCTCTCTGGCCACGAGTGCCGCCTCTCGCGCCGGGCCAAATCTCAATATGGCCCGGCAACGCGGTAGTGGGCGGCCCGCGCGGCGCTATGCAACGCACCGGGCAAAGGGCAATGACTAAGCCGTCCTGAACATCGCATCGGAGTTCAACGTCTTTGCACCAATGCCCAGGAATGGTCGCCGCGACAAACAACGTCTTCGAACGGTCGCTGAGAGCCGCCGTCGTTCAACGAGAGATCACCAACGGCTATCCCGAGGAGGCGGCCCCATGAATCGCTGCTATGATTGGCTCAAGGAAGCGCCGAGCTCTGCCGAACGGGATTGGTCGGATCAGTCAATCCACTCCGACACCCACCTTGACCGCTACATCAATTTGGACGGCGCAGGCGGCCGAGGTTTCGTGATCAGCGTGCCACGGTTCTCAACCTTCATGGCGGCGTCAATTACACGAACATGAAGCGGAGCGACTAACGGGATCGTACATATATGCCTAAGGGGATCGTACATATATAGTGGGAACGGCTTCGGCTTCCGCGAGAAACGCGGCAAGTTCCCGGACGGCGAAGCCAGCATCGATTACGAACAGCGCTATTTCGGCGTGTTCCTTGGCGCGGAAGCAACCACGACGCTCAGCACTTGACGCCCTCGGGTCTGCTCCGCGGCGGCCTGACCATCGACGCAAGCGATGTTGACCATCAATGGGGGGCGATTGGCCCGGGCTGCGATTTGACGACGACTTCTCCACGGTGCCGTTCATCTCGGCCAGCCAAGATCGACTATCAGATAACCGGCCGCGCCAGCGTCTTCCTGGCCGGCAATCTGGACAATATTTTCCCAAGAAAGGCTAGAACCCGGACTACAGCATCGCGACCGGCGGAGAGCTAAGCATCAAGGGTAGCAACAGCGCTGGCATGGACTCCTATGCCTTCACCCTGTCGGCCGGCTTCAAGCTGACGTTTTGAGCTGAGCACGTAAAACGATGCGTGGAATAAGGACCCACGTTGCATCTGCGCCCAAACGATTTCAATCGCAGCTACCCAAGCGGCGCCGACGTCGGCCAGGATCTCAGGATTATCCGGGCGGTCCGCCAGGCATGATCCGGCCGGCGTGAAGGTGTTGTCGCCGGTCGATTTTAAGGTTCCGGGGGCCATCTGGCACCGGTGCGCGAAGCCGGTTCGAAGCGGGCAAACGCGTAGCTCAGCTCATGCCCCGCTTAACCAAAGGCGGTGGCGTCGTAGCAGACCGCCGTCCTTCGGACCTAAGTCCAAAAGAGCAGCCAAGGCGATCTCGCAGACCGGGCGGCTTTGCGCCGTTCGCATCAAGAGCTGTCCGCCCGGCCAATTCTGTCCCTAACATAAACCTGATGGTCAGCCGGAAACGGTATACCAGCTGTCGAATCGGCCATTGTTTGGAGCCGCACACACAGCGCCGTAACAAACCTTCTCACCCTTGAAGTAGGCCAGGAACTGCAGCAAATGCTGTTCATCTTCGTCGCGGATAAGCTACGGACCGCCCTGCGACTTCAGTGTCAGGTCGATCAACTCGATCGCCCGAGTCTTTGTTGCCGCTCTCGTGATAGTACAGAGCTGCCAACGGGTAAGGCACGAGCTTGCATTGGTCGCTATCGGGGGATTCAATGCCAGGATGTGGTCGGACAGCTGTTTTCCCATCGCCAAGCGCTCAGAAGACGGAAAGTGCGAATGGTCAAGGCCGCAACCATCCAATTCTCGGAGTTTCTGTTGATCCCAGCGAACGAATTGCCGCATGACGGGCAAGCCGGCCTGCATGTCCTCTTCATTTTGTGAAGCCAACAGATTCACACGAGACCGGCGGAAACCGAGATTGTGTGGCATCAAGGCGATGCCTTCTTCGACCGCCGAGAGAAATTCTGCGCATGTCGCAGATCGAGGTGAGCCTCGATCAATTGCTCGACGTTCGCAAGCGGCTGATCACCGGCTCAACCAGGCATTGACCGACGATCAGCGAAAATTCCTGCTCTCCTTCGAAGCCCGCCCCGCAATGGGATCTGCTCGGCATTGAAGGGGCGGACAAGCTGCCCGCCGTTCGCTGGAAGCTGCGCACTCTGGAACGCATGCCAGATGAACGGCAGCCTGGGGTGTATGAGAACTTGGAGCGGGTGCTCGGCGAGAAAAGGCAAATAAGTGAGACCGCCCAAGTAATCGGGGTTCATTGGCTCCTGCTGCGAACTCTTGCTGCTTATAAAGGGCGACTCAGGGGTTTGGATCATATAGGAGACGGATGCTTGCCTCGCTCTGCGAAGATGACCTATATAAAGGCCGAAAGCCTGAGATATGGCTCATGCATGGATCACGGTGGCCTAATGACGGCAACGCAAAAACGGACTTATTCGCGCTACGCGATCGAGGCGCTTGGCCTTTTCGGTAAGACCATCCGGCTGGGCCGGATGCAGCACCGGTTAACCGGACAGGAGTTAGCCGAGAGAATCGGTGTTTCACGCAGCACCTTGCAGCGCATCGAGAAGGGCGATCCCAAAGTCGAAATCGGACTGATGTTCGAGGCTGCTGCCATTGTCGGTGTGAAGCTGTTCGATGCGGATGGCAAGGCCATCACAGCCCTCACAGGCCGCATGGACGATCGCATCGCGCTGCTGCCGAAGCACGTCTACAAGGCCGGCAAGCAGGTCGTCGATGAGTTCTAAGGTCCCCAAGTACGACGAAGCCTATGTCTGGGTCTGGCTGCCGGGCGAGACCGCGCCGGTTGTCGCCGGGCGGCTATATACCCATGACGGACTCGTCAGCTTCAACTATGGCAGGAGCTTTCGTGAACTCGGCAGGGCGGTCGCGCTTTATCTCCCGGAACTGCCCCTGAAGACAGGCGAATTGCCTTTGCTTCCTGGCCTAACCATGCCGGGATGCATCCGCGATGCTGCCCCCGATGCCTGGGGACGACGGGTTATCCTCAATCGCAAATTCGGTGTGAAAGGCGATGAAATCGCGCAGCTCGATATTTCAGAACTGACGTTCCTGCTGGAATCAGGCTCGGACCGCATCGGCGCGCTCGATTTTCAGTTTTCGCCCACAAATTACGAGCCGCGCGCACCGGCCAATGCCACTCTCGAAGAGCTTGTCCAATCGGCGGAGCGGGTAGAGACAGGTATTCCGCTCACCCCCGAATTAGATCAGGCGCTGCATCACGGCAGCTCGATCGGCGGGGCAAGACCCAAGGCGCTGATCGAGGACCACACCGTCAAGCATGTCGCGAAATTTTCCTCGTCTGCCGACCTTTACAGCGTCGTCAAAGGAGAATTCATAGCCATGCGGCTTGCCGCCTTGTGCGGCATCAGAGCGGCATCCGTCTCGCTCGTCCGCGCCGCAGGCAAGGACGTGTTGCTCGTCGAGCGATTCGACCGGATCAGGGTCACGGGCGGCTGGCAACGCAAATCCATGGTCTCAGCGCTGACGATGCTCGCGCTCGATGAGATGATGGCGCGTTACGCTAGCTACCAGGATCTGGCGGAGATCATTCGCCACCGATTCACTGCGCCGTCGGAAACTCTCCGCGAGTTGTTCAGCCGCATTGTATTCAATATACTTTGCGGCAACACCGACGATCATGCCCGCAACCATGCGGCGTTCTGGGACGGGGCTAAGCTCACCCTCACGCCTGCCTATGATATTTGTCCGCAGGCCCGCAGCGGCCAGGAGGCCAGCCAGGCCATGCTCATCAGCGGCAATAACCGCATGAGCCGGATCGCGTCATGCCTTGAGGCCGCGCATCACTTCCTGCTCAGCGCGCCGGAAGCTCTTGCGATTGTTGAAGGCCAGCTCCGATGCATTGCGGAGAATTGGCCGAGTGTCAGCGAGGAAGCTGCGCTATCGCGCACAGATCGCAATCTGTTCTGGGGCCGACAGTTCCTCAATCCCTACGCTTTTACGGCGCTGGAAGGGAGCGCCGACGCTCTCCGCGCTCTGGCTGACGAACTACGCAACAGTGTTCACGCCTGATCCGGCGCTGGATTTCGGACACGCTCGGCAAGCGCACGACGCCCACAATTTGGACAATCCTTGCCGTGCCAGCGCGAAGACAGGAACAGACGGCTGTTCAACCTTCAAGACTGCCGCCCGTAATCTGGGCGGGCGCTTGGCCGAGCGGCAAAGCTGTGCGCCGGCCGCAGCTGGCTGTCGTTGACGACTCGGCGGCAGAACGCCATCCGCCACTCGTCGGACGCGGCGCTTTTCGAGCAGGCGCTGCGCCAGGCCGTGCTTTACTCTGTCGGCCGAGCTGATGGGACGCAATGCTGACGGGGCGCGCCGCGCTTTGGCGACAGTACTGCCGGCTGCACGATCTAGCCAACCGGACCGAAGGTTCAGCGATGGCTTAGCTTGTGGTGATCGGGCGATGGGCAAAGTTCGAGGCAAAGTGAGTTTATCTCCTAGTTGAGGGTGCTGCGTGCTCGTCCCACTTAGTAGTGGGAGAGAGTGGGACGGTGGGCAGCCCGAGCCAGATGAGCCATCATCATGTTGCGGGGCCTGACTCGAGCGTCATCTTTGAGTGAATCAAGGTGAGGGGCATTCTTTGGTGGATGATGGTCGGATGACTTCTCGTTAGTTTGTGAGGCGTTTGCGGACCGGGCACATACCGTGCCAACGAGAAACTCGTCTCGGCAATGTGATTATCCGCAGTCTGCTATGTTGCCTATCCGACATTGTCGGACGTCGGACATCGCCGAATGGGAAGCGCGTGCCGCTTAACATGATATCTTCCCCGTCATGCCGGATGGACGCCGGCAGCATGAGGGAAATGCGTCGAAAAAGCGCAGAAACGCCCCCCTTTTTGTGAGCTTCGCCTTCCAGCTGATATGCTGCTGCGGGTCAAATCAGGACCCGCAGCAACCGCTATAGATCTACTTGGTCGCAGGGGCTCAGATCGTCTTCCGAGCGCCAACATTCACAAGGGAGGCGGCATAGCCACAACCGCCGTCGTCGTCGTCGTCGTCGGGGCCTGCGGGAGCCGGACCGGTCGCCATCAGGGCTAGCGCGCCAGCAAGTATGGTGCGCAGCAAGGCAGAGGGAAATTTCGTCGGCGGCTTCGGAAGGCCCTGGACGGCGACATCTTTGGGTGAGGGGGACATCATCGTATATCTTTCTCCTGTATGGTAACGTGCTGGATTCCGGTGTCGTCTGCCATTTGGCCATCGGCACGCCGGACGGAATGATATGGTTTCCTAGTTCATAAGATCTCCTGACTGGAAGGCCCAACAATAACCCTTCTGGCAGAGCTAGCTGAGCCTGAAAGCTACCAGCTATTTTCGCGACGACGATTCTGAGTGGCCTCAGTTCTGTCGAGCAGGGTAGGTAATCCAATCGATCTTGAAGATCGGCCCTGACCTTATATTGATCATGAAAACGACAAGACAAAAGCGTTGTCGAACTGGAGACGAACATTGGGGGGAAGCGGACGGATCAACGTCCCATGTGAATGAAAAAGACCGCTCAGAACAACGCTACAGCGCGGGCTCTCACGACGGGAAATCGGAAGGGTGCGTGCAGGCGGAAGCGCCTTGGGCTTGGGCGGGGGCCGTGGCATGCTTGTCTCACGCCAGTGGATTGGGATGTGGTGTGCCCCGCCAAAGCTGACTTCCTCTGGCGAGCCGGCCCACCGCGGGGTTGGTTACCGCCCCTGTTTGACATTCCCGTTGCCCAGCAGCGTACAATGCTTCCTACGCCCAACCTGGTCGCTGCAGCAAACCAGGGTCATCGAGGGATTCGAATAATCGCCTCAAAACCATCCTCGCGACCTGTGGCAGGCGAGGCAAGTTCAAGGCTGCCACCGACCTTCTTGATTACATAATTAGCGACGGGTAGACCCTGGCCTGGGACAGTTGCCCGAGTCGCAAGACGCACAAAACGCTCTGTTATCTCGTCAAGGTCTGGGAGGGGCACCACCGGTCCTGCGTTTACAATGGCGATGGTTCCATCAGCTCGGACGGAAACTGTCGTCGGGATATCGGGCAGTCCATGTGTGAGTGCGTTGTCGATGAGGTATCGAAGCACGACGGGAATTCTAACGGCGTGGTCTGCTTTGCACTCCCAGGCGGGACAGCCGTCGACGTCAAGGATTAGCCGTCCGGCAAACCACGGCTTTTTCAAGAAGTCATCAACGACTGACCGAACCTTTTGGACAAGATCGACGGGGTCTCCGAGGCCGTTCCGCGATTCTTCCACGAAACTGTACCCCAAGCCACGCAGTGTCGCTATTCGGTCCCTACCGATCTTCTTGCGGAGCCGGCTAACATAAACCTCCACGGTATTGCTCTCACTTTCCGAACCTAAGGAAAGGAGTTCTTCCTCGATCTTCCTCTTCAAAACTACCGCTCCGGGTCGGGATAGAACGCAGTCGAGAATCGCCCATTCGCGTGCAGTCAGGTTGACCGGCTGCCCGTCGAGGGCGACGCGCCGCTCAGCCGCGTTTATGGACAGCGCCCCGACAGAATATGGCTTCGGGAAGTTCCCGTGACTACGCGCCACGGCATGAATGCGCGCGGAAAGTTCGCGGGGATCGAACGGCTTGACCAAGTAGTCGGCGGCACCAGCATTGAGCCCCTCGATGCGGTCCTCGACCGTATGGCGAGCTGTCACGATGATGACGGGTGTCGAATCACGCCCCTTCCTCATCTCCCGCAAGTAGTCCAGGCCGTTACCGTCTGGCAGGTTAATATCGAGCAGAACAAGCCCGTAGGGAATCCCACTTGCGTGATACCGCGCTTCGGACAGGTCCTTGGCCCATTCAACCGCGTGGCCATCAGCTATCATATGTTCTCGTACAGCGCTGCCAAAGTCCTCGCTGTCTTCAATGAGCAAAATTCGCATGCCGAGCTCCATAATTGGGCAGGGTTCGTGCCCTATTGACGGAACCTGACAATAGGCTGAACGCCGTAGCGCAAATGTTCCGGCGGCTTTCAGGCTGCCGTCAGGTGCGCGTGTCAGAAGGGCGGTGATTATAACAACCGATTAGAGGCAAGTTATGAACGTCATCTTGATCACGGCACTTTCTCTTTATGCGACCACCGTCGGCGCTGCACCGGCCGCCGGGAACTTAGAGGTTGGGATCGCCGAATGGCAACCGCGCCAAGCCGTACTGACCAAGCCTGAAGCGGAGCAAAGGCACCTCCGTTTGATTAGACCGAAGACGGCGGGTCAGATGGCGTCGAGTCGATGGGCAAAACGTCAAAACGCACTTCGACCGCGTAGCTTCGCGCGTGTGGGTGGTGCCGGCGCAGGAGGCTAAGGATAAAGCGATGCGTCACCTACAATGTCTGGAAGCCCTGTCTTAGGATTGTTCCACTGTAGCCTCGAGATTGGCCAAGTGGTGTTATTCTTCGTGGATGAAATATGATCAGCATGAGCGTTCTGCCAATGCCCGCTGCGGCCCTCATCATCCAATCCCGCCTTATTCATGCGCCCGCGATGCCAACGATGCACTGTCATATCCTGAATGCGTGATCTTCAAGTCCTGAGTGCATGACCAAGCGTAAATCGGGCTACCTAGCCACAATCCGTCGGGAGCATCGAAGCTGATCTTGCTAACCTAGACAGCACTCGTGGCCATCACCGGCTGGCGGCATCCAAAGGGGGCGAGGGGGCCCGTGTCTGCTTGCCAATCTCGCCGGCTCAGATCGCGCTTTTTTATCGGCGGCGGGCTCGGAAGCGTCAGTACAACCGAGAACTTCGTTCGAGCCATCACCATTCAATGTCTGAATGCGCCGCCCACGCGTGCGTCGCTTGACAGGAAATCGTCGTCAGAATGCGGCCAAAGCAAACGTCCAAAATTCGCAATTCAATTGGAAGGAGCGTTGTTCCGGCCTGCCTTCTCTTGGGTCCCATCGCGTTGGCCTTAGGACTGCTGCTGCTGCTAACTGCCTAGAAAGGGGCAATGAATGCTCGCCCGCTGCTTCAGGATTTTCGTCGCCGAGAGTTCGCGTTCGCAATCATGCTTCCGCGTCGCTCGCCACTTCTCAGCGGAAAAAGCTCTTGCCGGAGCCAATCTCCGTTCGGGCCGATCGCAGTTTGCGCCGCCACCGCGCTGAATGAACCGACAGGGCAGGGCGGCGAAGATTACCCGGCCCGTTCCTGCGACGCGGCTGCTTCCGCCGTGTCTTAAGTTGGATGTGCACGTATTCGCGCTTCATTGACCATCAGCGGATTGGGCGCAGTGGATGATCGGCTGGAACGAAATCCTCCAACCGCTTCATCGTGAACAGCTACTCCATCACACATCGCTCCGGGCGCATCGAACCGCCTCGCCAAGGTGGATCAGTGGTCTACTTTGGCGTAGGTATTTCAGCAGCCTTCTGGGCGCCCCGCCGCTACGTGCGGACGCCCGCATCAACCGGCGGGCAGATGCGCCGAGGGCAACAAGCGCGCCTGACGTAATGCCGCCAGATCGGCCGAGCCGGTGCAGAAGCAGGCGACGGCCAACTGGCGGATGACGATCTCGAAATGCGCGACAACTGCCTCGGTGGACACCGTCGCCGCGCGCAGCACGCCGGCCGCCTGCCCAGCGATGTCCGCGCCCAGGCGAATGGCCTTGGCCACGTCGACGCCGTCGCGGATTCCGCCCGACGCGATCAGCTTCACCGTTGGCAGCGCCCGACGTACCGCCTGCACGCCGGCCGGGGTCGGAATCCCCCAATCGGCGAAGGCCAGCGCCACTGCACGGTCGGCGGCATCGCGGGCGCGCTCGCCCTCCACCGCGGCCCAACAGGTGCCGCCGGCGCCTGCGACATCGATCACCGCCACGCCCGCCTCGACGAGCACACAGGCCACAGAGGTGGACAGGCCCGACCCCACTTCCTTGGCCACGATCGGCACGCCCACGCAGCGCGCGGCGCGAGCGATCTGCGCCATGACGCCGCGCCAGTCGCTGTCGCCGTCCGGCTGTACCGCTTCCTGCAGCGGATTGAGATGGACGATGAGTCCATCGGCCTCCAGCGCATCAACTGCCCGCCGCGCCAGGTCCAGGCCGTCGGCCTCGCGCAGTTGCGCGGCGCCGATATTGGCCAGCAAGGGAATGTCTGGGGCCAGGCGGCGCAGCGCGCGCGTTAGCCCCTGGGAGCTGCGGGATTGCAGGCTCACGCGCTGCGAACCGACGCACATGGCGATCCCCAAGGATTGCGCTGCCTCGCTCAAATGCCGGTTGATGGCCTCGGCGCGTGGCATGCCGCCGGTCATGGAGCTGATCAGCAGCGGCGCGCGCATGGTCTTGCCCAGCAGCGAGGCGCGCAGGTCGATCTGCGTCAGGTCCAACTCGGGCAATGCGCAGTGTTCGAAACGGATGGACTCCCAGCCGGCGGCGACCCTGGCCGGCGCCGTTCGCCGATCCAGCACGATGTCCAGATGATCGTCCTTGCGCCGGCTCAGGGCGGTGTCGGTCATGCTCGCTCCATCCGTCGCATCGTGCGACGGCATTGCGTCGGATCGGACCGACGGCAGCGCGCGCACGCGCCGCGTCCCGCGCGTTCAGGCAGGCGCACGCTGGCCTCCCCTCGAAGCGTCGCTGCGGTAGCGGCTGGTCGAGGTCTGGTAGTACTGCGCGCGTATGGCCGCCATGGCCTCGATCAACGGTCCCCACGGCGCGGGAAAGCGTTCTTCCGCCATCACCCGGTGCAGCATGCGCGTATGGCCGGCCAGCTCGTCTTTGAGGAACTCCATCACAGCCATAGCCGGATAGCGCTCCAGCAACAGGATCGCCGCGTTGTCAGCCTCGCCGGCCGACCTATCCTTGTCGCGTCCATGCAGATCGTTCTGCAGGCGCCCTATCGCGGAGATGAGCCGCAGGACCTGGCGAAACGCCGGTCGCGCGCGCAAGCTCGCCATGTCCAGCCCCCACAGCAACGAAAGGCAAGAGAACACGTTCGCGTAGGCGATCGAATCAATGCCGTTGTGCAGGTACTCGGCGTAGGACCAGCGTTCCGTCGCTGCCGCCTGAGCGTGTCCTGCGCGCAGCGCCGCGCAGTAGCACCGGGTATCGTCGAGAAGCTGAGCATAGTCGCGACGATCGTAGGCGAGCGCGGCCAGCGAAGCACGCAGCACAACGCAGCCCTCGAATCCGGGGAGCACGCACGGCACGCCGTGCCCCAGCGCCTGCTCCACCGCGGCGAGCTGCTCCGGCGCGATCAGGCCAAGGTCGTTGCAATCGTCGAGCCAGAACAGCAGCGCCAGTTCGCGATAGAACGCCAGGATCAGCATTTCGTCCTGCGGATCGCGGCCGGTGCGGGCGCTGGTCTCACGCAGGCTCGGATGGATGCGCTGCAGGATGTACTGGCCGCCCCTGACCGCTTCCATCGCATGCTCGTCGGCGAACCCGGTCAGGGAACGCCCCCACTCCAGCACCTGCTGCAGCGCGCGTTCGGTCTGGATCATGGAGGCGCTCCTGCTCCCTCGGCCAGGACGCGCCGCCCCCAATGAAGCGCCAGCCACAACCCGGCGAGTTCGGCCACGCGCACGACCCGGATGGGGCAATACAGTTCCTTGCCGATCCACAGCGGCGTCTGCGGTAATGCATGCGCCGCATAGCGGGCGAGCATCCACTCCAGCGCACGCCCCACCGCCTGCGCGATGCGCCGGCGCTCTGTCGGTTCTTCGCTCCCGTCCATCACGTGCAACGCGAACAGCGCATAGGCGGTTTCCTCGAATGTGCACGCGCGACCGGCGCCCCAGCCGCCGTCGTCACGCTGCGCCTGCAGCAGCGCCGCTAGCGCGCGCTCGTCGCGCCACTGGGGCTTGCCTTGCGCCAGCGCAGCGACCGCATGCGCGGTGGGATACAGCCACGAAACGTGCCATTTTTCGTTGTCCCATAGACCGTGTGGGTTGCGATTGGCCTCGACGTAGGCGCCGGTGCCGGCGTCGGGCTTTTCCAATAGTCGCAACGCATGCAGGGCATGTATGTTGGTCGACACTGAGGCATTGCGCTCTCCGGGAAAGGTGACGAACAGCTCGCCGATTTCGAAATGGCGCAACGCATCGACCGCCGGGTCGCGGCCTGCAAGGCGCAGGACGCACAACGCAACGGCGGTGTCGTCCGCATCGGCCGCGAAGTGCAAGGCCGGGCCCAGACCGCGCACGCCCAGGCGGGCGTCGAGCTGCGCGACGATCACGCGCATCGCCTCGGCGAGCGCGGGATGCGCGAACAGCCCGGCCAGATGCAGGGTATACAGCGACCAGCATGGCTCAAACACATTGATCGGCCAGACGCTGGGAACGACACCTTCGATGCAGCTGCGCGTCGCCCGCGATGCCGCCTGCAGATACGCGTCGGCGCACCCGACCTGCGGCCTGCTCCCTTGTGCCACGGCGTGCGCACGCCACGCGGCGGTGGCCGCCGGACTGATGCCGATGCTGCCGTCTTCATCTGGGCATGCGGTGGTCAGCGACGTCCCCCAGGCTTCCCAGGAGTGCAGCAATGGATGGCCGCTCGGCAACGTCGCCCCCGCCCCCAGCTTGACCAGGCAGGCTTGCCGCAACGGCAACAGCGCCGGGTGGCGCGGAAACGCCACGCTGCCCAGCAAGGATGCGGCCTCGCCGCACAACTGCGGCAGGATCAGCTCCGCGCCGATCGGCGCGTCTTCCGGCACCGCATGCGCGTAGGGATCCGGCTGGCGCTCGAGGAACCGGGTTGCAGCCTGGACTGCGTCGGCAGCGTCGGGAAGAGGCTCAGCGCGCTGCAATGCCAGCAACGCCGCCCACGTGGGCGCATGGCGAAACAGCGGGAAGTCCGCGCTTCCCCATCCGCCGTCGGCCTGTTGCTGCGCGATCAGCCAGGCGTATGCGTCCTGCCGACCGGTGACGTTGCCGTGGAACTGCAGCGCTCGCGCCGTGTCGTAGACGGACGGACCGACGCTGCCGCCGTCGCTCATCTCGCTCAGCAGGTGGCGCAATTCGGAAAGGATCTGTTCGGACAGCGCGTTCACGCGGGATGTTCCTTCTGCAGAAGGGTTGACGAACGATCGGGCAGACGCCGCGCACGTCGCCGCAGGCCCGTCGCGGCCAGGCGCGTGGGCAGCGCCGGATGGCCGCCCTGCTCCGGCGCGGCGACGCGCGGCTGGCGTCGGTTCGCCCAATAGGCTAGCGCAGCGCGCCGCGTGCCACGGCCGTGCTGGGCAACCGCTGCGATCGGCGCCGCGGGATCTCGGACAGAGTGCAGCATCCACCGCTACCGCCGGCCGATCGCAGCGGCACAGGGGCGACTCCATGCGGACGGGACGCCTCATGCGCATGGCGCGTGCTTTAACAGATACGCGGTGGCCCGCTGCAGCATCTGCGCCAACGGTTCCGCACGCGGCCCCAGCGGGGCGATGGCCTCCCCGGCGTCGCGCAACAGATCCAGCGCAAACTGGCGCGCTGCTTGCAGCCCCATGATCGACGCGCAGGTCGGCTTCTGCGCCGCCGCGTCCTTGCCGGGGGTCTTGCCCAGCGCCGCGGCATCCGCTGTCGCGTCGAGAATGTCGTCAACCACCTGCAGCGCCAGGCCGAAACAGGCGCTGTAGCGATCGAGCGCACTGTACAGCGCGGCGTGCGCGGCATCCTCCGTGATGGCGCATAGCGCGCCCATGCGAACGGACGCGCGCACCAGCGCTCCGCTCTTCATCCGGTGCATCGCCACGATCCTGTCCAGCTCGACATGCTTTCCGACCAGCGACAGATCCTTGGCCTGCCCGCCTGCGGCACCCTCGGCGGACACCGCCTGCGCCAATTCGCGCACGAGCGCGATACGGTTGTCGCCCGGCGCATCCAGGCTCGCCAGGGTGAGGAAGGCGTGCGCCTGCAGCGCATCACCGACCAGGATCGCAGTGGCTTCGCCGAACTTGACGTGCACAGTCGGAAGGCCGCGGCGAAGCACGTCGTTGTCCATCGCGGGCAGGTCGTCGTGGACCAGGGTACAGGCGTGGATCATCTCGATGGCGGCGCCGACGTCCTCGAGCACGTGCGCCGGCGTATCGGCCAGTGCGCCGGCAGCCAGACAGAGCAAGGCGCGGGTGCGCTTCCCGCCATGCAAGGTGGCGTAGCGCATCGCCGCCATCAGCTCGGTCTCGCCATCGTCTTCGGCGCACAGAAGACGCGCCAGCGCCTGTTCGACCCCCTTTGCGCCGTCCTGCATCCAGATCTCCGGCAGCAGCCTGCCGGATGCGCCGCGCGCCTGCGCGCCTAATCCCCCGATCGCGGAAACGCCAGTTCGGTCGTCATGTGGCTTGGAACCGGCCTGCATGTTGTTCATGTCCTTGTACCTGACAGGAGACGGCCACGGCGAGCGGCGACCGCCGCGCTGTTGCCGGCGTCGCACCGAGCGCGCGCGCCGAGTGCAGCAATGCTGCGCGTCGCTCGCCGCTGCCTCGCCACACGGGGCATGCGATGCCAGCTCATGAGAATCCGATGCGGATTTTCATGGACGGATTTGCGGTCGGGTAATAGCGCCGGCCTTTTTCGACGTCGCTCAGCAACCGCGGCCGCACCCCGGCCTTGTGCATGGTCAGCGCCAAGGCGATGCAGAACTGCACTAGTTCCAGCCATACCACGTGGTAGCCGATGCAGACGTGTGGGCCGGTACCGAACTGCAGCATGTCCACCGGCCGGATCGGCTCCGTGCGTTGCAGCCATCGCGCCAGGCGGAACTGATCAGGCGCCTCGTGCAGCAGCGCCGAGGTCGAGAAATGCAGCAGCGGGATGCACAGATGGGTACCCGCGGGAATGCGCCATTGGCCGAGTTGCAATTCCTGCAGCGCTTGACGCGGCAGGAGCGTGACCGCCGGATGCAGGCGCAGCGTCTCGCGGAACAGCGCCTCGGCGACCGGACACTGCGCTAGATCCGCGTGCCGGGTCGGCACCGCGCCCACGCGTTGCGCCTCTTCGACCAGGGTGTCCCACAGCACAGGCTGCCGCGCCAGCTCGATCACCATCCAGGCCATCGTCGAGGCGGTGGTCTCGTGACCGCCAAGCAGCAGCAAGCGGATATTGGCGACCAGGACGTCATCGGAGAGCGCATCGTCGCTGCGATCGAAGGCGCTCACCATGTCCTTGATCAACCCGGTGCGCGCGGCATGCGCGCGCGCGTCGCGGACGAACTGGTGCAACTGCGCGTCGATCCAGTCGCGGGCGGCGCGGCCGCGCCGCAAGGGCAGTCCGGGCAGGTCGATCGGGGGCGCGACGATCAACTGCACCAGTTGCCGGTACTTGCGATGCCATCCCGCCAGGTCCTGCGCGGGGATTCCCATGAGGCTGAAGATGAGCTTTAGCATCAGGTCGCCGGTTTCACGCAGGATGGCTACGTCGCCGCGGTCGCGCCACGCCTGCACACGCGCCCGGATGACGGGCTCGAACAGGTCGCCGATGCCGGCCTGGGTCAGCCCCTTGGGCAGGAACGCCGGCTTGATCGCATCGCGCGCCTGCCGGTGCGCGCCGCCGTCCTGGGCGACCATCGTTCCACCAAGCAATTCGGGCGCGATCCCTTCGATCAGCGCCGAGGACACGTCCTTGTGCCGAAGCAGTGCGAACGCGTCCGGATCCATGCAGGTCATCAGGTGTCCGGCAGGGCCGAAATCCAGCCAGAAGTAGCTGCCCAGCGTCCGTTCCGCGCGCCGCAGCAGGCGCGGCAGGTCGCAGATGATGGCGGGAAGATGCCCGACCAAGGGGAAAGCGCCGGGCACGACCGGGATGTCGTGCCGCAGCCGGTGGCGACGGTTCAGCGGGTTGAGCAGCATGTCCATCAGCTCCATCAGCAGCGCGGCGCCGCGGCCGCTTCGGCGGTGTCGCCGGCAGGCCGCGCGGCGCGGCTGTTGCCACCGTTCGCGTACGTCCGCACATGCGCCAGCATGCCGCCGTCGATGCACACGACCTGGCCGGTGATGAACGCAGCATCGTCGGAGAGCAGGAACGCTACCAGCGCGGCCACGTCCTCGGGGCGGCCGACGCGCGGCAGCTGGTGCCGGCGCAGATGCCGTTGCATGCACTCGTCCAGCTTGGCGAGGAGACGCTCGGTCATGATCAGACCCGGCGCAACCGCGTTGCAGCGGATCTGCTCATCACCGTACTGGGTGGCGAGCGAGGCCGTCAGGGTGTTCATCGCCGCCTTCGATGCGGGGTAGGACGTCTGGGCGGGGTCACCGCTGAGCCCTGGCACGACGACATGTTGACGATCGCGCCACCGCCGCGGGCAATCAGCCGTCGGATGGCGTGCCGCAGCAGAGCAGCATGCCGCGCAGATTGGTCGCCATGGTCTGATCCCAGACCGCCAGGTCCAGGTCGAGCATCGCGCGCTCGTGCGGGGTCAGATGCATAGCTCGCGTTGTTCACCGCAGTCGACCTCACCGAAGTGCCGCTCCGCCGTCTGGAACAGCGCTGCCACCGCCTGCGCATCGGCGATGTCCATGGCCAGGGCCAGCGCGTGGCCCGCTTCGGCCGTGATCTGCGCGGTGCAGGCGATGGTCGCCGAGCCATCAATGTCGGCCACCACCACTCTGCCGCCCTCGGCGCGATGGCGAGGGCGCATGCCTTGCCGATGCCGGCGCTGGCGCCGGTCACCACGGCCACCTTGCCTTCAAACCGTCCCATCGTGTCCTTCTGGATTGCGTTGGTCTTTCGCGGCATGCCGCTCGGGTTCCGCCGGAGAAGGCGCAGCGTCGGCGCTGGCGCGCTCGTCATCGCCAGCGTCGCTTATCACCCGAATGGCGGCGACCGGGCACTGGCTGGCCGCGAGCCGCACGGCGGCGAGCAACGCCTGCGGCACCGTCGCCGCGCACACTTCAGCCACGCCGTCCGGTTCGCGCTGGCGAAAGGTGCCCGGCAGCGTAAGCACGCACTGCCCGGTGGTTCCGCACAGATCCTGGTCGACCACGACGCGCATCTCAGCCCCCCGCCTGCGCATTCAGCCGCACCGGCAGCGCAAGGAACGTCCTAAGGAACGCGGAGGGCTCCCGGGTCGGCTGCTCGGCCAATGCCAGCGTGGGGAAGCGCGCCTGGATCCGCGGCAGGCTCTCGGCCAACTGCATCCGGGCCAGTTGTGCACCGGGGCAGAAGTGGATGCCGTGGCCGAAGCTCAGCATGATCTTCCCGTCGGTCGACATGCCAGGATTGGTGCCGTAGAACCGCGCGGGATCGAAGCGGTCGGGATCGGCGAAGCCGTCCGGGTCGCGATTGCCGGCCGCGATCAGAACGCGAACGTCCGCGTTCTTCGGGATCACCACGCCGCCCAGTTCGATGTCGCGCTGGGCGATACGCGGAGTGGCGCTGAACAGGACGGGCGCGTCGCGGCGCAGGACTTCTTCGACGAATGCCTTCACCTCCACGGCGTCTCCCTGCAGCCAGTGCCGCTGTTCGGGATAAGCCAGCATCGCCAGGACCGCGTGGTCGATGGCCGCAGCAGTGGTGGTGAAGCCGCCCAGCAGCATGCCCCACAGCATGCTGATCAACTCCGCATCCGATAGCGTGTCGGCATCGTCGTCGTGTGCGCCGACCAGCATCGACACGATGTCATGGCGGGGATCGGTGCGCTTGCGCTGTATGAGGTCGCCGAAGTAGGCCTGCACCCTGGCGCTGCCTGCGTCCGCCGCGGCGAGCTGGGGATCGCTGGCGTGCGGGCTCAGGCCTTCCACAATGGCGCCGATGCCGGCGGCGAGCCCGAACATGTCGTCCTGGGGCAGGCCGAACAGTTCGGCGAAGACCAGCATGGGCAAGGCCAGCGCGAATTCCCGATGCAGATCCACCGCCTCCCCGCGCTCCAGCGCGGGCGCCATGCCGTCCAGGCGCGCTGCGACGATGCGCGCGATGCTCGGCCGCAGGTTGTCGATCTGGCGCATGGTGAAATCGCGAGAGATCAGCCGGCGCAGACGCGTATGCGTCGGTGGGTCCTTCATCGCTATCGTGGACGCCATTAGATTGAGCGACAGGCTGGTCGCCGCACGCGGGAAATAGCGCGCCAGTTCGCCAGGCGCCGGTCCCCGAAAGGCATCGCCCGTGGCCGTGAGCGCCCAGTAAATGTCGGCGTGGCGGCTCAACAGAAAGAGGCCCGAGGCCGCGCGATGCACCGGATCGTGCTCGCGCAACCATCGCATAAACGGATACGGGTCGTGGATGCACGCTGGCGACGCCAGTTCGGCGAAGGCGTCCCGGCATGCTGTCTTGGTTTCTTGCACGTCCATCTTGGTTACCTCTTGGCTGGCTGATCTGACCGGCGCGCGCCAGGGTAGTAGGCACTATAGTCATAGGAGGTGAAGGCGTCGTGCGAGCCACCGATCTCGGCCACCGCGCGGTCAAACTCGCCGGCGACGTGATTGGCCGTCGCCTTGATGTCATCGGTAGCCGCCAGAACCGGAGCGGTGCTCACGAAGGCCAGCGCGGTCGCAAAAAGAGCCAGACTGAAGGTTTGCTGACGGCGTCTCTTGTCGTGACCGGCCGATGGGCAAGTTTTGAGGCAAAGTGAGTTGTCCCTTATGTTGAGGGTGCTGCGTGCTCGTCCCTTTAGTGGGAGATAGTGGGGCGGTGGGTAGCCCCGAGCCAGATGAGCCATCAACATGTTTCGAGGCCTGACACGAGCGTCATCTTTGAGCTAATCTGGGAAACGTGAGGCGGTATTTTTTTGGGATCATTGGATGACTCTCCTCGGCCCGTGACGTGTTCGCGATGACCGCGCACGAACCGTGCCAAATGAGAAAACCCCGTTTCGGCGATGTGATTGTCGGACTCAGCTATGTTACGTATCCGACATTGTCGGACATCTTACACCGCCCGAATGGGAAGCCCTCACCGCTTAAAAAGGTGGCTAGGTGAGCTACCCTTCGGAGATGTCGAATATCATGGCGTTAGCGCGCGCCTGTAGTTGCTGGTCGTCCGCGTACGCCTGCTCACATCGGCCGATCGCTGGTCCCCTAACACGACTCCAAACAGCGATAGACGCGGTCTGGAATTTACCGGAGCGTTGCAGGACATGTATTTGCCACTCGGAACGCCAGCGCGGGAGACGCTTCCGCGAGGGGCGGTCATGATGGAGCTTGCGAGCCGATTTGCGATTTGACCGGGGCTTTTGCTGTTTTCGCTTTTGCTGCCCCTAAAATCTCAGATATGAAGCGGACCTGGCCTATGGCCTGCCTACATTGAATGGTTACAAAGGAATACGACTATGGCGACTGGAACGGTGAAGTGGTTCAACAGCACCAAGGGATTCGGTTTTATCCAGCCTGACAACGGAGGTCAGGACGTTTTCGTTCACATTTCCGCTGTCGAACGAGCGGGCCTTTCGACCCTTAATGAGGGCCAGAAGATCAACTACGAGGTCGAACAGGACCGCCGTACCGGCAAGTCCTCCGCAGGCAGTCTCAGCAAAGCTGGCTGATCTTTTTCTGCCTCTGCCCGGCAAGAGCCGGGCAGAAGTGCCACTGACCGCGCCATAGGAGCGGGCAAGAACACGGATCTCCCGCTGACCGGGCTGCGGTTTGCAGGAAGCTGCTAAGTTCTACTGAAACAAGATGTTTGCAAGTGAAGAGGGGCGGGTCCCGGCCTCTTATTTTTTCTGCTGTAGATTCTCACGTAGCAGATGCCGACGGCGACCGCGCGCATCAGAACGAATCTGGACAAATGAGATCAAGCTGCGAGCTTCTTGTGGGTCCGCTCGCTTCACGCGGATCAATGCTATATTTTCGTTCACGAGCCCCGTGCTCTGACGCATTATCGATCGAGCGTGCCGAGGAAATGAACCAGCAATTCAGCCACCTCCAGCGGTCGACATCTCCACGATCAAGCGGGTAGGGTACATTGGCCCTGAGGGGACCTGGACCCATCAAGCCTCGCTGGACCTCTTTGGCGACCAAGTTGAACTCGTTCCGTTCAACGACGGATTGTTCGAAGCATATGAGAATGGCTGCGTCGACGTTGCATGCGTTCCAGCTACGACCTCTCTGGTCGGAACCACTCTCTACCTCGACCAAGTCCTGCGCTTGAGGTCTCCCAGGGTCATCGCCGAGTACCCGAAGGTCTTGAGCTATAGCCTGATGGCCAGCAAGGATGCGAGTTTCTCGATGATCACTAAGGTGCTTGGCCACGCCGTAGCCTTGCAGGAGGTGGCCGGGTGGCTCGACGAGAACATGCCCAATGTCGAGCGAGAGAGCCGTAAGGGAGCGACATCTTTAGTCGCTAAGCCTCGCCCTCGATAGCGGCATTTGGTCCTGCGCTTGGTGCCAAGCTGTACAATCTGCAGATATTGCGAACAGGAATTGAAGAAGGGCTGCATAACGTTAAGCGGTGGTGGGTGCTCGGGGGCAGGGCCACTGAGCCGACAGGATTTGACCGGACGACACTTCACCTCCGCGTTTCAGAGCAAAATCTCAGTTATGAGCGTCCGACATGCGAGCGGCTGGACACCCATCAATATGTCATCGATGTCGCTGGCCATGTTTTGACGCACCCGGCGCTGGCTGCGTTGGCGGATATTGATGGCTTTAGAATTCTCGGGTCCTGCCCACGTTGCCATTAGCTAAGGCTAGGGTAGTTTCTGCCCATAACTCCAAAACTGTTGATCCTCATCACTGATGAGAAGACACGACCGTGCCGCGCGTCCACGAGATCATCGCGCCGACGATCTTGTCGTTTTCGCTCTTGCCTGCGAAAGTAGTATTCATAAGCACAAGACGTCGATCGGCCGGGCATCTCGCAAAACAAGTCACCATCGATGACTGTGTCGCGTTATCGGCGACACGCTCGTCCATTCGGGACCGTCAAACACTTCAATCCGCGCAGGGGGCGCCGTGACCGGGGCCTGCGGCGGTTTTAGGAGCTTGCCGTTCGGCACGAGCTTGTCGCTTTGGCACCTCACGCTGATTGGCTGTGCTGTGGGACAACCCGGTCGAGAAAAGCATCGAATGCGGCAGCAACAGCGCGAACTACGAAACGATGCTCCTGCCGCACCCGGATGAAACCGTTTTCAATGTCCACTATCCCATCCTCAGCCAGCTTCGCCAAGCGTTCGGCAGCCGAATCGAGAAGGCGAGTTGGATCGAATCCACAGGCCGCACAAATTGCCGGCACATCGGCCTGCAAATCGCACATCAGCCGCTCTATGATCACGGCTCGCACGCGGTCATCGTCTGTGAGCCGGTAGCCTTTTGACGTCGCCAAACGGCCAGCTGCTATGTGCCGACTGTAGGACTCACGTGTTACCTCGTTCTGGACGTAACCCTCGCCGACCCGCCCGATAGCCGACGCGCCGAAACCGATCAGGGTTTTGCAGGTGTCGGCCGAGTAACCCAGCGAGTTACGCCGTAGCCGACCACTGGTCTGCGCCAGCGTAAGTTCGTCGTCCGGCAAGGCGAAATGGTCGAGGCCGATCTCTTGGTAGCCGGCGGCGACCAGCGTCTCGGCCACGGCCGCAGCCTGTTCGGCGCGGGCGACGCTGTCCGGCAGCGCAGTCGTCTCGATCAGGCGCTGATTCTTTATCACCGATGGAATGTGCGCGTAGCCGAACACCGCAAGCCGGTTGGGGCGCATGGCGACAGTTGCCGCCGCAGTCTGGACGCAGGACTCTACCGTCTGATTCGGAAGACCGAAAATGAGATCGACGTTGATGCCGCTTACCCCATGCCGGCGCAGCTCTTCGACGGCAGCGGCCGTCTGCGCCTCGCTCTGGACGCGGTTTATCGCTTTTTGAACAATCGGATCAAAGCTCTGCACTCCGAGACTCGCGCGGCTCACATTGGCTGCTCCCATTGCTTCGGCAATCTCGGCCGTGAAGGTGCGCGGGTCAATTTCGACGGCGATTGTCGCGGACTCCCTGAACGCGAAGCGGCGGCGCAGGAGTTGGATCATGGCCAAGAACTCCGCTGCTCCGATCAGGGTCGGGGTTCCACCGCCGAAATGCACGTCGTTCACGACGAGCCCCTGCTGCACTTGCTCCCAGACCAAACGGATCTCGTCACGCAGAACGGCCAGATAATCGAGGATCGGACCCTGATTGCGGGCAATCGTGGTCGGGAAGCCGCAATACCAGCAAATCGATCGGCAGAACGGAATGTGGAGATAGAGAGACACCGGATCGTCAGCCGGCAGACCTCTTAGCCATTCCTGATAGCTTTCGGGCCTGACGGTGGCGGTGAACTCCGGCACAGTCGGATAGATGGTGTACCAAGGCAGGAGAGCCTCGCGATATTCTTTCAGGATAGAGGTCTGCAACAGTTTCCGTCCCAAGCTGAAAAGTTGGTCCTTTTACCGCCGCGGTCTCCTGTGTCCCTGCGCTATGTCAATTCCATTCCGCTTCGCGCATGTAATCACGCCCTGCAAGGAAAAGGCGGGATTTGATCCCGCCTTTCTATGTTTTCGCTCGCATCATGCCCGAGCTGCCAGCCCCTCAACGGGTCTGGATTGAGGAAGTCACGCTGGTACCTTCTTTCTAGACCGCTTCTCGGGCGCCGAGACTTCAGGCTCTTTCGGTTTGCGGCCGAGTCCCATCGTCTTGGCCAGGGCAGAGCGCGCAGCCGCATAGTTCGGCGCGACCATGGGATAGTCCGCCGGCAGACCCCATTTGGCGCGATATTCATCGGGTGTCAGCCCGTAATGGGTCGACAGATGGCGCTTTAGCGATTTGAATTTCTTGCCGTCCTCAAGGGAGATAATGTAGTCCGGCGTCACCGATTTTCTGATCGGGACGGCCGGCGTAAACGCCGTCGGCTCTTGTGCGGAGACGCGACCGGCCGCCGTGCGTTTCAAAGCTTCGTGCAATTGGCCGATCAGGGCAGGCAGCTCCCCCACCGGGACGGGATTGTTGGAAACATAGGCTGAGACAACATCCGCGGTAAGGTCGATGAGGTTGTTGGCGTTTTCGAAGTCTTCTTCTGGCATGAAACTCTCCAGTGGATTGGTCTACGGAGCGTGGCCTTCTAGTGATGATTTCCGATGAACGCAACAAATCTCGCGACAGGATTGTTCGGTGCTCGTCCAACATCGAGGTCTATAGCGCCAGTTACAAGCTGTCGCGACGCTGATCTCCTCGGAAATCGCCGTTCATAAGCGCCCGGTATCCGCCGTTCAGTCGCGATCTTGTCGGTTTGAGTTGCGAGAGGACGACGCAGAAAAATTGTAAGCACCATGAGCCGTGCACCTGGAAGACCTTGCGCGTACGAAGCAGGTCGGCGTTGCGCCAGCGTGGGGGCGACAGGCAACAGAACCGACCAAGCCCTCAGCGAACAAATAGCGATTGCGCGCCCGCCACTGTTGATATCGGGGGCCGTCGGGCGATACATCAATCACTGTTTCCGCCGCTCGATCATCTTGGTCGACAGGCGCCATTCCCTTGATCAACGGATCTCGCGCAGGGCGTTCGCATGCCGCATGTGGAGATTCGTAAGGAAATCTATGAAAATTCTATTGCCCGCGGTGGCTGTTGCGCTTGTGGCGGCCACAGCTTTGCTGAGCAGTCCCTCCGCCAGACCTCAGGGACACGGCACTGCCATCTTCAAGCCCTTGCCATCCTACGAGGCGACACTGGTCGCGCCGGACCCATTCGAGGCCTACCTCAATGGCGATGACACCGCCATTGATCCCAGCGAAACACGGTCTGGCCCTTTTATGGAAAAGGGCTGCTCCTCCTGCCATTCCGGTGTCAATATTGGCGGGGAAGGCTATATCCATTCGGCCTCGTAGAGAAGCCCGGCGCCGACATCCTGCCGGAGAACGACAAGGGACGATTTGCCGTCACCAATGTGCCAGAGGATCCTATGTTTTCCGCGTGCCATCGCTGCGCAACGTAGCAATCACCGCGCTATACTTTCATTCGGGCAAGGTCTGGGACCTGAGCGAGGCGGTCGCCATCATGGGCACTACCCAGTTTGGCCAAGAGCTAGCGCAAATCGAAATCGATCGGATCGTTGCCTACCTTCATTCGGTGACCGGAAAGCGACCGGAGATCACATATCCCCTCTTGCCAACTGAGACGCCCACTACACCTCGACCTCGATCCTAGGCATCGCGAAACAAGCGATCGCGTCGGAGCCAGTGAGCGTTCCTTGACCCATCTGGCGAATTGCCACAGGCGCGGCCGTCCGATTGGGCCGTGATACGTCGCGGCGCGATTGAGCGTCGCTCGTTGATGGCATGAAGCCATGGTTTTGCATGCTCCCGCCCTTGGAGATCTTCGGCAGGCCAGGGCGCTGTCCGTCAGCATTAGGCCGGCCAATCGCCTCACCAGTCCATCACCACCTTGCCCGAACTACCGCTCCTCATCGCATCGAAGCCGGCTTGGAAATCGTCGATGCCGATGCGGTGCGTGATAAGCCCGGAAACATCCAGCGGCCCCTGCACCAGCGCGATCATCTTGTACCAGGTCTCGAACATCTCACGGCCATAGATGCCCTTGAGATGCAGCATCTTGAAGATCACCTTGTTCCAGTCGATCTCGAAACCGGTCGGTGCAATGCCCAAAATGGCGATCTTGCCGCCATTGTTCATGGTGTCGATCATATCGCGGAAGGCGGGCGCGGCACCCGACATTTCAAGGCCGACATCGAAACCTTCGGTCATACCGAGCACCGGCATGACGTCGCGCAGCTTTTCCTTGGACGCGTCGACGACGTGCTGCACGCCGAGTTTTTTTGCCAGCGCCAGCCGCACCGGGTTGATGTCGGTGATCACCACTTTTCGCGCGCCGACGCATTGGGCGACGAGCGCGCCCATGATGCCGATCGGCCCGGCGCCGGTGACCAGCACGTCCTCGCCGACCAGATCGAAGGAGAGTGCCGTGTGCACGGCATTGCCCAACGGATCGAAGATGGCGGCGATCTCGTCCGGCACATCATCGGGGATCGGCACGACATTGTGCTGCGGGATAGCCAGATACTCACCGAAGGCGCCCGGACGGTTGACGCCGACGCCGAGCGTGTTGCGGCACAGATGCCCTCGCCCGGCGCGACAGTTGCGGCAATGACCGCAGACGATGTGGCCCTCGCCCGACACGCGCTGGCCGACCTTGTATTCGGTGACCGCTGCGCCGAAATCGGCAACGGTGCCGACGAATTCATGGCCCGTCACCATCGGCACCGGCACCGTCTTCTGCGCCCACTGGTCCCAATTGTAGATGTGCACGTCGGTGCCGCAGATCGCCGTCTTCTTGATCTTGATCAGCACGTCGTTAGGGCCGATTTCCGGCACCGGCACCTCTTCCATCCAGATGCCTGGTTCGGCCTTGGCCTTCACCAGCGCTTTCATCATGTTCGACATCAGATGCTCCTTACACCTTGGTTTTGATCCCACTTGCGCCTCTCCTCTGGTAGCCGCACAACGGAAAGGTGGGGTTCGGAGAGCACAGCTGAGATTTCTGGACCGATGGGTATGTCGAGGCTGCCTTGGTGTCGAAGCAACACTCCACCGCGAGGGGCGCGTGAAGATCCAGTTCCAGCGAACCTCAGCGGAAGCGGAGCAAGCGCCACGCCAGATGCAGCGAAGTTTCAACTCATGGGATGAGTAAAGGGTCGCAGCTTGCGGCTCGGGGCCGTGGCTATGTTGTCGATGTCAGCAACATGCCAGGCAATCAATCGACACGATGCTCTCGATGGTCGATCTCACCGCGATATCTCATAGTGCGGACGCACAGGCGGCATCCGAAAACGTGCCCCTCGGTGAAGTGTCTGTTGACCGCTGCTGGCAGGTGACTTGGAAGGCAGCTCGTTCGTTCGGGTTAAGATCGAGCACAAGCGCCGGCTCATCAATCTGCACCCAGTTGGCCCCAGCGAGTTCCAGCTTCTGCGGGAGTTGCTCGTAGACGGGCAGCAGCCGCGGCAGGAGCGCCATGGGATTGAAACCCTGGTCGGGAGACTTCGCCAGCTTCAGGAAGGTCACGGGTCCAAGGATGACCGGGCGTGTATGGATGCCGAGCTCTTTTGCCTCCAGAAGTGATCGACGGGTTTCGTCGACGAAAGGGCGAATGTATGATCGTCGCCAGCTCCGGCACGAGGTAGTGATAGTTTGTTTCAAACCATTTGGTCATTTCCATCGCGGTTAGCATTGCCCCTTAACGGCATGCCCGTGACTGGCGTGTCCGCAACCCGCAGTATCGCCTTGCGTCCCGCGCGCCATCGCGAAGTAGATGTCGAGCGGCACCTCGCCGCCTGTCCAGCCGTAACGAGCTGGCACGGCGCCGACCATTGCTGCCGTGTCGAGCACGTGGTCATAGAGTGAGAAATCGTTCGACGGGATTTTCGACACGCCGCGGTCTCGCTGCTCCAACTGGCGGCACGGAGCGCCTTCGCCGTCGCCAGAAGGTTGGCAGCAGAAGATTTTCTGGACCAGTAGCTTTCGAGCGCGAATTTCAGTTCTCGCCGGCGACCGATACGCGGCACGCCAAGCGTTGCTATGGGAACTTGCTGAGAGACATTCATTCCATACCCCGATGGTTGGGGCGGGAAAAGGAAGGCGCTAGCAGGCCGGCATCAAAGCCGAGCTGCAGCGGCCACCAGACACCCCGCCCGTGTTCACCGTGGCAGGTCTCCTGGCTCGCGGATAACAGCCTCTGCCCCTCTTCCCGGGGAGTTCGCCCCAGTGACCTTAGTGGGTAGGCTGTGTTTATGTGAACTTTATCTGCGACGGTTTCCAAGTCCAAGGCCGCGCTAGGGCTGAGCCGCTTGTGCCCTCTCCAGTTTTGCGCAGGCCGTGCCTGGCCGCTCCGGCAAATCTGCGAGCCGCACGATCCTGGCTGGCGACTTCGGCAAATGGCCTGTCGGCCACCATGATCGGCCACAGTATTAGCCCGAAGAGCGTAAATGTTTCTGCGCCGTCAAAATCGGAAATTTGGAGAAAACCGCCATCCTTCACGGACGGGCACGCGACATTTCGAATTACACGCGCTTATCTTAACAGCCCTGCATCAAGTTCGGTGGGCAGCACCTTGCCGATATGCCCCCTACAACAATCCCGCCTGCTCAGCCTCGCGGCGCAGATTCTGCCGGGGCCTGGGGCCGATCTGCTGGATCACCAATCCGGCCGCCAGTGAGCCAAGATCACCGCAGGTCTTGAGGTCGCGGCCTTGCGTGTAGCCATGCAGGAAGCCGGCGGCGTAGAGGTCGCCGGCGCCGGTCGTGTCGACCAGTTCCTTGATGGCGGTCGCCTTGATCACCACGGTTTCGTCGCCGTGCACGATGACGGAGCCTTTTTCCGAGCGGGTCACGGCGGCGATCCGGCAATCCTTGCGGATCTGCGCCAGCGCCTCGTCGAACGAGGATGTCTGGTAGAGCGATTTGATCTCGTGGCTGTTGGCAAAGACGATGTCGACCGTGCCCGAACGCATCAGCTCGAGGAATTCGTCGCGGTAGCGGTCGACGCAGAACGAATCCGACAGCGTCATCGACACTTCGCGGCCTGCTGCGTGCGCCAGCTTCGCCGTCTGGCGGATCGCTTCCTTGGCGCGCGGCGGGTCCCACAGATAGCCTTCGAAATAGGTGACCTTGGCGCCAGACGCCTTGTCGGCCTCGACATCCTCCGGCCCAAGCTCGACGCAGGCGCCGAGATAGGTGTTCATCGAGCGCTCGCCGTCGGGCGTGACGAAGATCATCGAGCGCGCCGTCGGCGGCTCTCCCTTGAGCGGCGTGGTGTCGAAGGCGACGCCCTGCGCATGGATGTCGTGGGCGTAGATTTCGCCCAGCGCATCGTTGGAGACCTTGCCGAAGAAGGCGGCGCGGCCGCCGAAGCTGGCGACGCCGGCCGCCGTGTTGCCGGCGCTGCCGCCGGACGCCTCGATCGCCGGGCCCATGCGGCTGTAGAGCAGTTCGGCGCGTTGTGTGTCGATGAGGTTCATCGCGCCCTTGATGATGCCGTTGGTCTCGAGGAATTCCTCGTCGCACTGGGCGAGGATGTCGACAATGGCATTGCCGATGCAAAGCACGTCATAATCCGGCATCAAAATCTCCGCCAAAAACCCGAGCCGGCTTCTTGCCACGCCGGCCGGGTGTTTCTTTCGAGTGTGGAATGGGTCGTCCTTTGCCGAAAGAATCCAATACCGACGCATCAAGCAGCTGCGGGTCCTGCCTCACGCGACAGGTCGTCAGCTCTGTCCGTCTTTTCCCAGGTGAACTCCGGCTCTTCGCGGCCGAAGTGTCCGTATGTCGCGGTCTTGCGGTAAATCGGCCGTAAGAGATCCAGCGCCTTGATGATGCCTTTCGGCCTGAGATCGAAAAGCTCAAGGACGGCGCGTTCGATCCTTTTTTCATCAATCTTTGCGGTTCCGAATGTATTGATGAGGACTGAGACCGGTGCGGCCACACCGATCGCGTAAGCAAGCTGAACCTCGCACACCTCCGCAAGTCCGCTGGCAACGACGTTTTTTGCGACGTACCGCGCGGCATAGGCGGCCGACCGATCAACCTTGGACGGGTCCTTGCCCGAAAAGGCACCGCCGCCGTGACGCCCCATGCCGCCGTAGGAATCGACGATGATCTTGCGGCCGGTAAGCCCGCAATCGCCTCGCGGCCCGCCGACCACGAACCGGCCGGTTGGATTGACCAGGAACCTTATTCCCGTCGTATCCAGGTCATGGGGCAAGACCGGCCTTATGATCTCCTCAATGACGCCTTCGCGGACGGCGGCCTGTGAGACCTTATCGTCATGCTGCGTCGACAGGACTATGGTATCGAGCGCTACCGGTCGCAAACCTTCATAGCGGACGGACACCTGAGATTTAACGTCCGGGCGAAGCCAGCCAAGGCGTCCGGTTTGGCGCACCTCTGCCTGTTTTTTCGTCAAATCGTGAGCAAGTTGGATTGGCAATGGCATCAATGTTTCGGTCTCGTTGCATGCGTACCCGAACATGAGGCCCTGATCTCCCGCTCCCTGCTCGAGATCCTGCCCTCGTCCCTCGTCTACCCCCTGGCTGATGTCAGGCGACTGCTCGGTCAGGGCCAAGATCACCGCGCAACGCCGGCCGTCAAAGCCGATCGCATCGTCGTCATATCCAATGTCCAAAATGATATCGCGGGCAACTTGGCTGTAGTCGATCTGCGCGTGGCTGGTGATCTCGCCAGCCAGAACGACCATCCCTGACTTCACCAACGCTTCACAAGCAACGCGAGCCAGAGGATCCTTGCGAAGGATCGCATCGAGGACGCCATCTGAGATATTGTCGGCCATCTTGTCGGGATGTCCCGCGCCGACGGATTCGGAGGAGAACACGAATTGTCTGGTCATGGAATATCCTCGCTTCAAACGTTGGAATTAAATGTGACAGCCGATCCGGCCATCTTATCTGTCGGAGATGCCAGGGACGTCGAACGCAGCGCAGAAGTCGGCAACGTCTCTGCGCACGCGGGCATGGACATCCGAATCATCGGGCTGGCGGCAAACAAGGTCGATGAAAGCGGCAATCTGCAGCATTTCCGCCTCGCGCATGCCCACAGACGTCACTGCTGGCGTGCCTAACCGAATGCCGCTGGTGAGCGCGGGATGCCGCCGGTCGCCCGGCACCATGTTGAAATTCGTGATGATACCTGCTTGCGACAAGCGCTCGGCATAGGCTTTCCCGGACAGCGGCCGTTCCCGTAGATCAAGGATCAGCATGTGATTGTCAGTGCCCCCCGTGACGAGTTCATAGCCTCGCTCCAGAAGCGCCTGGGCCAGAGCCCTGGCGTTGTTGACGATCTGCTGACCGTACACACGGAAGGACGGATTCCCTGCTTCGTGCAGAGCGACAGCTAGCGCTGCAATCGTATTCATGTGAGGTCCGCCCTGCAGGAGAGGGAACACGGCACGGTCTATGCGTTTGGCCAGATTGTGTTTGCTCTTGGAATGATAGAGTGCCTGATAGCGGTCTTCATTCCTTGACAATATGAAGCCACCGCGGGGACCGCGGATCGATTTGTGAGAGGTGCTGGTGACCACATCGCAATGGCCTACAGGATTGGGGTGCACTCCTGCGACAACGAGGCCGCTGATGTGGGCGATGTCGGCCACCAGGTAGGAGTTCACCTCCGAAGCAATTTCGGCCATTGCCTCGTAGTCAAAGATACGCGGATAGGCAGTTCCGCCGACCCAAATGAGCTTCGGTCGTTCCCGCTTGGCCGTCTCGCGCAAGCTGTCATGGTCAATCTGGTGTGTCTTTTCGTGCAGCCCGTACGGGACTCTCTGATAGTCAGTGCCGGAGAAGTTGACGGCCCAACCGTGAGTCAGATGCCCGCCCTCGGGGAGGGTCAAGCCCATCATCTTGTCTCCCGGACACAACAGCGCTCGACAGACAGCCTGATTGGCCGGGGAGCCGGAATAGGGCTGCACGTTGGCGTGTTCACAGCCGAACAGTGCCTTCAATCGATCCATGGCGAGGTTCTCAAGCTCATCGACGATCTCGTTTCCGGCGTAATAGCGTGCGCCAGGATATCCCTCGGCATACTTGTTGGTGAAAATAGACCCGGTCGCTTCCAGCACCGCGGAGGACGCGAAGTTCTCGGAGGCGATAAGCTTGAGGGTCGTCCTCTCCTGGCGCTCCTGTCTTAAAAGCAGCTCGTGAACGCGAGAATCTGCGACAGCCAGGGGAGGCCACTCGCAAGTGCCAAGCTCCGCGATCCCGCCGCCAGTCGAATTGCTCATATCTGCTTCGCGATCCATTGGGACTAAGTTTCAAGACAAGCAGGCGGTCACCTTGGACCGCGCGCTCTGTATCGCCTCCAGTCGCTGTAGGTCTTGTCTGTGATGGCCATCGCCGTGAGGCAGGAGATCAACCAATAATTGAACCAAGCCGCCGTCCGAGCCTCCTGCTTCGAGGTGGTACGAAGGCCAGGGGCGCTGTTCGTTGCCGAGAAGAAAGCCGGCTCTGGCGAGCCGACGGACGTGTGCAACCACGTGCTCGCGAGACAGACTCAGAACTTCTGCTAGCTCGCAGACGGTTAGGTCCGCATGCGCACAAAGTCCCAGGATTCGAAGTCGATCAAGATGAGCCGCGGCCTTTAGGCGCCTGACCAGTGTCATCATCGTCCGGCGCTCGTTGTATTGACTTCGTCCATTTGGCGTCTCCCACTCTTTCAGAGGCGATCTTGCCGTCCCGACGAGGTCAATACGCTCGACCGCATCGTCAGATCGTTTGCGATATATCTCCTCGACCAAGGCAAATGCTCCTGCCGGCCCCTGCTTTTCCGAGCTGCAGGTATTTGGTCGGGGCACGGCGCCACGGTCTCGACCCGCGGCTTTAACGAGGCTCAACGTACATATTCTCACCGGTTTAGAGTGCTAAAAGTCCGCGATTTTCTTTGAAGGATCTGTTGCAACGCTGCATACCGGCGTTGGAAAGCCCAATCAGGAGACTTCATCGAGGTGCTTGCGCGGGCGGCCAAGCGTCCCGCTCGCTGCTGAGCTCGCTTGTGGTGGATCTCGCTGCTCTGAGGCTGGGTCAGGCACCCGAACTGCCCCCGGGATGTCATGTCGTTCGTTTCGAGAGCGGGGCCTGGTGATACAACTCCTCGGATAACTGATGTCAGCCTCCGAGGCTTCGTATCTAGCCTGAACCCGGGCGGCCGCCATTTTGGCCTCAAGGCGCGGCCTTCCCCAGCGTATCGATATACGACAGTACCGGACGGGGCCGAATACGTTTCGGCAGACGATCTGAATTTTCGTCCCCTGTCGGTGGTGATAGTGGGCATCAGCGCGGCGTGGCCGCGTTCAGTCTCCTGCGTTCCATCTTTCTGCCTAATCGTGCCGTGTCTGGTGTCGCCGGCCGTTTCCCCACGATGCTCATGTTCGGTGGTCACCGGATCAGTTGCCTCCTCTGATGCGTCGCTCCTCACCGATCGGGATGATCCAGCCGCCAGCGCGGTCAGGCCGAGAAAAATCATCGGGACCCCCTATCTGCGTCAGGCGCATGCGAACGGTTTGCAGCTCCGCGTCGATAGCGGCACGGATGAGATCGCGCTCGATGCCGACGAAGACCGGCCGGAGATTGAGGCGAGCGAGCGCCTCCTGATCGGCGGGCGCAACGTCGGTGTCAGCGACGGGTCCGGCACGGGTGACGATCCCTCCGATCAGTCCGCCCATGGTCGTGGCCTTTTCCAGCTCTCTCACCAACGTGGCATCCAGCAGCGCTCGGGCGCGTTGGAGATCCCCTTGCAGTCTTCGCGCGAACGGCTGGTGTGTGAGGCCGCGAAGCGCACTGGCTAGCTCAGCGTGCCCAAGCGACTTGATGAGATTGGCGATATGGAGGCGGAGAAGCCCGATGAAGAGCGCGTCTTTCTCCTCCGGCTTGATCGGCTCGCCTTCATCGATCGGATCGCGGACTGAGAGGTGGGCGTCCGTCGGATTTCGCGCCGCCATCCCCCAGCGGGTCGCGACGGCAATGCGCTTCACTGTGATCTTGCGGCCTCCAGCGGTGATATCTATCCGTCCGGCCTGAGCCCAGGCGCGGTTCAATGCTTTGGCCGGGCCGCCATTATCGTGGCAACCCTTCGCTTCGGCCACGGTCAAGGAGGACAGGTCGGATGCGCAGGCGATCCAGTCGGGCAGATCGCCGCGGGACAAGCGCGTGACTTTGACCTGCCGGCGGCGATCGAGGTCGATGATGCGGCTGCCGAGATGCGCGAAGACGAAAGTTGAAGTAGCGTTCCAGATAGGCGCGGGCAACGAAGCGGCCGAACAAGCCGGATAGCGCGACCTTCACCTCGCGGGCTTGCCCAAGCGGTTCCCGGAAGATGAAGGGCGTACCCGCGCCGGTTGGCGTCAACAGCGCGTCCAGGATAGACCACGCGCCGTATGCAGCCCCTGGCGTCTGCAACACTTCGCGAATCCCGGCGTCCTCGATCTCCGAGACGTCGAGGTCGACGGTCGCGCCCGTGACAGGGCTGAATGCTGGCGGATCGAAATTGTGGAGGAAGGTCCTCGTCATAGCGCCAGCGCCAGCTTGAGATCGTCATGCTCGAAAGCGCTGGCCATTCGGCTGATTTCCGCCGATCGAGCGCCGACCGCCTTGGCTGTATCGCGCCAGGTCGCTGTCACGGTCGCGACCTCTTTGATAATCGCGCGGGCCTGCGGCAGGGTGAGCGCGAAAAATATCGACGCGGCTTCAAGCAGATCGAGCGAACAGGTGCCCTCATCGAGATCGATGTTCGTCGTCAGCACCCGGGCCTTGAGATCTGTCGGGACGGGATTGAGGTCGTATGCCGGCGAGAGAGACCACCCCGCCTTTCCCAGCCATAGGAAACCGTGATTGCGGAGGTGGTCGTCGACATTGGAAACCAGCACATTGAAGACGACCCGCCGATAGAGGGCATGCGCGTCCGTCTTCCCCTGGGCGCCGTGTTGAGCAAGGGCATCGACGATCTCCGGATAGCTGCCGCGCTCACCGTCCTTGGCGCCCATCATCGCCATCGCCGACAGGAACGGGATGCGGCTCGCACCGTCACGATCGAAGCGCCGCGACAACATGACTGGCTTGCCGGCGACCTCGATCAGCTCGTGTCGAGGCGTGGCAATACCTGCCTGGCCGGCCAGCCGCAGCGCGATCTGTTCCCAGGTCTCCATACTGTAGTCGTCGGTCTCCTTCGGGAATTTCGCTATGGAGAGGTGACCATGTTGGTCGATAACCGAGGCCTTCGGTCGGGCACCGCCCAGGGAGGAGCCTGGGGCAAAGATGAGCTGCAGGTCTTCATCCGTTTCCTCGTCTCGGAGGATCCGTTCGGTGATCTGGAGCAAACGGCCAAGCTCGATTAAAGCGGGAACGCCCGTGCGGATCGGCGCTTGGAAAATCTCTTCGCCGACCCAGCGGAAGCGGAGGGCGCCAAGTCGCGTCTCGTCGGCGACGCTGAGCAGGTAGTCGCTTTCTATAAGCGTGCGAACCGCGCGGCCTTCTTGGTCGGCGAGGCGGCGTTCGGCGCGCTGCATGAGGCGCCGGCCCCAGGTATCCGGCGCTGAGTCGCCGATGGAGCCGAAAGTCGCAAGACCTGCAGGGGGGGCGAAGGCTCCGCGGGTCAGAGCAAGAGCTGGCTCTAGCGAGAAGCGGTCCGAATCCTCAAGCCATGCTCCGTCATACTCGAAGAGCATGGTCTCGGTGCCCCGGACGCGATTGCTCCTCGCCAGTCCGATCGGGCGTGTGCGGCCGTCCAAATCGATATGGACCTCGAAGTCAGCCATCGCGCGACGATCCGGTTGGCCGCTGGAGGTGGACATGCTTGGGCAGGTCGGCACTGGCGAGCGCCTGACCGACGCTGTCGTTGCTGATGTCGGCGACCTGGCCTAGGCCCTCGAGGAGGCCGAGCGCCTGCAGGACGCCGGCATAGATGCCGACGCTGACGTTGGTGTCCCCGGCTTCGACCCTTTGCAGAGTCGAGCGAGAAGTGAAGGCGCGCTCGGCTACCACCGCCATCGGCAGCCGTCGGCGTCGACGGGCATCATGAATGTCAGCCCCAAGCTTGCGCAGCACGCGCCGCACCGCAGCAGGAGGGTTGTGTGGAGTGGGCATTATGTCACCTTCGCGCTACAGATTGGTGCGTTATGTAGCACGAAGACTACATTTCATCTAGCCCTTGAAGCCTCATCTCAATGGAGAACGAAGTTCTATTAACGCCGTCGTGATGGCATCGACGGGACCCCCCAGTCGACGGCGATCGCGGCGACCGTGGTCATCACGTCATCGAAGCTCGTTCGGTCGACCTGAGTGAAAGGAGCGTCTGTCTCCGTCACTATGCGGTCGATCTGGGCAAGTGCAGGCGAGAGAGCGGCCGCGATGCGAACGGGTCATCTCGGCATGACGGAGAAATAGCATAGCATCGGCGCACATCGAGCCTCGCTTTTGCTTCGGGTGAACCAGTGAAGCACGACCGTGCCGCGATGCCGTGGGAGATATTGTTCGTGCAGGTGCGGCCGCTGCCCGCCTTAAAAACTGTCAAGAAAGGTGGCGAGCGCCCAGACCCGTATCAGGATCCACTAAGGCTCGGGTATTCAGGCTCCGCGCTTCCAACGCGACCATGCTCTGAAGCCGCACTTCCAAGATAATAGGTTTTCCTTTGCCGGATGGAGGCGGTCAGAAACCCAACGCTTTGGCCAGCATCGGTTCAAGAACCAGATCCGGCCGACCTCCCTTTTCGCGAAGCTCCATTGCCCTTATGATCTTCGTGCCTTCATGGCTGTGCTTCCAGTCCCGAGACGCTTCGGCCGCGACGACGAGGTAGTCGGTCTGGCCGCAGACGGTTTCCTTCCAATCACCGCCGCGTTCGCAAATCATCTCAGCGATTACCTTTCGCGGGCCAATGGCGAATTTTCCCGTGAGGACGAACATCCGACTCGGAATTACGAGCCGGCTTGCATCCTCCAAGGCGCCGTCAATGACACCCACATTGCCGAAGGTAGGCAGCCCCGTATCTGTCGCGCTGTCGCCGACAAGATGGGCAATCCACCCGCATATGTCTTTTGCCTCCTCGGCGGTTATGCGACCGTCAGAAATAGACCTTCTGGCAGTTTCTCCGAGAGACGCCACGCGGCTGTCTCTCTGCAGGACCACACTCGCAGTCTTTCGACCTCTGCGGGCGTGATGGAGTTGTCGCAGGCGATACCGGCACAGAACCCGTAGAACTCGTTGACTTCGTCCTTCTCGTCAGCGGCGATAAACTCCCGCGAGCGTATGCCGACTATAGTTTCAAGGATGGCGTAGATCTCTTCGGGCGCGTTACCCCACACATCCAGATCGCGGATGAGCTCGGCAGCATCGTCGTCATGAAGAAGGGACAGGAACTGCTCAGCTTCGACCCTGAGTGGCGGCATCTCCGCGCTCTCGACCCGCTCGCTGGCCATCACGCCCTTCAAGAACCCGAGCCAGTACCCCAACGCCTTCCGGTGATTTGCCTGCGCATGGATTCTACCGAGCGCGGCCCCTTCGTGTTCGAGTTTACCGCCCCTTCCGCGGAACACTTCAACCATTGTCGCCCCCTCGACTCTTTGGTTTCGATCGTAGCAGACATCAGAACACTCATCTATCCGCCGACCAGACAACGCGTGCCTAAACCGGAAGGCCTATCCCGTTAGCTCCCTGCTTTCTCGATGGTAGGGCCAGGTTGCCACCCCAGGAACGGCGTTTCGGCCGAGCGGTCGACCAAAGAAGACGCTCTGGACTCACCAAGGATCAGGCCGCCTGAACCCGCTGCCTCCGACGCGCTCTGTCCCTCGCGCAGCCGTGCTCGTCCGCAAGGGACGCTCCGCTCAAGCCCTTGCGGACTGCGCGCGCCTGCGCATGGCGGGACGCGCGACGGCGGCTCCGGAGATCAGGCTTGGTTCCAGACCGCTTCGTGCGGGGAGCTAAAGCTCGAGACCGCCCTTTCGCCTACTGTGCCGACACCGTTCTGTCCCTGGCGCTGCCGTGCTCTTTGATTAAATCTGCCGAATTCTCGCGTATCCTGCGGCCGCGCATGTGAGCACAAGGTGGCGCCTGGCGCTTCGACGAGCCCCACAAAAACCAGCGTCGGCATGGCGACCGAAATGCTGAGGCAAGAGACCGCCACTCCAGAAGGAAAAGTTCGTCATGCATTCCCATGCCGTTATTGCGTCCCTGCCAGTCGCCGGGGCCGACCGTACTGTCCTTATCGAACGTCATGACGATGACGGAGGCCGCCCCCTTCCTGGGAGTCCATCACTAACCGAGAGATTCCTGGTGGATTCGGGATACGTCGAAACGACCTCGTGAGAGGGAACTGGCCGCAAGAACATTCGGGCCGAATTCACTACGGCGGCGGCAGCACGGCCGCTCCAGATCGATTTCGTCCAGGCCAGGAACGGGCCAGGAGACTAGGACGCGGTGCGGGTCCTTGCCCCGGCTCTCGGAAGCAGGATTCAACCTGCGATCCGCACCTCGATGGGGAACAGTCGCAAAGTGCAACCGAAGCTTTTGAGCAAGTGTTCACGGCTCAAATCGGAACGCCGGGGACTATGGATGTATCTTCGGCACGGCGACTTCAAAGGAACCGCCTCGTTATGGGCCAAAACGTTTGTGATGACGTAAAGGTCGGGCCAGAGTTGCCACTCCCCGCACGCGGTGTCCCTCTGAGGCGCCTTTCGCGACCAGAATCGTCTGATCATTTGTCGGAACCCTGACAAAGCTGTGTCGTTGCAAACAGACAGAAGCGGAGACTAAGAGCCAATATGGTGAACTAAACCGACTCTTTGAATTGGCTTGGCTCTTGCATTTTGAATCCGCGTTCACTCCGCAACGGAGCCGTTCGATGTCCGGAGCCCGACCAGAGCGACACCCTTCGACCATTTCCTGTTGCGGAACGAGCGGCGTTATTTCCGAGCCGATTGCATACGAAGTAATTGCTAAAATCCTTAAATCAATCTCACAGGAGGAGAAATGGCTGACGAATTCATCTACGACGAAAATTGGTCGGCAATGTATGAGCTACTTACATTGCTGCGAGGTAAGAATGATGAGGTTGGCGAGACTGTCGCCTTTCTTCAGCGATTTTCCAGCGGAGGGACTGCTCTTGAACTTGGCATTGGCGACGGACGCGTGGCGGTGCCGTTGAGCGAGCGCGGCGTCAAGGTCGAAGGTATCGACAATTCGGACAGCATGTTGAACCTTCTCGCCAAGCGTACTGATCTGATTAAGTTTTGGAAGGCAGATATTTCAAGATTTAGATCGGAGCAACGCTACAACTTGGTGTATTGCGTTTGGAATACATTCACGCAGGCCGTCACGCGCGAAGCGCAAATAGCTTGCCTCCGATCTGCCGTGGAGGCGTTAGATGATGGAGGGAATTTGGTGATAGATGTAGGCGTGCCGCCCTTGGATGGTTTCGTCAACGGCCAGAAAATTTCCACGCTCGTTGTGGATCATGAGAATACGATCATCGCTGCTGATGTGCACGATCCCCTAACCCAAAACTTGGTCTCAACCCTCCTCTGGTTTTCTGGTACGTCGGTCAAACGATTGCCCAATCGCGTTCGTTACGTCTATCATCAGGAACTCGATACCATGGCCGAATGCGTAGGGCTCAAGCTGGCGGAGCGTTGGGGAGATTGGGCAGGAGGTGCGTTCACCGAACAGTCCAAACGTCATATCTCTGTTTACGGCCGAGCGACGACCGGTCTATTAAATGAGTTATCTCCAACTCATGTAAGGCAAGCCCCTCGAGGCGGATGATAAAGCCTGGCAGAGCCTCATTGAAACAACCGTGAGGTTGTTGTGAGCGGAACAAGCTAGCTTGGCGGCATAAGGGTCTATGATCGGTTCTACCTATTCGCAATATCGGCCTGTAGGAGTCAGCAGCGCGAAGCGCGAACGTGCATCAGCGAACAAGCGCGGCTCACGAACTTCGATGCCTTAACAACTCGATCGCGCGCCGAACGACATCGCTGGCTTTCTGCAAGCACTTGACCACCTGACGCCGAAGGCCATTTCTGTCAGCATAATTCGGCCGTCCGCAATCGCCAATCCGCACGCATGGCTCGCACAGGTCTTCAAAGCGCATCGGCGATGGAAGGCCCGACAGCGATGTCCATGCGTTCTGTGAAATGACCAAATCTGAACGGCGTCAGCTTCGCGCTCACAGATCAACGGGAGGGGCCAATTACATCCTGTTTTGGCTGCTGAGCGCCAGCGAGCCAAATGGGGCGATCCTCCAATGCTGTTTCCTTTGCAAGCCGTTTGCACAACGTTTGCCAGAGGGGATCGCCGGCGAATGCTGGCAAGCTGCCCCATGCCTCGCTCAAAGGTATCTCGCCATAGCAGTCGATTAGCCGCCCAAAATCGCAGCCAAGCTGGGTCATAAGACTGAACGGATCGATTCGACCCGGCGAGATCGTACGATGCCCCCACAGACTCGGCTCTTGGTCAGACCCCAGCGAGACGGACAAGCTACGATTTGCAGGTGACGGAAACTCAGAGAGAGTAGACAGCAAGGCATAGCGCATAATCGGATAGTAAACGATCTGGCGACTGCCGCCGAGCACCCGCACTCCAGGGAGTATCGATGTCACAAAGAATGACAGGAGCATACTGGGTATGATTTCACGCTCGTTCAACGATTGGAGAAGCGCGTCAGGTGCGCACTGTACAGAGAAGGTCCCGCTTTCGTTCAAAAACAGGCCATCGCGCAGCCGCAGGGGAAATATGCGCCCCCCTGAAAAATGCCAAAAGAAGTCGGTTGTCGTCTTTGCCCAGTCGGCCCATTGGCCGCAATCAAACGATGCGAAATGATTGAGCAGCCTCTTCGCAAAAGAGCTTGGTCCAAACAGCGTTGACGAAAGCCAGGACGACGGGTCGCGAAGATGCTGGGCGACTAGGTCGCCCACGTCCCAATCGTCGAACTGCAACAAGTGAAGATCCGATGCGAAGAAACGGCGCCAGAGGCTCTGATTGGCTGTCTTGATAGCATCGGCGGCCGAGAGAAACTCGTCATCGGGCAGGGCTCTTTTCAATCGCTCGGCCAATTGGCTCGCGATCCCCGTCTGTTTGGCGCTCGTCAGAGCAAACCGCTGCGGCGCATCACGTCCGCAAACACTGAGTCGACCCATTTTTCTGTTTGACAGCCCGAAGAGATTGAAGTGCTGACCTCCAAGCCGCAGCCAACCGGGGCCTTTCTTGTCGCTTTCTTGGAATTTAACGGTTGAACTCGAATGAGTCACATACCAGCTGTCTTTATGGGAGCGCAGCCCCATGGCACTAAAGATATGCGTGTAGAACGCATCGGGTTCAAAGGCCAGGTAACAATGTGGGCCGGTCTGAATGACCGGTCGGCTTCGAAGCTGTGTACCGAGTTTTTCAATCTGCGGATGCCCGTAGCCCAGACGAGAGGCACAATCTGCAAGTCGCAATTCCATCTGCTCTAGAGCATGCATACGGACAGGATCGGCGGCGGCGGGTTTAGCGTCATAAGCGACATGCGCATACGCACGTGTCGGAAGCGTCGAGTAACGCGAGATGTGTGGCACAAGCCAAGCCAATGCTTCAGCGACGGGTTTTGGAGATGGCGATTTCATTACACGTCATCCGGTGGCTGTTGGGCTACCGTTTTGCTTGGTGGACAGACGAGAATACCGACTGTCCAAACCACGACCATGACAACTCCGAAATACGGGAGCCCGGCCGGGGCAGCAGCGTATCGCCGGCAAATGCAGTCAAACCATACACAACAAATCCAAACCCCGTTGCAAGGGTTTGGATGCGCACTGGCCGATCGACGGGAACCGCAATAAAGCCGACTGCGCCGCTGGTGAACAATGGGTCATCCTTCCCGACAACAGTAATGAGGTGACTGTCTGTACGCTGTTGTTTTCAAGAAAGCGCGAGCCATGTAGCGGACATGAAATACCAGTACCTACGGATATTGGAGGCAAGCCACTGGCCAAGAATGTACTGGTCGTAAATGATGGCATGTTAGGACGCGTTGGTCGTTGGCCGGCTTCGCTCATCTGCCGGACGCTGCCAGGCGGCGGAACGGCGGGGGTTCGAAGGCCAATCCCGGCAGCGAAGCCGGAGTTTCCGTATAGACGTATTCATTTGGAATGCAGGGCGGGGCCATCGCCGAAATTACACGCCGAAGATTGTCCGCGTTGTTGCTAGCGGCAAGTGTGTAGAAATTGCCGGAATTCCATGTCACGCATCCGTATTTGAAGTGTGCGGCCACCGACTCTGACATTTCAGATAGCGTCGTCTCATTGAAGTTCATTTGCTTAAGAATGGATTCAGTCTTATTTTTGATATCGTCCTGAGTGAAGAAGCGTGCCTTATATCCGTAGTCTTTCTGTAGCTCCCGGCTCAGGTATGAGATATCGTCGTCTTGCCGAAATTTTTCGAAGAAGAAGAATATCCCGCCGTCTTTCAAATGATGTTTCACAAAGCCAATCTGCGCCTTTCGATTGGGCGAATACATTTGAAATGTGGTGTCCTCCAAGATGATGTCGAATCCGTCGGCAAAGTGCCTGAGCGCCGACGTTCCCACCATTCTGCTCCGGGTCAAGTGATGAAATGGGCCGAGGAAGAATGTTGCATGCGCGGGCCGTCCGTGGAGAAAGAAGCTTTCCTCGTTTTCTTTATTGGGACTGCATGAAAGGGTTTGAATCTTGCCGTTGCCCAGCTGGGCAAGCGTTCGAGCGAGTGTGCCTTCGGCGGCCCCCAGCAGATAGAACCGAGCCGGGACGGTCTCATCCGCGATAGCGTCTGCATATCGCAAGAAGGCATCGCCAACTCGAACCTCCTCCTCGAGACGATAAGGAATGCTGGCATGATAGTGAGGGTCGAAGCGGCCCCAGATCTGGCGATGCACGCTGGTGAAGCTTTGCAGCGACACATCCCCTTGGAAAAGGCGCGCATCCACGCTCGGAACTTTGATCGGGGCTCCTGATCGGCCTGCTGCGGTCGCCGAAAAGAAATCGGCCATTTCATTCAATCGCGGTGCCTTATCGCAGTCCTTGAAAAAGTCTTCCACCTGCTGTTCCATTTCGCTCTTGTTGCTCGACGCACAGCCTCCGGCAGTTTGCGCATGGCTCCGTCTATAGACGCATCTGAGGCGCACGCGCGGACGAGTGAGGGCATCCGAGGCTGCGGCTTTGTGCTGCTGACCCGGCAGGCCGGCTTCGCCAAAGTTATATCACATCGCAATCAGTACTAATGTAAAAGTTAGGCTAAATCGCAAGTGTAGGCTGCACCTTGAAAATTAACACACTTTGGACATTAATTAATAAGCTGCGCAAGGAGTGTTGGACATCAGTCCACAGTCGTCTGCCCACCTTGGGTGTGCACATTAGTTGCTCACGCGTTGACCGGTGTCGCCCAGTCGAGCTTGCCTGTCCCGGGCAATGATCACATGTCGCCAAAATGGGAAGACACGTCTGTAAAGCCGGTGATCGCTTTGATCTCGCGCGTCAAGATCCCCCGGACCGAAGCCCTGATTGAGCTCGACATCGGAGAAGCGAACGGCGCCTGCATCGCCGACAATCCCAGCATGTTGACCCGTTATCAGCATGTTACCCAAACAGGCGGAGCGGTAGCCGAGTCTGCCCGGTAAAAGGTCCGGTCAGAGGTTGTATCTTCAATACTGGATCGTGATGGCCTGTGCTCACGGGGGATCAGGTAACGTTAGCATCACCAGCCCCCCTGCAGCCGCCCTGTCAGCAGAACCTTCAGCACATGAACCAAGAGCCGCTTGTCGCTTGCCCTGCACTTCATGTCGAAACCAAATCGATCGACCCAGATTTATCACCTCTCAAATAGTATCTCCGCCCAGATTCGACCGGCATAGGTACTCGTAGGGGGTGAAAAGCCGTTCGCCAATGACTCTTCCGCTCTCTAGAAGAGATGAGAAATTTCCCAAAATGGGCGTCAAAATATGAGGTCATTCCATGGCAAAGGCCAGAGCTGTGAACTGTAACTTGATGTTCTACCGGGTCCAGAGCGCTTGGATCTAAATAATCATAGCTCCTGAAAAGAACGGTTGGCGAGAGACATACCGGATCATGTAGCGTCTGGATCACCGAAAAATATGAACGTTCGGCAAACAGGTTAAATCCCGAAAGATCGAATCCGCATTGGTTAAAGACGGAATTGTCCTCAAAGGCTTGCACGTCGGTGCAGAGGAACCCGAATTGCTGAATCCGATCTGGCATCACTACTGTAGCAGGACTGGCGATTTGGCGGATGTCTTCCGCTATCGATTCATATCCCTCACCAACTACCCCAGAATCCAATGTTTCCGTAAAAATTATGTCAGGCGCCGAAGGAAGGTCGCCGTCCTGAATTGCTTGCCTTGAGGACTTTGCAATCACCACGATGCGATCCTGCAAATCGTTGTTCCGGATAATCTCCCGCGCTGCCGCAGCAATTCGCTCATCCATCTCGCATGTGAATACCTTTCGGGCGCCATGCCTGGCGAAGAGCATCGCCGGAAGGCCAGCCCCGGTCCCGATTTCCACGACGGTCTTTCCTCTGAGATTACAGGATGCTATGGCCGCCTCTATTGCTGCATTTCGTGCGGAGTCGCGCATCATTCTGAAATGCCAGTTGGGAACCTGGGAATCTGCGTGAGCGCGGGACGGGATTTTGTGCATTTAATACCCTTCTGAACCCCTGTGGCGGGTGAATAAGCCACTCATCGCGGACGGCGATCGACGACGTCGCGCGGTTTGTAGGGCTCCCTGTCAGCCTCTGAGACGAACGAATGAGTGTTGCGGTTCGCGAAGGGGAGGCAGCAAGAATGGTGCCAAGGCACGCAAGCGCTAAAGACCTCCACCTGCCATTTCCGTCGCCTGCAAGAGAGTGCTCTGATCTCGTTTTTCGGAATGCGCCGGGTACCTGAACTCAGTGCCGATTTGTCGAATCCACGACACGGTCATCTTTCGCTGTCTTACAGCTGGTGGTCGCCTCAAGCTCCAGCGTGTCGCGGAATAGGAGGTCGGCGATGCGACGAGCCGACATGAGATCGACAATTCTCTGGGTAAAATACGGTTTCTAACATAAGTCCGTCGTCGCTTTACCCGGAGAGAAAGCGTGGCGGCGCGACAATCACGATCGAGGGGAAAGCACGAGTTCTGTTTGTCGTCTGGACGTCTGGGGCGGCAACAAGGGGGGTTTGAATGACCTACCTGCAGTCCCGGTACCAGCGCAGCGACATACAGGAGAGCCCGGCATCGATCCTCTCGATCTCGGCGGTCTTCAGAGGCACGACCTTGTAATTCGCCTTTTCGAGCATCTCAATCGTGCGCGGGTAGCCCGCGCTGACCATGACGATGTCGTTGACGCGCAGCACGTTCGCCGCAGGCTCTTCGCCTTCCGGGACGATGAACTGGCGGAATTCCTTGAATACGGAAGCCTTCGCGAGGGCAGCGGTCGAAATCACGGTTTCATCGTCGAGCAGCGAGGAGGCCGTCTTGAAATGCAGAACGCCTTTCGGAGTCTCGGCAATCTGGGCCTTCCCGCCGAGTTGCTCGATACAGGAGACAAGGGCCTCTGCCCCGGCCTTGTCGGTGCGATCGGACAGGCCTATCAGGACGCTATTTGGGGTGTACATGATATCCCCGCCGTCGGCTTGTCCCGGGGTAGGGAGTTCTAGCACGGTGTCGAACATATCGCGCAGGATCGGCGCGAGCTCCGCGGTCTCGGCGACCCGGCTTGGCGCGCCGGGACGGAGCAGGATGGCGCCCCCGGTGAAAACGAGCGCCGGGTCTTCGACAAACAAAGAGTCTGGAAAGGCCTCAAGAGACGGCAGGACGCTCACTTCGACACCTGCATGCCGCAAGGACGCAACGTATGCGTCGTGCTCGCCCTTGACGCCTTCATAGGTAGGACCTCCCCGATCATCGGCGCGTAGGCCGTTGACGACCGAGATCGAGGGTTCGCGAACGATTGCGGAGTTGAACTGATAGACCGATCTGGTTTGCGACATTTCCAATCCTATTTGTCAGTAGTGTTTCGCTGTGCGGCTTGCTTGGGCGGTGAATGGCGTCTGTGCGGGCTGCGCCCTGCGCCTCGACAGGTGAATCCCTGCAAGCATGCACCGGACCGATCCACCCGCGAGTTCGATTGTCGAGACATCGAACGGCAATAGTCGCGCGGACTGCTCGATTGCCGATATCTGCTCCGCCTGCAGCGCCGCGTGTGCTCGCCCGGAAATGGCAACAATGCGACCATCCGTGCCCTCCAGTTCAATGGCATTGCCGGCGAAGTCTTCGATCTGCTCGATCGAAAGCTCCACGATCTGACGACCGGTTTCCTCCAACCTCGCGACGACTTCCCGCCGCCGCCAGGGATCAGGGATCGACTGCGCCCCTAACAACGCGAAATCGGTGCCGACGCACATCAGGACATTGGTGTGATAGATTGCCTTGCCGCTGCGATCGACTGCGTCAAAGATCATTGGCTCGAAATTGAAGTGCGTGCAGAACCGTTCGAGCGCAACCTCGTTGGCCCTGTTGGAACGCACCACGTAGGCGACACGGGCAATGTGGTCGAGCACCATCGCACCGGTCCCTTCGAGGAAGACCCCGTCTTTCTCGAGGCCGGAATAATCGATGACATCCTGAACCCGGTACTCAGCCTTGAGCATCTCGATGATGTCGGTCCGGCGCTCTTGCCTTCGATTCTCCGAGTACATCGGATAGATCGCGACATGCCCGCCAGAATGGGTCGAAAACCAGTTGTTCGGAAAGACGGAGTCGGGTGTTGCGGCCGATTCATCCTCATAGAGGTGGACAGTGATCCCGGCCTCAGCGAGGCCATCGGCCATACGCGTGGCTTCTTGATATGCCAGAGCGACCAGATCATCCGGCTTCCGCTTTTCATCGCGCACCTGGAACGTATTGTCTGCCGCAGTGACCGGATTCGGCGTGAAGTGATGAGGACGGATCATCACGACGGCCCTCGGCGCCTGCATGGATACTTTGCTCATCCCAATGCACCGCTCAGCCGCACTGGAGCCGGTTGGGCGGCGCGCAGGATCATGCCGTACAAGTCGCGGGGTTCATCCGGGTCGGCGAGGAGATCGAGTTCTTCGTAGAGTCCGGTGTCCTTGAGGCGGTCGCGCACATAGCGCAGGGCCGAAAAATCCTCGATCGCGAAGCCCACGGAATCGAACAAAGTGATTTGGCGCTCGTCGCGGCGGCCGGGCGCGTTGCCGGCGATCACCTGCCAGAGCTCGACCACCAAGTGCTCGGGCGCGAGCTGTTGGATTTCGCCTTCGATGCGGGTCTGTGGGGCGTATTCCACGAAGATGTCGGAGCGCAGAAGAATGTCGCGGTGCAGCTCGGTCTTGCCTGGACAGTCGCCGCCGACCGCGTTGATGTGGACGCCGGGGCCAACCATGTTGTCGGTAAGGATGGTGGCACACTGCTTGTCGGCGGTGACGGTGGTAATGATATCGGCGCCTTCCACGGCCTCCTGCGAGGAGGCGCAGGCGGCGATGTCCAGGCCGATGCCGGCGAGGTTCTTCGCGCAGCGGCGCGTTGCGGCAGGATCGACGTCGTAGAGGCGCAGTCGATCGACGCCGACGATGGCCTTGAAGGCGATCGCCTGGAACTCGGACTGTGCGCCGTTGCCGATGATCGCCATGGTGCGAACGCCCTTCGGCGCGAGATGCTTCGCCGCGACCGCCGACATGGCCGCGGTGCGGAGCGCGGTGAGGATGGTCATCTCCGTGAGCAGCATTGGATAGCCGCTTCCGACATCTGCCAGAACGCCGAAGGCGGTGACGGTCTGGCGGCCGGAGCGCGTGTTCTTGGGATGGCCGTTGACATATTTGAAGCCGTAGGTTTCGCCGTCGCTCGTCGGCATCAGCTCGATGACGCCGTCCACGCTGTGGGACGCCACTCGCGGCGTCTTGTCGAACAGCTCCCAGCGGCCGAAGTCTTCCTCGATATAGCCGGCGAGGTCGGTCAGGAAGCGCTCCACGCCGATCGTCAGAACCAGCTTCATCATATTGTCCACGCTCACGAAGGGAACGATGTTTAGCTTCTCGGGCATGGTTCAGTGGTTCCTTGTCGGGCGGTCCATGATGCGGCGGCCCATTAGACTGGCGGTGAGGTCGACCATCAGGATCGCGGTGCGGCCGCGCTCGTCGAGGAAGGGGTTGAGCTCGACGAGATCGAGGCTGGTGACGAGGCCGGAATCGTGCAGCATCTCCATCACCAGATGCGCCTCGCGGAAGGTCGCCCCGCCCGGCACGGTCGTGCCCACGGCCGGGGCGATTGACGGGTCTAGGAAATCGACGTCCAGGCTGACATGAAGCATGCCGTCCTCAGCCAGGATGCGCTGGAGAAAAGCGCGTAGCAGAGGAGCGATCCCGTGCTCATCGATCATGCGCATGTCGTGGACTGTCACCCCGGCGAGTTTCAGCGCCTCACGCTCGGCCGGATCGACGCTGCGGACACCAAGCGTGCAGATGCGCGCCGGATCGACCGCAGCTGGCAGGTCTGGGAAATAGCCGTGAAAGCCTTTTTGCCCGCTGGCGTAGGCGAGCGGGACGCCGTGCAAGTTGCCGCTGACCGTAGTGTCGAGCGTGTGAAAGTCCGGGTGGGCATCCAGCCAAAGCACGAAGAGCGGCCGGCCCAACTCCTTGGCACGACGGGCAACTCCGGACAGCGTGCCGGCAGAGATACTGTGATCGCCGCCGAGAAAGATCGGCATTGCTTCCCGGCTCGCCGCATAGGCAGCTTCGGCGATCGCTCCGGTCCACGCCGAGACCTGCGGCAGCGCCTTCAGGCCGAGGTTCTCATGCGCCACGGGCGGAAGCGGTCCGGGCGCGACCGCCCCTGCGTCCTCCACTTCATGGCCGAGTTCCGTCAGCGCCTGCGCGAGTCCCGCGGCGCGCAAAGCGCTCGGTCCCATATCACAGCCCATGCGTCCGGCCCCGTCCTGGACCGGCGCGCCAACGATCCTACACAGCATGTCGCCGCTCCCTATTGCTGCTGGCAGCGCGCTGGTTCGGCGCGTCACCCCACTCGAACCGGGATGCGAGCCTCGATACGGCTGAAAATCCATACGAGCAATCCCGTGAGAACCATGTATGTCAATGCAAGCAGAAGCAATGGCTCGTATATCACCAATGTATCCTGGCGAACGCGAGCTGAAACTGCATAAAGGTCGACAACCGTGATAGTAGCGACGAGCGGTGTCGATTTGAGTTGCATTACTGTTTCACCAGCCAACGTGGGCAACGCCTTGTGGATTGCCTGCGGCAACCAGACCCTGCGAAAAAGCTTCCAGCGGTTCATACCGAAAGCGCGTCCCGCCTCGAGCTGGCCGCTCGGCACGCCGGCAAAAGCACCGCGCATAACCTCGCCTACATAGCCTGCGAAGGACAGCGTTAGAGCCAGTACAGCGTATGGCCACGCCTGGCGAACGAGAGGCCAGATATCGGATTCGCGAATCCATGGATATTGCGGGAAGAGCGAGCCAAGCCCGTAATAGAGCAGCCAAATTTGCAGAAGCAACGGTGTGCCTCGAATGACGGTGCAGAAAGCTTTCGCTGGAAGACTGAGCCAACTAGGGCCCACTACTTGAGCGAGCCCAAGTGGCAATGCCAGAACGAAGCCGAAGACGCAGGTCACGATGAGGATCCAGATCGAACGCCATAAACCAGCAATCGCAAGCATGTAGTAGTCGGCCAACCAGTCCCAACGCATGAAGACGGCTGCTGCGGTGATCAAGACAAGGCCGATTACGATCAATACGACGCGGTGTGGGTCCAACCGTGCGAATGGGCGGCAGTTTGCCGCAACAGTCGTGAAATAGGCCATCAGCGGCTCTCCGCTATCGGCTGCCGGCCGCGCCTTGCCCAATGCTCGACCCGTCCGATGAGGACGTTGGAGATCAAAGTGAGCAGTAGATAAAGCACGCCAGCGGCCATGAAGAAGGTGAAATAGGCTTTTGTGGTGCCCGCAGCCTGTCGTGTTTCCAGAGTCAGTTCATTGAAGCCCACAACGGCCAGAAGTGCTGTGCCTTTGAATGCAACCAGCCAGAGATTTGCGAGACCCGGGATCGCGAAGGGCAGCATCGCCGGCATAGTAATGCGTCGCATCAGCATCGTTGGGTTCATACCAAAGGCTCGTCCGGCCTCGATTTGGCCTTGCGGCACCGCGAGGATCGCGCCGCGCAGCACCTCCGTTGCGTACGCGCCCTGTACGAAGCCGAGCGCAACGATGCCTGCCATCGGCCCGCTGACGTCGATCCGTCCGTAACCGAGAGTATCGAGGAGGCGGTTGATCAGGTCCGGAACTGCGAAATAGATAAGCAGAATTAGCACAAGTTCCGGTACCGCGCGGATGAGGGTGGTGTAGACTTGAAGCAAGTCGCGGCGCACAGGTCCGCCGTAAAGCTTGCCAAAGGCACCGCCGATGCCAATAAGCAATCCCAAGGCGAATGCGCCGACACCGATCCCAATTGAATTAATGAATCCGCGAACCAGATTTCCACCCCAGCCAGGCGGCGTAGGTGCAAGCAACTCGAACATGCTGGTCTGCGCCAGCGACAAAAAGAATGAATCGGTCAAGAACGCCTCCACCTTGAGGATTGACCCTCGCCAAGAGCCTGCCGTTCACTGGTGCGTGACGAAGGAGGCCGCCTGCCTCCGACTCAACAGGAGAAGTATTGCGAGGGTCTACGTAATAGGAGAATTTCCTCTTCATTCGCCGTAAATGTCGAAGGAGAAGTACTTTTTCGTAATTTCGTTGTACTTCCCGTTCGCGCGAATCCCCTTGATTGCGGCGTTTATCTTTTCCTTGAGCATGGTGTCTCCCTTGCGCAGACCCGCGCCCGCGCCCGGCGCGAAAATCTCGGGGTCATTGGCAACCTTGCCCTTTATCTCGCAACAGGCCTTACCCTGGTCAGTCTTCATGAATTGATCAATGGTAAGCGGGCTAGCCAGAATGGCGTCGATCCTGCCGGCGACCAAGTCCTGGTTGGCCTCATCCTGTGTCTGGTACGTCTTCATCTCGGCCAAGCTGTCTTTGAAATGCTTGCTGGCGTAGACCTCGGCATTGGTGGAGACCTGAATACCGAGAATCCTGCCCTTGAGGCCCTCAGGGGTAGGATCAATTGTAACGCCCTTGGGACCGGCAATCGTGTACCCGTTATCGCTATAGTACTTGTCGGAGAAATCGATCGTCTTCTTGCGCTTCTCTGTGATTGACATCGAACTCATGATGACATCGATTTTCTTGGAAGTTAGGGAAGGAATGATCCCGTCCCAGGCGACCGGAGTGATGACACAATCGAGTTTTGCCTCGGCGCAGATCGCATCGATGATCTCAATCTCCCAGCCGACCCATTTTCCAGAGGCGTCCAGGGACGAGAATGGAGGGTAGGGCTCGGCCGCGATTCCGACCTTCACCTGTTCAGCTTGCGCCATCAAAGTAGATGCGCAGAAGATTGCCGCTGCGGCCGTCAGTTTCGAAAGTATTCTCATTGTTTTCCCCTATAAGTCAGATGGTTTACTCTGTTTTCCCGGCGCTAGCCCACTCTGCGGATGAATTGTTGAAGCCGCTCTGATTTCGGAGATCCGAAGATTGCGTCTGGTGACCCTTCTTCCTCGACGCGGCCCTCGTGGAGAAAAACCACGCGGGTCGCGACCTCGCGGGCAAATTTCATTTCATGCGTGACCAGGATCATGGTGCGACCTTCGCGGGCCAAATCGCCGATTACGCCCAGAACCTCACCGATGAGTTCGGGATCGAGTGATGAAGTCGGTTCGTCAAAGAGCATGACGCGTGGCTGGACCGCGAGAGCGCGTGCGATCGCGCCGCGCTGCTGCTGTCCGCCGGATAGAAATGCCGGGTATACGTGCCGTTTTTCCAGAAGCCCCACTCTTGCAAGCAGTTTCTCGGCTTCGATGATCGCCATTTCACGCTTGACGCCAAGCACATGGACCGGAACCTCGATCACATTTTCGATCAAGGTCATGTGGGTCCAGAGATTGAAGCTCTGAAAGACCATGCCGAGCCGGGAACGTACACGTTCAATCTGCTTTCGGTCCGCCGGGAGGGTGCTGCCATTTCCGTCAGGCTTGAGACGTATTTCCTCGCCGTTCACCCTGATAACGCCGCTGGTGGGGTTTTCCAGGCAGTTGATGCAGCGAAGTAAAGTGGATTTGCCGGAGCCGCTGCCCCCGATAATCGCCACCACATCGCCGTCGCGTGCAGATAGCGAGACCCCCTTCAACACATGAAGGGCGCCAAATTTCTTGTGCAAGTCCTGGACATGGATCGCCTCCGCGGCCGTGTCCGTCACCGCGTGGCGAGGAATTGCCATGATCGTGGCCGTCATTGCTGTGCGCCCGTATTGCCGAGCACAACATGAAAGGGCGAGAGCAACAGCACTGTTCTGGGCGCCTTCATTTCGTTTCCTCTATTTCTGCGCCAATGTCTCAGACATAGACGCGCGGGATGTGGTCGCGGAGCTGGGCATAGAGACCGATGAGGTCTGTGCCCCATTGAGCGGCGACTTCCTCGTGACTGATGGTCTGGTGCGCTTGCTGTCCGAGCAGGAGCACTTGGTCGCCAAATCTCGCATCAGGCACGTCCGTCAGATCAATGCGCAGGTGCTCGAGATGCGCGGGAGGGAGCAGGCGCGCGCGCTGCCCCCTCACCAGCGCCTCGGCCTGGGCTGGCACGTGACGCGGAAGGCCATCCCCCCATCCCATACCTAGGACGCCGATGGTCATTCCCGACCGAAAACCGGGTATGTCTGGTATAGGGCCGAGAGAAGCATCGATCCGCTTGACGGAAACGAGGCATGTCGAAATGGCCTTGAGCGCCGGCCGCAGAGTGACGGCCCGCATGGGTCGATCCGTCTCGGGAAGACCGATAAACAGGGCCCCGGGATCGACGGCATCGAGATCCATCGCGGGATGCCGAAGCACACCTGCAGTACTCGACATCATAATGATCGGGGGACGGGTGCCGGACGCCTCGGCATCCTGTAGAATCCGCTGCAGGCGGGAAAATTGCTCGCTAGCATCCGAAGTTACTGATGTGGGCAGCTCGCTGAGATGGGCGTAGAGCCCCTGTACTTCAACGTCGCTGCAGACGTGCGCGGCTGCGAGAAGCCGGCCTATCTCCTGCGGCGTGGCCCCAGCCCTGAAGAACCCGAGATCCGCCTTGACGAAAATACGGGTGACGCTCATGGCGGCGCGCCAGGACTCCAGCTCATCGAGGCTGGAAACGGTAACGGTGAGTCCGAGCGCTTCAATTGTTTTCGCCGATGTCGGTAGAGGACCGGGATAAAGCAAAACCGGGAGATCGATGCCCATTTCCCGGATGGCCATAGCATCGGGCAAGGTTGCGACAGCAAAGCCGTCAGCCCCCTCTGTTGCCAGTGTGCGGGCGACAGGTCCCGCTCCACAGCCATATGCATTGCGCTTTAAGCAGGCGAAAATCTTCACTGTCCGGGGAAGATGCCTACGCAGCTGACGGTAATTGTGCCTGATCGCGCCGAGGTCGATCTCGTACCAGGCCTCCCGGGACGCCGCCTTTTTGCTCTGCACCGGCGCAATAGACGTTAACGCGCACATAGGTTCTGACGTTTTTCCCAACCGCTTTTTATTGCTTGTTTGCATGCGAAACGATGGGAGGAATCGCCAAAACCGTCAATTTATTAAGTTTTTGTGACACCCTATTAATTTTACTGATATGGCCACACACACGAGGCAGGCAAATGGCTGGATGACGAACCGCGATGCAGGGCTGCTGCCTGGCAGGCCTGATCAGCAGCCTGCAAGCATCTTTGAGCGACGGCTTGCCGACATCTTGCTTGGTTCCTCATTATGGACGCGGCGCTTCGGACCCGCCTGGCCGGGTCATCCAGCCAGGCGGTGCTGTGGGCGATCAGAATGGACTGGGGCCTGCGCTAGGTGCTGGTGGTCGAGCTGGCTATGGGAGTGGCAGCACCATTACTGGCGAGCGTTCGCGACAGGGCTCAAGCAGCGCGGACTTGCCAATGTCGAGTTCGCGGTCTCCGACGGCCATCCGGCCGTCAGGGCAGGTTTAGGACGTGCGCCCCACGACTTAGCCTAGCGCTGTGATCGCCAAGCGGAGGACCAAAAACTCGAAGCTTGGCGCAGAGCTGGGGTGAGAAATTCATGAGAGGTGGCCGAGGCGAACCGCTGGCTCAATGCAGACCATTTGCGCGAGCGCAGAGAAGGAGGGTCTGGGGACATTCATCGCTGAACGCGCTGCGTTTTCCCTGCTCTGCTAACCCCCGGGGCGCGGCAGACAGTCGATGTCATTGCGACGCTATTCGCGGAACTTGATGAACGCAACTGTGATCGAGCGTTGTCCGCCATAAATATAGTGAAACTCTGCAAGCGAGGCCGCCGAGCGTAAGGACTTCTTGCACCTATGCAAAAGCCGCTGCCTTAGCGCGCAGGTTGTCGACCGTGATCTCGGGCGGAATTGGGCAAGTGTAGCGCCGCCCGCCAGTACGCTCCTTCAATTCCGCTTTCGCCCGGGCGATAAGATCGGGATTGCGCAGGCAATCTGCCGCGGTGGTCGCCATTGCTTTCGCCGCGAGCACCATTCCCTTATGGGCTGCAGGCAGATTCCCTTGCGTGACGAGCTGCCAAGTGTGGAACGGCGTACCTATAGCGAAGCAGGCAGTGCTGCACTGAACCGTGGGCACGATCCAGCTCACGTCGCCGACGTCAGTGCTGCCCATCATCATCCCTTCGCGCGCAGGCATGGGAAGTAGCCCGTCATGCAGCACCTGGCTCGCCAGCGAACGGTCGTAGAGCGCAACGCTCGCCACAATCTCCTCGTTCGTAAACGCGTTCTTCCGCAGTTGTTCGGCGAAGGCATAATCCGTATCGTCGAAGCCCGGGCCGCCCAGGCGACTCATGTTTTCGTACATAACCTCCTGCAGCACTTTGTTAGGCAGAACGTTCGAGTTTGCATCCATGATCTGCACCTCAACGGTGGTTTCCGTCATCAGCGCGGCGCCATCGGCGATCTTCTTGACGCGCTGGAAGAGGTGCTCCGCATCCGGCAAATGCGGCGAACGCACCAGGTAGAGTGATTCCGCAAAAGCCTGTACCACGTTTGGCGCATCGCCACCCGTATTCGTAATGGCATAGTGGACGCGCGCATCCGACGCCATGTGCTCGCGCATGTAATTTACGCCCACATTCATCAGCTCCACCGCGTCGAGCGCGCTGCGGCCAAGATGGGGAGAAACCGCCGCATGCGACGCCTGACCCGTGAAGCGGAAGCTAGCCTGAATGCACGCGAGAAACGAGGTGGACTGCACCTCGTTGACGACGTTTGGATGCCAGCAGAAGGCGGCATCGAGATCATCGAAGAGACCGGCCCGTGCCATGAAAGTCTTGCCCGATCCGCTCTCCTCCGCCGGGCAGCCGTAATAGCGCACCGTGCCCGCGATGGCGCCCGATGCAAGCGCATCCTTCAAGGCCACGGCTGCGAGCGCAGATCCGGAACCGAGAAGATTGTGCCCGCAACCATGCCCAGATGCGCCCTCCGCGGTAGGCATGCGCTCGGTTATGCCCGAAACTTGCCCGAGAGCCGGCAGCGCATCGAACTCCCCCAGAAAACCGACTGTTGGGCTACCGCTTCCATGTTCCGCCACGAAGGCAGTTGCCATGCCGCAGAGCTTTTTGGTGATGCGAAAGCCTTCGTGCTCCAGCAAGGCGATCTGCTCAGCGACCGCGCGATGCTCCTCGAAGGCGAGTTCCGGCATGGCCCAGATGCGGTCGCTGAGCGCACAGTAGTCGGCGCTCTTGGTGTCCACGCGCCGGGCGATTTCATAGACGCCCAGCCCATCGTTATGCATGTTCGGTTCTCCTCATTGTCCAAGTGCGCATTTGGATCCGTTCGGCTGTAAGGGGGCGCCCGGTCATCAGTGCATTGGCACTATACGACACGATCATCAGGATGCGGGCCAGGTTGACGTGCATGGACGACGTTACCTGCTGGCGGCGACCTCGACGCTGCGGGAATTAGCTTTTGGCAGAAGAACGCGAGCATCTTCCAGCACTATTTCGGTTCCATACTTTTGCGAGCGTCGAGATAGGTCTTCGAGCATTGAACCGGCCAGCTCTTTTGATGCGGGCACGGGCACAAGACGCTCATGATACCTGTTGCTGCTCAGCCGCTGCTCCCCTCCAATCACGATTGGAGCGAGGTAGATCGACTCCAAGTGGTTGTTGCCATCGAAGCTGCACGTCGCGACGATACTTTTCCAGATATCCGGTGAGCTCCATTCGTCCTCACCTTCGGGTAGATGAAACAGGAAATTTCCCAATCCGTAGAAGATCGGAGCCCCGCGGTAGATTTCGATCGGCTGCAGCACCGGTGCGCCGTGGCTGGCGAACGCATTCGCTCCCGCATCAATGCAGGATCGCGCGAAGAATTGAACCCATTCGGGAACCTCGCGCCAATCTGGTTCCCAATGATGATGATGAAGATAGGCGATGACAAAGGCACCGGCCAACGAGGCCTTCCGGATTGCGGCGAGCTGACCTCGTAAACTTTGCTCGTTGAAGATGATCCTTCGGCAGTTCTCGGAGGATCGGCGAAAAATGGTTCCGTAAAAGTCGATTTCATCGGACGATGTCAGTTCGCGAGGATCGTCCGGCTGCGTGTAGGTTCCGCGCTCCATAGAGTTGCTTAAAAACGTTTCCTGAATGGAACGCAGGTTCGCGAATTTCTCATCGTCAACCTCGAATACCCGCGAGACATCGAGTTTGTTCACCCCCGGTCGAGCGGGACGGGTACCTGCCGCATTTTCAGCGTACATTGTGGCTGGCCCTGGTCCGGCATCCATCGCGATGAGGGCGACCTTCCTCTTGCCGAGTTGCTTGATGCCGGCTTTGCTCGCGTCACTGGCGTCAACGCCAATTCCTGCACGCAGAAACTCACGCTCGTCTACTTCCTCAAGTGTCGAAAGCACTCCTGCGGGCCCAAGATCGAACGCATGATTATTGGAAAGAGCCAGTGCGCTAAAGCCAATATCCTTCAAATTATCTAACACGACAGGTGGAGAGCACTGGAAATAGGTGCCTTTCATCGGCCACCCACCATGCCGGCCGAGTATCGTGGTTTCTAAATTCGTGAATGAGGCATCGGCTTGCCGGATCAGTTCTTTGATCGTGGCGAAGCCGTCGTCCGATACATGCCGAATATCGTGGTAGATGAGGGACTGTCCGGTGAGGGCGAGGGTGAACGGCGAAGGCATGATTGAGTATCAACCCCTGTATAGGCAAATGTCATTAGCGGCCACTTTTTGTGGCAACCGATCGACTGCGGAGAAAGTGTTGGCTAGTTCCTTGATCCGGTAAGGATCGGCCGTACGGATTTACGACAAGCGCGGGTAGTTGGTTGCGGGTGCGCAACGTCCGAGCTGGGGTCGGTACAGTTCCTGCCAGAGGCACGGAAATACGAATGCCGCATATGTGCTTTTCTAACGTTATAGTGCGCAATTTTTAGAGCTGTGTCCCCTGTGTTCGATTGTGAACTATCCGCTCTGCCAGGGGATAGGTGTTGCTGCATGCGTCACGTCAGCGTTCTCTCTGATGCGTCTGATCCACTGGTTTTGTTACGCCAGACGATGGGGAGAATCGGGAAAACGGTCAATTTATTAAGTTTTTGTGACACCCTATTAATTTTACTGATATAGCGGCCAAACGGAGCCTCTGGCTCCGCGGCCACCAATTCGGACAAAGGCAATGGAAGAGATTTCCGGCCGAAACAGCAAGGCTGGGTTCAGGTCCGCTCAGATTTTTCGGGAGATCATGAGGACCGGTTCTACGAGGCGGGCCGCCCGAGAACTCGGGATTACCCAGTCGGCCGTAAGCCAGCATCTCAAGCTGTTTGAAGAAGCTGTTGGTGAGAAGCTTTTTGCGCGAGATCCCCGCGGCCTTGTTCCAACCACGCGAGCCATCGAAATTTACAACCGCATAGACAGATATTTTGAGACGCTAGGGCACATCGAGAGGGAAATCACCGACTCTTTCAGCGCCAAGAGAAACCTCCTGACGATTGCCGCACCGCATATATTCTCGTTGAGACTCATCCCCAAAATAATTCTTGCGCTAAATAGTCTAGATTCGACTCTAGAATTTCATTATAGGGCGCAGCGATACGACGAGATAGCACAAAGCGTTGTGACGGGAGCGGCCGATATCGGGATTTCCCGGCTGCCGTTAGATGAACGCTTCTTTGAGTGGAAGATAGTCGCCGAAAGCAAGAGTGTCTGCGTGTTGCAACCCGACCATCGCCTTGCTGAAAAGGACATCATAACTGTTGACGACCTCTCAGGGGAGCCCCTTATCGTTCTAGAGAGAGAATACACTTCTAACAAATTGGGTCTATTGACATACGGGCGGAGAGAACTTCCTTTATTGCCGAAGGTTCATTCGGACACAATAGGATTGGATGCTTCTTTTGTCGCATATGGTTTAGGCATTGCAATAGATAATGAATTTGTTGCACAGCAATATCAAATGTTTGATGTGAAAGTCGTGCCTTTTGAGCCGTCAGCGAGATACAATTACGTGGTATTTTGGCGCCGCGGCAGCGATAATATTTCGCAAACGTCGCCAATTGTGGATACTTTCGTGGAGGTGATCCACCGTGAACAATCGTTCGGGCGCGAAGGGCCCAAGGCGGCTTTCCACCCCCATAGCATCTAATGCCGGAAAAATTGTACCTGAGTTGCTTTCGGTCGATTGCAGCCGTGACATCCCTCCTTTTGGAGAGCTTCAGCACGCAACGTCCGGGTGCCAACAACCGCCCTTTGTCTTGGGGTATTTGAAAAATTCACCTTGCCTGCTATGTTGTCTAGAATCCATTTTTGTTAAACGGATCTGCGGGGAACCCCGATGACGAAGACAGCTGTACGGATGCGTCGCGGCCAAGGGCCAGTGGGCAAGCGGACGAGAACCCATCCCAAACTGGCTGAGAAATTGCAGATGCGTAGATTGGCCAGGATTAACGCCGTCCTGCAGAGGGCGGAAGAATCCGGCCTGCGCGCTGAGAAGGACGGCAGGATTGCGGGGCGGGTGAGTGCTGATCTAATCAAGAGGGCCAAGGCTCGAACCGGATTGACGTCTGATACCGAGCTCGTCGAATTTGCATTGGCCAATGTGGCTCTGGAAGACAACTTCGCCGAGACCTTCAGGAAAACACGGGGGACTGTGGATCCGACGCTGAAGCTCGGATTCTGAATTGGCCGATTTCGACTTTGGTGCGGCCTTAAGGTGGTCGCGATTTGATCCTCAAAAAACCTTGAGCCGCCGCCCCGACACGGAGCTGCCGATCATCGGCAACCTCGTCGGGGCGGGGCAAGAACTGCTGCTGGACACCTGCGTCTATATCGACGGTTTGCAAGGCCGGGCGCCTGACGCAGTTGCCGACCTCCTCGATGTCAGGCAGGTCAACCATAGCACCGTAGCGATCCAGGAGCTGGTGCACACTGTAGGCGTGCTTGATCCGAAACACTCGGGCACGAGTAAAGCTGTCAAGCAGATCGGGAGCATGATCAAGGACATGCCGTCCCATCGGGTTTTTGCACCAGATCCCGATGTCTTGGGCCGAGCCGCCCTTCTCTCAGGAATGCTGTGTCGCCTCCAGGGCTACAAGCACGATTCCAAGCTTCGGGCGCTTCAGGACTGCGTGCTGTTCCTGCATGCGCAGAAAATGGGATTTTCCGTTCTAACGGGCAACGTCAGTGATTTCGACTATTTGCTGCAGTTAATTCCGACGGGTCGGGTTTTGATGTATCGGCCAATCTGAGTATAGCCGCCTTCCGCGCTTCTGGGCGAAGGCGGCAATGACTTGGCCATCTTCCGCAGTCGCCTGACCCGGGACTCCTATTCGCCATGCAGGACGGCTCGAAGACCTGCGGAAGCCCTGGTCCGTTCCAAAAGCTCAATGCCAGACTTTCGTTATCGACAGGCAGGCCGCGCCATGATTTGGATGGGTCAAAGCGTCCAGATTGTCCATAGCCGATCTTAACTGTTCTTCCCAATCAATGTGACGAGAGACAATTCGGTCAGAAACTCCAATCCTCTCGCTGACAGGAGCTAGTGCCATCGAACTGGTCACACAACGCGGCCTTGGCCCGGTGATGAAAATCGCCGGGCGTGTTGCATAAGGCTGCAAGATTGGAGCGCATGACTTCTGCTTCGGATCCGCATGTCCTGATAGACGTGTGTTGTTCGGTCGAGCCGCGCCGGCTGGCTTGCTGTGGCGTCTCCCCCTTCACCACGCGGAATCGACATTGCGCGTTTTCCCCTCCTGCACCCGGCGCCTAATCAGGCGACTATTTTCACAGCCAGGATAGCCTCCCATCTGCAGAGCTCCCGCCAGGCCCGGCAGCGCTAGGCGCTTTCCGAAACGTCCAGTCACGTTTTCAACGCGCGTGTTGGAAACGGTGAATCGGCGACACATTTCCGCCACGGTTTAGCCGCGCCGAAGCCACAATTTCCCACGACATAGCCGGCGTTGCCCTAGACGGTTCGGTCCGGCACCGGCTCAACAAGCCCCCCCGCCCTAGGGTCAGTGCCGGATCGAACCACCCTCTTCTTGAGGGACACAGGTCCGAGCCTGAATGTGCTCAGCAGAAGTAAGCTGGTCCACTTCATGGCGAGGCGGTCTCCCAATCGCACAGGGCTGCAAACACCTGCACAGCAATAATGGTTTGCGGCGCGCGTCGGCTTGAGGCGACTTAGGCCAGCTCTACGATGCCTTAGTGTGAGCGACTCATTCAAAGTAGCAAAACTGACGCTAGTCACCAAGCAAGCTTGCATGCCGGTCGCCGCTGTCGATGCTGCCATAATATTTGGTGCCCTCAACCGTGCCTGATGATCCTACGATCTCGTAATGTTGCAGTGATCTGTTAGATCTCGTCACTGCGACTTGGCTGTGGCTGCAGATCCGCTCACTGTTGCCATAGGCTGCGGCCGAAATAACGTTGGAACCGCGTTCGCGACTTCCCCACGTGAAAACACGCTGACCGTCTATGTTGCTCTCTGCGTCGGGTCGCCCGCCCAGGATGTGAAATGCAGCTTTGCAGGATCGAAGGCGCGGGCCACGCAATGTATCCCTCTCATGTTCGTCCCTGCGATTGCTCTCCCTAAGTGTGCGTGCTCAGAGCGTAATAGCGCCCCGATCGCGACGGTAACCTGAAAACTCCTTGAGCCTTGATAAGGCGCTCAATTCGAGCTTGTGCCCAAGAACAGGCCTGGCGTCGGCCAGGATGGCTGCGTGCGCGAGTCATGCCATCGCGTCTGCGCTTCGGCGCCACTTGAACCCTCCTTTATCCCCTTGCATCCGATCGAGGTGCAGCTGAAGAAACTGACCGTCTTTGCGTAGTTGAAGTTTTCCTGAGCCCTGCACCGTCGTGGGGCGGGGAAGGAGAGGGGATGTTGCAGCCAAGCAAGTAATGTCGATGGCGCGCCTGCATCATGGCGTTGGAGCGGAAGGCTGCGTGGCCATTGCAGCCGGTCATGTTGCTGCGGAGCTGGCGCTGAATAGGCCGTCCGTTCCGGGGTGACTGCGCCAGGCGACCTCCCGTTGAGAAACCCCCGGGCACTAAGGCGTTGAACATGTCGCTGTCGCCCAGCTGACGGTTGGCTCGCCAGCGGCTGGGGCTAACGACCGGGCACTCATAGGCGACAGGCGGCCGGGCCGAGGACGGGGCGGCATTGCGCGATGCCGTGCTGCCCGCCAGCGCGATCTTTCCCGCCCGTCCTTTGCACCTCGCCTGTCACCGGCCCCGTGGCGAGATTACCATGAGTCTGCAGCAGGAAGTCCCTGGATGGTGGCAAGGCACGGTGGTGCTATTGGCGGCCGCGCAAATTGCCGGTCAGGTCGGACTGATTTCCCTGCCAGGCAGGCATGAGAGCTCGGCCGCGGCTGATCAGCCGGAGCGGGCGATGGTCGTCGTAGCAACCCTCGATCATCCCCCCCCTGCGCTCAAAGGAGAAGCTGCCGCGAGGATATCATCCCGGGCTCTTACAACGACCGGAAGGAGGAGGCGACAGAGCCGGGGCGTACCATTCATGCGCTTTGGCAGAAGTCACTCACAGCATTTGATGCCAGCCTCGTCATCTTGGCTGGGACGGGACCGGAACCTTCTGCCAGACTACAACTGTAACACCATATCGGTTCAGCAGGTCAGGCTTGGGTGATAACCTCATAGAATAACGACTTTGGAGACCGAGCAATGGATCGCGATAACAAACGGGCACGCGCAGCTGCAAGTTCATCCCAAGCCAGGGAACAAGCCAGGGAACCCTCTACCATCCTGTCCCTTACAGAGGGGCCATTAACGCAGGTGGCAGAACGGCTGGTAACCGCTAACCCGCGCGATACAGCGCGAAATCTTGCAGGCTTCAAAGGCCTCGGGAAGGAAGCGCGAACAGCCATTCGGGGCAGTCAACCCGGGCAAGAAACTGAACTCGCAAAATTTGAAAGGCGCGGCAATCAGCTCGGACGATCAGCCGTCGAGCTGACCTGGAAGCTGACATCCGAATTGGGGTACCAGCCGGACAACGTTGCATTGGAGCAAGTCAGAGCGGTCAGCAATATAGCCAATTACCTAACGCCACACATGCAAGATGCTGTTGTCAATCGCATTGGCAACATGGATCCGGCCTCGCAAGCTCTCGGAGCTCTTAACGTTGCGCCCAATTTCGGCAAGTTCAATAACGAAAACCAATCTCGCATTCTTGATCAAGCCGTTGAATTGATGTCTGATCCGAACGGCAACATCAGGATGGTGGCACAGAATGCTATTTTTCAGGCGTATCACCAGATGGATCCAAATCAACAGGCCCAAGCTCACGCAGTTCCCGGCCTGGAACCCATCTTGCGGCAAATGCCTCCGCCGCAGCATGCACAGGAACGGCATGCGGATCTGGACGCCCACATAGCAGGGCTTGAGGCTGCGGTTCATGCGACAGGCACGCAAATCTCCTATGAACAGCTGCAGCGGGGTGGTCTAATAGGGCAGGCCATAAACCGCAGCTACAGTCAGGCCCGAGCGGACCTGCAGGAGTCCACCAGAAACAGGGATCGCGGGGGTCGTTGAGGTCTCGGCAACGGTATAGACGCTTTGTCTCCCGAATTCCGTTCACGGCCTGGCTGTTTCCAAGTCGCTGGCCGTTGACGCACTAACTTGTGTAACTTTCAAAAAACCACGTCTGCCGGGTGGTGCGATGCAGCCATTGCGCCACCTGCCTCGGCATCGATCTGTCGAGCGGCGACATCGCGACGTCGGTTCGGTGTCTGAGGCCGCACCATGAGCTGCGGCAGGCAATGGAACAATGCCTTCAACCAAAACGACGACCCCCAACCTAGCCGTTAGCATCGCCTGCTCGCTCGCCGTGGGCTTCTGTGCGGCAAGTCTGTACGCAACCTTCCGCCACGGCGGTGGCGGCGAGGCCTTGATGGCGTTTGATGTCCGTGCCTTTTGGTTTGAGACGCCCTTCTATCTGGGTTTCGCAACCCCCGTCTTCTATCGGGGCGCGGCTATCGTGCTCTCGACATCCGTGGTCGTCTTGCTGATTCAGCAGGTCGTGTTGCGCCGCAAGCTCGAACACCACGGGACGGCTCGTTGGGCTCGAGTGGATGAAATGCGACGCACCGGATATCTGCGACGATACCGTGGCGTGAAAGGACCGGTATTTGGGAAGACGAGTGGCCCTTTCTGGCCTGGCTACTACCTGACCAATGGCGAGCAGCCTCACAGCCTCATCGTTGCACCGACCCGCGCTGGCAAGGGCGTCGGCGTAGTCATTCCAACGCTACTTACATTCAAAGGCTCAGTGATAGCTCTGGACGTCAAGGGGGAGCTCTTTGAGCTCACCTCGAGGGCGCGCAAAGCCGCAGGCGATGACGTGTTCAAATTCGCGCCGCTGGATTCGGAGCGGCGCACGAACTGCTACAATCCACTGTTGGACCTTATAGCGCTGCCTCCACAGCTCCAATTCACGGAAGCCCGCCGCTTGGCCGCAAACCTGATTACGGCCAAGGGGGAAGGCGCGGAAGGTTTCATCAGCGGCGCGCGAGATATCTTTGTCGCGGGGATCCTTGCCTGCATCGAGCGGGGTACGCCGACAATCGGCGCCGTCTATGATCTCTTCGCCCAGCCGGGGGAGAAGTTTAAGCTCTTCGCGCAACTCGCGATGGAGACCCGGAACAAAGAGGCTCAACGCATCTTCGACGACATGGCGGGGAACGACACAAAAATACTGACCTCCTACACGTCAGTGCTCGGCGATGGCGGGCTCAATCTCTGGGCGGATCCCGCTGTTAAGGCGGCCACAAGTCGCTCGGACTTTTCGGTGTATGATCTTCGCCGTCGCAGAACGTGCATCTATCTTTGCGTTGGTCCGAACGACCTTGAGGTGATCGCGCCTTTGATACGCTTGTTTTTTCAGCAGATCGTTTCAATTCTACAGCGGTCGCTGCCCCGCCCGGAGGAAAAGCACGAGGTTCTCTTCCTGCTCGATGAGTTCAAGCACTTGGGTAAGCTGGAGGCGATCGAGACCGCAATTACGACTATCGCGGGCTACAAGGGGCGTTTCATGCTCATCATCCAAAGCCTTTCGGCACTGACAGGGGCTTATGGAGAGGCTGGCAAGCAGAATTTTCTCAGCAATACCGGCCTGCAAGTGTTCATGGCAACGGCCGATGACGAGACCCCAAATTACATTTCCAAAGCCATCGGTGAATACACGTTTGAAGCCAAATCGATTTCCTACAGCCAGGCGCGAAGATTCGATTGGAACATTCAGAATTCGCATCAAGGTGCACCGCTGTTGCGTCCCGAACAGGTTCGGCTGCTCGACGACGACTACGAGATCGTTCTCATCAAAGGTCTGCCACCATTGCAATTGAGGAAGGTGCGATATTTTTCGGACCGCATTCTGAAACGCATCTTTGAAGGCCAGACAGGCGCCCTCCCGGAGCCGGCACCGTTGACGGAAGCAGAGGAGGAACTCTCCACAGACTTTCGACTCGATGAGCCGCCGCGTGGATTGGCGCAGGAATTTAACGATACCGTTTGATGTGAGGCTAGTGTGGACCCGCGAAAAAATCCATCCCGTGCAACAGCTTTGCCGCAGGACGCCGGCTTGGAAGGGCGGCAAGCGGGCGAGGCCCGGCGAGTGAGCGTGGAGCAGCAAGTGGCCGAGGCGTTCCGGCCGATGTTCGATGATCGAGCCGACGAGGCGCACAATGAAGGGGCCGTTCTGCGAGTGGAACAGGGGCTCCGCGACGTGCTTCACCAAGAGCAGAATGATCAAGCCGCTCAGCCAATCGTAGCTGCCAGCCAACAGCAGATCCGACCCTTGTCGGATGCGCTTGACCAGGGCAACCACCGGCCACAGTTGGTCATCGTCAATGGTGAACATTTCACAGCGCTGTGGCCAGCGGAGAGGCTGGCGGCCCTGAATGCGCGGCAAGCCGTCGCCCTTCACCAGCAGCCGAGCCAAATCGGCCATTCGGGCGGCCGCGTGCCGATGCAGCCCCTCATGCAGCGGTTGGCTGAATTGCCATTGGCAGGGCTACCAGTTCAAGGCGCAAGGGCCGAACACATCAGAAGGATGCATGTGCAGGCCGCGCCCTCCGCAAAATTTGAAGCGCCCTCCGCTGCTATCGGGAGCTCCATTACCGTCTCGTTCGCCCTCCCCAAAGGCGTCTCCCATGGAACTCAACGCGTCCCACAGGCGATGCTCTCTTCCTCGGACCGCGATGGCCGCTTGCCTGATGCGGGTCCGGCCCGGCAAGTGGGCATTGAGCAGCACGTGGCCGCGCCGCGCCGCTCCAATCCGGCTCCTGTCGCGCCTCGAGTACGTCGTGACCCCAGCTATCGCCATGTGTCCGACGAACACTGGAACGTTATTGATAAGGCGATCGCCCAGGCTGCGGATTCTCAGCAAGGCTATAGCAAGAGTAGGCTTCAAGCTTACACTTATTCGCTTCGCCGATTGGCGAATCATTTCGGCGAGCGCGGCCAAGCGAATGATCTAACAAATCACCAATCCCTGGTCGACCACCTCGATACTTTCTTTTCGGACTACCCTGATATGAAGCCGGCGTTGAACGTCCTGCGTGCGTATCATGAGCCGGACTATTCAGTTGCTGACCGGCCGGTGCCCGCAAAGGCAGACGCGCACCTCCTGGAACAAGCGGCCGGTGACAGCGGGTTGGCTTCAGGCACCCGTGTTATCTATAGTCGTAGTCTTCGCAAATTTTCTGCGGCGCTTGACAAACAGGGTCAGACGATCACTGGGCTGGATCACGATGAGCGGGCGAAAATCGCCGAGAGCTTGTACCCAGACGATCGCTATCTCAGCTACGCGCTAGAGCGGATTCGCAAAGCGGACTCATACGCGCTTGCCAAGGCGAACCTATCGCTGTTCGTTGATCGAGCCGACGTGGTGCCAACCAATACAGAGGCGCTTGTGCGAATCGAGCAGGGGTTGCTCGACGCGCTTCAGGAAGGGCAGAATGATCAAGCCGCCTCGTCTTTTTTCAACAATCAAAGCATGCCCGCTGGACGGGATAACCTCAACACAAGCATGTCGGACGCTTTCGCAAGCTCTGGATGGGCCGGAGTTCAGGCCGCCGCTCCGCCAGTCCTAGCTGCCAGCCAACAGCAGATACAGCCCTTGCCGGATGCGCTTGATCAGGGCGCCCACCGGGCACCCCGGGGGGTCGTCACCAACAATGAACATTCCACAGCGCTGTGGCCAGCGGAGAGGCTGACGGCCCTGAATACGCCGCAAGTCGTCGCCTTTCAGCAGCAGCCGAGCCAAATCGGCAATTCAGGCGGCCGCGTGCCAATGCAGCCCCCCATGCAGCAGTTCGGTGAATTGCCCTTGGCTGGGGTACCCGTTCCAGGCACAGGGGCCGAGCCCATCAGAAGGATGCAGCGGGCCGCGCCCTCCGCAAGGTCTGAGGCGCCCCCCGCGGCGATCGAGGACCTTATAGACCTTTCGTCCGCCGTCCCCAACGGCTTCTCCCATGGGACTCAACGCGTCCCAGAGGCGATGCTCCCTTTTCTCAATCACCATGGCCTCTTGCCGGATGCCGACAAGCCGGAATGGAACTTCGATATCAAAGGTCACGGCTACACCGCCCTGATGCCGGAGGGCGGCAACGCCGTTTGGCTCGTCCATCGCGGTGCGATCAGGGAAGCTGCAGCGGCAGCAGTACCGGCAAGGGCTCCAGAACCCGCCTTGCCAGCGACGCAGTCAGACACCTATCGCGGTGTTCCGTTGGTCGATCTGACCACCTCCTCCGAGGCTCACATCGCAGCCCTTCCGTCAGGCTCGTTCAACCTCCCCGAAGGGGCGGTGCTCGGCCCCGACCTGCTGGGTGACGCCCATATCAGCAGGGATTACCAGTTGCTGGCGCAGAGCCTGCAGATGCACCACCCAGCACTCGCCGCCCGAACGCGGCTAGTGGATTCCTTGGTCTCCCAGCAACTGCGCCGTCACGACCGGGACCCGAACCCTATAGTGCTGTCCATCTATCATCAAAACGACGTCGCAGCCGACTTCGTGTTCCTGCCTGTGAACAGTGGCGATCCCATCGCTACGGCGGAGAATGATGGACGCAACGAGCATTGGTCGCTGCTGCTCGTAGATCGCAGCGATCCGGATAAAGCGGTTGCCTATCACTACGACTCCATCCGTCGTGGCGATGGACTGCCATACAATGACGCGCCTGCACGAGAGCTCGCAGCCAGACTGGAAGTGACCACCGTGGTGACACCCGCCATGGCCCTGCAGAACAACGGTGTTGATTGCGGCGTGTTCGTGGTGGACGGCACGCGCTCGCTGGTTGAGAGATTGGCGAACCAAGACTTGCCAGACCCGCAGCGGCCGCTGCACCTCGAGGCCCTCGTCCCCGATCGGCAGGCGCTGCAAAACCGACTGTGGCAGGGGCGCTTGCCCCACGAGCTTGCAAGCCCCGCGGAAGCGTTTGGAGCAGCCGGGTCGCAGGTGCGACACGCGGTGTTGCAAGCGCAGCAAGCCCGACAAGTCGCGCCAGCCTCGTTTGAACGGCACGTGAGCAGGACTCGCCACGCCCAGGCCGAGCTGACGAGTGCACTTGAAAGGAGCAACCGCGTGAACAGCGGGGGCGTCATCATAAACAATGAACACTACACAGCGCTGTTGACACCGGCGAAGAGGCAGAGGACTGAAAATCCGCAAATCCTCAGCACGGGGCCGCAAGCGAGTGCAGCAAACACGTCGTCCATCAGGCAAGACCCCGATCAAGCCCGAGCGGACCTCATGACTTCCTACAGAAGCAGAGAGCGCTCCGACGCGGGGCGTTGAGCTCGATGGCCGCGATGAAGCAGAACAGCTCTTTTGGCGACCACGTCCCAACAGCTGGCTGCGCAGGCCGGCTCGAGGTTCTGGACGGTCCGACGGGACGGCGGGTTCGCTCGGAGGCCGACAGAGCCCGGATTGCCGCCGAGAGCCTGATGCCGGAGGTGCAGGTGGCGGCGGTCGCCCGCAAGCATGGCGCGACCCGCCGATTGGCGGCGTCGCCTTCGTCAGGGACAACTGGCACTGCAGAAAGCATGGCGCCGATGTTCGCGCCGCTGATGGTGGACGAATCGTCGGCGCCTCAGCGGACGATGAGGCCACCGAATCGGCGCAAGCGCGAGGGTGGAAATTGTGATCGACGACATGGTGATCCGAACGACGGTTGACCTCGAGCAGCTGTCGCAAGTGATCCGAGCGGTTCGGGCCTCGCGATGATTGCACGGGCGCCGAACTGAAGATCTACGTGGCGACCCGGCCGGTTGACTTCCGGCGCGCCATGGACGGATTGGCATTGGCTGTGCAGGAGATGCTAGGCCTCGACCCCTACTGCGGGGGCGGCCTTCGTCTTCCGGGCCAAAAGGGCTGACAGGATCAAGATTTTGGTCTGGGATCGCACCGGCCTTGTGCTCATTCACAAGCGGCTCGAGGCTCGAAGTTCGTCTGGCCGCAGGTTCGCGACGGGGTGATGCGCATGTCGCCGGCGATGTCCCCGGCATTGTTAGAAGGGCTGGACTGGAGACTGGTTCGGCCCCGAGCGGGCACGGCGTCCGCAATTGGCCGGATGAGTGTGGCACGGTGACTCAGCTGCGTTGTCTCCGTGGCGTTCTCGGAGATCACGTGGTTGATTTCAGTGCATGAATCTGACGGTTCTCCAGGAAGAGAACGAGCGTTTGAAGGCGCTCCTGGCCCAGACGCAAGCGACCCTGGCCGAGCACCAGGCTGCCTTGGCTGAATCCGAAGAGGCGCGGCGTCGCCTGGAGACCATCGTCGGTCAACTCAATCACGAGAAGTTCGGCGCCAGGTCCGAGAAGCTGCATCCCGATCAATACCACCTGCCGCTCGAAGACGTGGAGATCGCGCAGGGCGTGCTCGACGCCGCGCAGGAAAGGGCGCAGCGGGTCATCCAGGGTCGTTCGGACGGCGCGTCCGGTTCACGCCCGCGCAACCGTGGTCACTTGCCGGCTCATCTGCCGCGAGTGGAACGGATCATCGAGCCCACAGCACGCTGTGCCCCTGCGGCTGCGGCGAGATGGCTAAGGATCGGCGAGGATGTCAGCGAGCGGCTCGACGCGATCCCGGCGCAGTTGCGCGTGCTGGTCACGCGCCGCCCGAAATACGCTTGCCGGCGCTGCTCGAGCGCGGTCGTGCAGGCGCATGCGCCCGAGCATATCGTGCCCGGCGGTCTGCCGACCGAGGCGCTAATCGCCCAGGTCATCGTCGCCAAGGTCGGTGATCATTTGCCGTTCTACCGGCAGGCCGAAATCTACGCCCGCCAGGGGCATCCAACTGGATCGCGCCACACTGGGCAATTGGGCAGGCCGGGCCTGCTTCGATCTCAAGCCGATAGCCGAGCACATGCGCCGGCGTCTGGCTGACGCGGATCGCCTGTTCATTGACCCTGTGAGGGCTATGACCGGCTGACATGCCTGGAACGGCCGCAAGGACCGTGACTGCTCGTCCATTGCTGGAGCCGCCTGCGCCGACGGTTTGCGAGCTGGCGCGTAACACCAAGTCCCCGATCGCCGAAGCGGCGATACGCCGGATCGCGGCGTTCCACGCTATCGAGGCAACAGTGCGCGGCGCATCGCCTCAAGCCCGGCTTGCCGCTCGACAGGATTATTCCGCGCCGATCATCGCCGCCCTGAAACCATGGTTGGACAAGCAACTGTCGATGATCTCCTCCGGCTCCAGGTTGGCCGAAGACATCCGCTATGGGCTCGCTCACTGGGAGGGGCTCACCCGCTTCCTCGACGACGGCTGGCTCGAGCTCGACATCAACCCAGTCGAAAACGCCATCCGTCCAGTATGCTTTGATCAGAAAAAATGCTCTGTTTGCTGGCCATGAATTTGCGCCCGAAAACTGGGCACTGCTCGCATCCGTCGTGGCCACCTGCAGGCTCAACGACGTCAATCCCGTTGCCTACCTCGCCGAAACTCTCGACGCCATCATCAACGGCCATCCGCAGAGCCAGATCGAGGAACTCATGCCCTGGCGATTCCGGAAAACGTCAAGCCCAAATCCATAGGCGATCGGCGAGGCGCTTACGCTCGACAAGGCGATTCACACTTCTCAAATTGGGTCTCTCGCGCTTCGTTGGGAGGGTCGCATCGCGATCGGCAGCAACACCGTCGAGCGCTCAATCCGTGCGATCGGGCTCAAACGACAAGAACGCGCTCTTCGCTGGCTCGAACTGCGGTGCCCAAACAAGGGGCGATGATTGCATCGCTGAGACCCGCAAGCTCAATGGTGTCCAGCCACTCGGCTATCTCGCCGCCGTCCTCACCAGCATCGTCAACAGCCATCCCAACAGCCAGATCGACGACCTACGCCTTTGGCCTGTACCCCGGCGCCGAGCTAAAGGCCGTGGCCTGAGAACACCGCTTTGGCTTGATCACCCTCCTCGTCAGCAATTGCCAGAATCGCCCCTGTCACGCGGCCAAGGTGCCTCCGTAGCTAACGTCCACGTCAGCGTTGAAGAAGTACCCCGCACCACGACTCGTCTTGACCAGGCGAGGATTGGCCGCATCAGCCTCGAGCTTCCGGCGCAAGCGCAAGATCAGGACATCGATACTTCGATCGTAGACCTCTTCACCACGCACACGGCTCGCGAGCAAAAGCCGTTCTCTGGATAGTACACTGCGGGGGTTCTCCAGGAACGCGATCAGGAGATTGAACTCACATGCGGTAAGCTTGACCTCGCCACGCTCTGCACAGATCAGCCGCCGCTGTTTGACGCTGAGCTTCCAAGCTCCAAACCGGAATGAGCGATGATCTTTCGTTCGCGGACTGGAAATGCGCTGGCGTAGCGCTACGCGAATGCGGGCCAGGAACTCGCGCAGGCCGAAAGGCTTGGGAATGAAATCGGTTGCGCCGAGCTCCAGTGCAACGACTTTTTCGGCCTCATCGAGCCGGTCGCCGCTGATCACTATGATAGGCAAATCCGATTTTGTCGCCAGCTTGCGGACGATCGCAAGCCCATCCTCACGGCCCAGGTTGAGGTCAACGACCACGAGGTCGACCGGCTCATGAGATAGAACGTGGTTGAACTGCTTGCTATCGTTGACTGCAGTCACCTTCAACGCATGCATCATGAGATACTCGGCGATGAGGCGTCGCATTGCGGCATCATCGTCAATGACAAGAACATGTTTCAACGGCTCACCTTCAATCTTGAATCCCCTTGATTCCAAAGCTGTTGCCCGGCAACCTTCTGGACCAACCCACCACAGCTGCCCCTGCTGCCACGCGCCGTTGCGTGCGGCCAATGTGAGGCCGTTGCTCGTCCTGGTCTTTCATCCACAGCCAAATGACCGCATCAAGTCAGTCCGTGACCAGGAGACCAGGTCCAGTCGCCGGCATGACCCTGCCGTGCGATCCTTCAGCTCTAGCTCGAGCTCACCTGCTGGCCCGGCAACAGCACTCGACTTCGACGGCACGGACGCCCAGTTTCCTGCCGTGTCCTTGAGTCGCCGCGGTTCTGGCGATGGCGGAGCTGCATCAACTCGAAATCCTGCCGCTCGTGCGTCCGGCTCCGAAGCGGTGGCGGAGCGCGGCGTTTGATTGATCGCAGAGGCGGTGGGCGCAAGAGCGGCCGTGTCGCTGCTGTAGCCTTGGGCCATGGTATGTCTCCTTCCAAGCGAGTTCTTCCCGGGGGGAGGGGCCGGCGTTCCAAACCCTGGTCCGCGCGACCGGCAGGTCGGTTGCGGTTACGGTTCCGAGCTAGCATTATCAGTTGAACGCGACACCTCCCTTTGAGCTGGTCACTATTCTTGTCGGCAGCGGCCTCGGACGCCGCCAAATGGGGTGCGGCTCGCCGAACAGCTGAATCAGGCTCGCACCAAGATGGGCTGCGCTGCTGCGTTTCCGCGCCCCGCGGACGGCCCCCTCCAGCCAGCGCAGACGAGCTCGCGATGTCAACCGATGGACCTGCCCGTGCAGGGCCACGCATGGCTGTCTCTTAAAGAACTGGCAGCATACCGCAACGTGGGGACTGGCGCCTTCTTCGGCCCTCTCGCTGGACCGACCCACGGCATCCGCAGCCTGGACTAGCCTCGATGCTCTCCTTGATTCGACCTTGGCAGAAGATTCCATCACCATCCTGCCGCCGAAGCCGCGGCTTACAGTCCAAAAGCAACAGGCGACCGGGACGGGCAATCCCGCACAGGACTCGTCGCACCAAGATCCTTTGCATGTCGCTGCTGGCTAATCGGATCCGCCAACCCGCGCTTGCGCAAGATGCTCACCCACACTGCCACGATCAAGGTCTTTGTTTCAGTTGAAGCCGAAAAGCTGAACTTGAACATCACACAGTAACAAACCGCCCCGATAAGCGTGTTCCGGACAGGGCCAGAACCCGTCGGGCAGCTTGGAAAGGTAGGTGATAGGGAATGTTTATTGCAGTTTGGCCGCTGGCCATCGTTCTGTTGACATCCATGTCACTCCCAGCCGAGCCCGCCCCACTTTCGCCCCGTGAGTTCCACCGCCTGTCACGCAAATGCGCTCCCTGGGTCGCGCCGTCCACCCTTGCCGCGATTGCCAAGATTGAAAGTGGCTTTGAAACGCTGGTGGCTCATGACAACACCACAGGTGAGCAGCTTCGCTGGATAGACCACCTGCAAGCCACGCGGGGCATCAAGGACCGACTCGAAGCACAACATTCCGTCGATGTTGGATTGATGCAGATAAACAGCAACAACTTTCCCACGCTCAATCTCACGCCGGAAAAGGCTTTCGAGCCCTGCGCCTCGCTTTCGGCCGCCGCCCACTTGCTTGAAAGCCGGTATGCCGGCGGCGCGACTGCCCCGGCGCAGCAACTGGCGCTTCGCCGTGCCATCTCGGCCTATAACACGGGTGACGTCACGCGTGGCTTTGCCAACGGTTATGTACGCAAGGTCGAGTTGGCCGCAAAGGACATGTCAGAGACAACGCAGGAGCCGACCGCCCAAGATGCGCCACACCTTGAGGCACCGGGTCGGAAAGCAGTGCCGCCTCTGCTCCAACTGAACCAAAAGGCCAACCAAAAGCAGCCCCGCCAAAATTCCTGGGCCATCTGGGGCTCCTATCAGACAAACCGCTCCGGGGCCGATCCCTCCGGTCCGACAGACAGCCAGGCTGCCGATGAGCGGGAACCCTCGAATCCGAACAAACTCGTATTCGATTGAAACATGGAGATACAATGATCAAGCCACTCAAAATACTTCGTGCGCTTAAAACGCGTGTTCCTTCGCCTTTTTCCATGCTGCGAATGGCGGCTGAATACGCGCCGGCCGCTGCTGCGGGCGTGGCGTGGACGGTCTTCTCCAGCGGGCCGGCCGCGGCACAGGTGACCGGAGGGACGGATCCCGCCAAGATGGTCCAGAATATCTGCACCTTCATACTTGGTCCCTTCGGACAATCACTGGCCGTGCTCGGACTCGTGGCCATCGGGATCTCCTGGATGTTCGGTCGTGCTTCACTTGGCCTGGTTGCGGGTGTCGTTGGAGGAATCGTCATCATGTTTGGCGCCAGCTTCCTGGGCAAGGCGCTGATAGGCGCTGGCTGATGAGCGACCGGCTGGAAGTGAGCACCCTCTATGTGGCGGCGACACGCCCCGCACTGTTTTTGGGGGTGCCGCTGACGCTGGCCGGAGCGCTCATGATGTTGGCGGGACTCGTCATCATCATCCTTAAGAACCCGCTCTATGAAGTCGTGCTCGTGCCACTCTGGTTCGGAGCACGGCTGATTGTTGAGCGCGACTATAACGCCGCAAGCGTGGCGTTTCTCTATTTGCAGACCGCCGGCAGAAGCGTGGATGGGTCGGTCTGGGGCGGGGCGAGCGTCAGCGCCAATCCGATCAGAGTGCCGAAGCGCGGAAGAGGAATGGTGTGATGTTTGGCGCCAGTGGCAGGACCGAGAGATCTGGCGAGATCTACCTTCCGTATGTCGGTCATCTGAGCGACCAGGTTGTCCTTCTGGAAGATGGATCGATTATGGCCATGGCACATCTGAACGGGCTGCCATTTGATTTGGAAGACGCTGAGATGCGCAACTCGCGCTGCCGCGCGTTCAACACTCTCTTGCGCAACATCGCCGACGACAATGTCACGCTGTACGCCCATCTTGTGCGAAACAACGATGTGCCGGAGCCGGCATCGCGCCAGTTTCAAAGTGCATTCGCTGGCAGTCTGAGCGAGGCGTATGAGAGCCGTGTGCTGTCGGGCAAGCTATTTCGCAACGACCATTTCCTCACTGTCGTCGTGTTCCCCCGCACCGCAATCGGCAAGATCGGCTGGCGTAGCGCCAAATCGTCCAGAGGCAATGACAACGATCTGGCCACACAAATGCGAAGCTTGGAGGACCTCTGGCAGATCATTGCTGGCTCACTGGGCGGTTACGGTCTGCGCCGGTTGGGCATTCGTGAGAAAGGCGACGTGCTCTTCACGGAAATCGGTGAGGCGCTTCGGTTGATAATGACGTGCCGGTTTCTTCCGGTTCCGATGGTTAGCGGCTCACTCGGCGCCTCGATCTACACTGACCAGGTCATCTGCGGGAAGCGGGCGCTTGAGATTCGACGGCCCGGGGGCAGCTCGGTGGGGTCATTGTTTTCGTTCCGTGAATATCCGGCGACGACGCGGCCCGGCATGCTAAATCCCTTGCTGTCGGCCAACTTCCCGCTTGTGCTCAGCCAGAGCTTTTCCTTCCTCACTCGGCCCCAAGCTCATGCGAAGCTTAGCCTTAAGTCCAGCCAGATGACGAGCGCCGGCGACAAGGCTCTCACCCAGATCAATGAACTTGCCGAAGCAGAGGACGCACTGGCAAGCAACCAGTTCGTCATGGGTTCGCATCATCTGAGCCTGTGCGTCTATGCCGAGAGCCTCAACAGCCTTGCAGATCGCGCAGCAAATGCCCGCGGAAGGCTGGCCGATGCGGGCGCCGTTATCGTCCAAGAGGGTATCGGTATGGAGGCCGCGTACTGGTCCCAACTTCCGGGGAACAACAGGTGGCGCACACGCCCCGGGGCGATCACCTCGCACAATTTTGCCGGGCTCGTGTCATTTGAGAACTTCCCAAACGGTTCCGCATCCGGCCACTGGGGCAAAGCTGTTGCGCGCTTTCGCACGAACGGTGGAACTTCTTTCGACTACATCCCCCATGAGAATGACGTTGGCATGACGGCGATATTCGGGCCCGTCGGCAAAGGCAAGACGACGCTGATGACCTTTATCCTCGCGATGCTTGAGCAAAGCGTGGTCGATCGCGATGGTGCCATCGTCTTTTTCGATAAGGACCGGGGTGGTGAACTGCTGGTGCGGGCCACGGGGGGGACATATCTAGCCTTGCGCAGAGGCGCTCCGAGCGGCTTGGCCCCTCTGCGTGGACTGGACAACACCTCCGCCTCGTTGGACTTTCTGCGCGAATGGTTGATGGCCCTTATCGAGAGTGACGGCCGCGGTCCGATCTCGCCGGAGGAAAGCCGCCGACTAGAACGTGGCATTGTTCGTCAACTTTCGTTCGAACCCGTGATGCGCTCAATTGCGGGCCTGCGCGAATTCCTGCTGCACGGCCCCTCCGAGGGCGCAGGAGCACGGCTGCAGCGGTGGTGTAGAGGGAATGCGCTTGGATGGGCCTTTGACGGCGATGTCGACGAAGTAAGGCTTGATGCCTCCATCACCGGCTTCGACATGACGCAGCTCCTGGAATATGAGGAGGTCTGTGCGCCGGCCGCCGCATATCTTCTGCACCGCGTGGGCGCCGTTGTCGATGGCCGTCGGTTCGTCATGAGCTGCGACGAATTTCGCTTCTATCTGCTCAACCCGCAGTTCTCGGCTGTTATCGACAAGTTCTTGCTCACCGTCCGCAAGAACAACGGGATGTTGATACTTGCAACGCAGCAGCCCGAACACGTGCTGGAATCGCCGCTGGGAGCCAGTCTCGTTGCACAATGCATGACGAAGATTTTCTACCCGTCACCGACTGCGGACCGGGCCGCGTATGTCGATGGCTTGAAGTGCACCACGCAGGAGTTCGAGGCGATCCGCCACGGAATGGCAATTGGCAGCCGCAAGTTTTTGCTCAAGCGCGACAGCGGGAGTGTTGTTTGCGAATTCGACCTTGGCCAGATGCGCGAGTACGTAGCCGTACTCTCGGGGCGGGCCAACACCGTGCGCTTTGCCGACCAGCTTCGTGACCAGCACGGAGATGCCCCAAGCGGGTGGCTCGACGAGTTCATGGCTCGTTACCACGAAGTTCAAGACTGAAGGAGCATATTCATGAGATTTGCCAAACTTGTAGTGACGACGTTTGCTGTTTCCTTTCTGCTTAGCACACAGGCCAGGTCGCAATTAATCGTCACCGACCCGGCAGTGACAGTACAAGCGGGCCTAACAGCGGGTTCCACAGCGGCGATGCTTATAAAGTCAGCTCAGACGCTCGCTACCACGATCGAAATGGTAGAGATACTGAAGTCGTCATTTGCTGTCACGGGTCTGCTGGGCGCACTGAACCAGGGAAACCACTACCCATCGAGCAATAAGCTGGAGGGGCAGATGTTTGATGCTCGGGCGCCGGTTTCGACCATGGCGCGTACCATTGTGCAAGACCCAACCCGGAGAGTCACCGGCACCGATTCAGAAGCGAAACTGTTAGAGGGGCAAATCACTGGTGCCGCCAATGCGGCAGCTCTTGCAGCCGACACTCTGGACACAATGGACAAGCGCCTTAAGGCTAACGACAACACGCCTGGTCAGCTTTCGCGCTCGCGAAATATTGTGCAGGCCACCGTGACCAACGGTCTGGTCCTCAAGCAGATTCACGATGCGGTCATCCAAAATGTCGAGGCCACGAGTCTGCTGACGATGACCACTGCACAAGGCAGCCTTCACGCCGTGGAGGAGGCCGCCACGCAGCGTCGCGAGCGCCAGGACACCGCCAAGATGTTTGGCACACTGCCGTGAACCACGCAGAGTTCGTCCGGCTCAACTGGGCTGATCAGGGACAAATCAGGCTCAGGCCATGAATTTCAAGATTGCCGCGCCATTCACGGCCATACACACGATCTTTGATCTGGCCTTTACCTCAGGGCTGCACAACGTGCTTGAAAAGATCCAAGAGGCGGTCAGCGCACCTCTGGTTGCGTGTGTAACGCTTTGGATAATAATACAAGGCTGTCTGGTCATGCGTGGTCAAGTCGATGCGCGCGGGAGTATCTCGCGCGTAATCATGGTGTCGATTGTCGTTGCCCTGATCTTGGACCAGTCTAACTACCAGCAGTACATTGAAGCGTTCTTCGACGACACGATTCCAAGATTTGCTCACAAGATAAGTAGCAGCGACTTGCCATTCGTCGATATTCCTCGGAAGCTAGACTTTATGTTTGCTGCAAGCCAGTATGCTTTTCAGATGATTGCTTCCGAAATTGGGACAATGAATGGCCAGGACATACTTGCCTTCCAGGGAGCGCAATGGATTTTCTACGGCTCGCTGTGGACGGCGTTCGAGATCTACGATGCCGTTGGAATTCTGACGAAGCTGCTCTTGGCGATCGGCCCCCTGGTCCTTGTCGGCTACCTTTTTGATCGCACGCGAGACATGGCCACCAGATGGATCGGCCAACTGCTCTCGTACGGGCTGCTGCTTCTCCTTCTCAACATCGTTGCGACGATAGTTATTGCGGCCGAAGCAGTCTCGCTGACAGCAATGCTTATCATAATCAAAATGTCGGGCACGACAGCAGCCAAGATCATCGGGCTTTACGAGCTCGATATGCTCTTCCTCGCTGGCGACGCTCTGATCATCGCGCTTCCGACGATCGCCAGCAGCATCGCCGGCGGCTCTTTGGCAGGCGAGAACCGACCTCTTAGCAACCTCAACCGCTACTTTGCCAAAACGGCGGGTGGTTAATCAATCAACCGGTGCCAAAAACATGAAACGCTATCTACTGTTGCTAATCCTCGCTTTGGCGGCCTGCAAGACAACCGATCGGCTTGCGACCTGCACGGGTACGCCATTCCAACTGAACGCGGGACAATGGGAAACCACTCCTGAGGATCTTCAGGTCGAGTGCGCGGAAGAGCCCAAGTGAAATTTCCTGAACATGCCCTTCTGGTGGAGAGAGAAACGCTAGCCGCTCACTATAAGAAGGTGGAAGCGTTTCAAACTTCTCGAGCGAAGTCTGCGCGGCGCTTGTCAAAGGCGCTTATAGCCTTTGCCGCAGCGGCGGTCCTGGGAAATGTCGCCCAGGCATTTACCATCGCTGCCATGGTCCCGTTGGCCAAGCTCGTACCTGTGTTCCTCTGGGTGCGGCCGGACGGTACCGTTGACAGCGAAGTGTCAATCTCTCGACTGCCGGCAACCCAAGACCGAGCCGTCATAAACGCTTCGCTATGGGAATATGTACGCCTTCGCGAGGGCTACACGGCAGATACAGCCCAATACGCCTATGACCTCGTCTCCAGTTTCAGCGCACCTTCTGTGCAACAGCAATATCAAGATTTCTTCAACTATCCCAACCCCACCTCGCCGCAGGTCACGGTTGGGAAGCGCGGCAAGCTCGAGGTCGGGCATATTTCATCAAATGACATCAGTCCCGACGTTCAGCAGATCCGATACAAACGTACGCTTGTTATCGATGGGCAGACGCCGATAGTGACCTCCTGGACTGCTACCATCCGCTACGAGCGCTTGACGGGTCTGCCTGGGCAATCGAGGCTCACCAATCCGGGAGGTCTACTCGTCACATCCTATCAAGCCTCGCAAGACACCGTATCGAACCTGGGCTTCGTGCAGCCATGACAAAAAGAGCATTTCTGGCGCTGGCCTGTTCACTCTTCCTGACGATGGAAGCGTGCGCCGAAGACACGCCACTTGCCGGCAAGCATGATGCTCGGATGCGCTACCTGGCTTACCGCCCCGACGAAGTGGTGCGCCTATCGACCGCAGTTGGGGCAACGCTGGTTGTCACATTCGCGGCCAACGAGACCGTCGCAGCCGTGGCCGTTTCCAATAGCAAAGACCTGGCTGCGCTCCCGCGCGCCAATTATCTCTTTTTCAAGGCTAGCCGGATGCTGTCGCCGCAGCCGGTCGTCGTGCTGGCCGAGAGCGAGTCCGGTACCCGCAGATACGTCTTCAGCATTTCAACGAAAGCGATGCCAAAACTCGATGAGAAGCAACCAGATCTATACTACAGTGTGCAGTTCACCTATCCTGCTGATGAGGCTGCTGCTCGGAGAAAGGAAGCAGAAAGGCGCTCAATTCTTGGCCAGGCCCGGGCGAGAGTGCTGCAAGACGAAAGAGTTCGGGATTTGTTGAATCGGCCCGCCGCAGCTGCCAGTCCGGACGACAGCAATTTTCACTACGTCGCAAAGGGCGATCGGTCGCTCGCGCCGTTGGAAGTCTTCGATAATGGCTTTACGACCGTATTTGGATTCGCAAGCAATTCCCGCATACCCTCCCTCTACGTTATCAATCCCGACGGCAAGGAAGCCGCTGCCAATTACACGGTCAAAGGCGACTATGTTGAAGTATCCGCCGTCGCCCGGGAATGGCGTCTGAGAGATGGCAACACGGTCTTGTCCATTTTCAACAGAGCTTATGACCCTGTGGGACGAGCGCCAGCGACCGGTACAGTGACACCCGACGTGTGGCGTGTTTTGAAAGGCTCGGGACGATGAATGAAACCGGTCCACAGGCGGGACATGATGTCCATGCATCCGGATCGATGGTCTCGGAGCCGGCCCGCCGGCATGTTTCGGGATCGCAGAAGTTGGCCGTCGCTGCTCTTGTTCTCATCTCGTCTCTATCGCTCATCTGGCTCGGAGGTCGTTCCAGCACACAAGACGAACCATCTCAGCCAAAACCGCCAATTGACGCCAACGTCGAGCCATTCCGTCCCGTGCCAATCGAGGTTGCTCCCGAACCTCCAGCACCCGCAGAGGCGGCCAAGGCGGCAGAGCCTGCGCCATCCACGCCGCCCCTACCAGCGGCAGATGATCCGCCGCCGGAGGAATCACCAATTTTCGCCTACAGCGGCAGCGGTCAAATGCCCAATGACGATCAGCGGAGCGAAGACAAGCAAAATGATGCTCCGGCGACCGCAGATGAGATTTCAAACGGTGGCGATCTGTCAGGCCGATTGAAGCCAGATATACAGGAGCCGAGCCGGGCCACACTTTTGCCGCACCCTGATCTCGTGATTACTCAAGGAACGATCATTCCCTGCATTTTGCAAACTGCGGTCGACACAAATTTACCCGGCTATGTGAAGTGCGTCTTACCTAAAGCCGTCCGAGGCGCCACCAACAACGTCGTGCTCTTGGATCGCGGGACAACCGTGATTGGCGAGATCCAGCGCGGTCTCCAGCAGGGGGATGCGCGTGTATTCGTGCTGTGGACGCGCATCGAAACACCCGACCATGCCCTCGTTTCGATAGCATCGCCGGGGGCTGACGAGCTCGGCCGCTCCGGAATGCCTGGCACGGTGGACAATCACTTCCGGGAACGCTTTGGCGGAGCGATTCTGATGAGCGTCATCCAAGGCGCGTTTCAGGCGGCTGGTCAATATGCGGCCAGCTCTGGCGGAGGAAGCGGCACCAACAGCTTCCAGAGCAATGGTGGACAAGCCGTCGAGACGACATTGAGAGCGACGATCAACCTTCCCCCAACCCTGAAGAAAAACCAAGGAGACGCCGTATCCATCTTTGTGGCTCGGGACCTCGACTTCTCGGATGTATACGATCTTAGAGCGACTGCCGCAGCGCCATCCCCCCAACATCGCGAACGCCGGAGAAACAACAATGCAATCGGAGGCTGATCCTCAATTGCGTTTGCTTCTCGATCCCGTTCTGAAATGGCTTGAGGAGCCAAGAACCGAAGAGGTCGCTATCAACCGGCCTGGGGAAGCCTTTGTCCGACAGGCCGGCGTTTTCACGAAACATCCACTGCCGCTGTCTTATGACGATCTGGAGGACATCGCGATCCTCGCCGGAGCGCTGCGCAAGCAAGATGTCGGACCGCAAAGCCCCCTCTGCGCGACTGAGTTGCCGAACGGAGAGCGGCTGCAGATCTGTTTGCCCCCCGCAGTACCCTCAGGAACAATAAGCCTGACGATACGGCGTCCCTCAAGTCGTGTGACCGAACTCAAGGAAGTTTCTTCTCGCTACGAGTATTCGCGTTGGAATCAATGGCGGTCACGAAAAGAGCGCCAAGAGCGGCAGGACGAAACGATTCTTCAGCACTACGACCATGGTGACTTGGAGCAATTTTTGCGAGCCTGCGTCTGCGGGCGGCTCACAATGCTGCTTTGCGGACCTACTGGAAGCGGCAAAACGACAATGAGCAAGACTTTGATCAACGCTATACCCCCGCATGAGAGGTTGATCAGCATCGAGGACACGCTCGAACTTGCAATCCCGCACGAGAACCATGTCCGCTTACTCTATCCAAAGGACCGAGCAGGCGCAGGGGCGGTGACGGCCGAGCAACTGTTGCAAGCCAGCTTGCGCATGCGCCCTGATCGAATATTGCTTGGCGAGATGCGCGATGACGCCGCTTGGGCCTACCTTAGTGAAGTCGTCTCCGGCCATGCGGGATCGATATCAACGATTCATGGGGCTGATCCGGTACAAGGTTTCAAGAAGCTCTTTTCACTCGTCAAGAGCAGCGCGCAAGGAGCCGCTGTCGAAGACCGCACGCTTCTTGACATGCTGTCGGCCGCCATTGACGTCATCATACCGTTCCGTACCCAAGGCGACGTGTATGAGGTAGGAGAGGTATGGCTCGCCGCCGATGCCCGGCGACGGGGAGAGACAGTAGCCGACCTTCTCAACAAGCACTAAGGCTGGAACAACGTCTCGGGATCGGTAAGCCGGTGTCGACGCGTCATTCTGTTCTGCTTCGATATCTTTTTGACGGGCCTTCTCGCAGTGGTTGGATAGGCTGAGCGATTCGGCGGTATCATGCCATCATCATTGTACGAACCGCATGCGCCATTGTCCGGGACGAGACCGGCTTCGCTAGCCAAAGGACGAGGGCCTGATTAGCGGATATGACCGGCATGGAGTCGATTTGGCCGACGACTATGACAGGCACCGTCATGAGGGTGGGGCATACGGATTCGGCCTGTCCTCGCTCCAGGAAAGGCGTTCTACCTAAAATCACCAGGTCTGCTGCCTTCCCGCTTTCGGTCCACTCGCAAAGACCTTCGAGGGTCGCGAAGCCGACCGGCTCATAACCCAGCGCGGCGATCTGGTCCCTGTAGATCTCCAACTCTGCTGGATCGGGCTCCACGACTGCAACGATTTCTCCGTTGCCAAGTGATCCGTCGTACCGACCGAAAGCGATGTCAGCGCTGACTGGCTCCTCGTCGGAGGCCGGTAGGTAGATATCAAACCGCGTCCCTCGGCCAACAGCCGACGTGACATCAAGGCATCCTGCGAGCGCGCTCACGTGCCTGTCAACCGCAGCAAGACCCAGCCCGGTCCCGCCGACGACAGAGCGCGTGGTAAAAAAGGGCTCAAAGACATGCGGAAGTATCGAACTTGCGATTCCTGGGCCATCGTCGCTGATGGAGAGGAGAACGTAATCTCCAGGTCTCAGGGTGCCCTGAGCCAGCGACTTGGTTTGGCGCACCTGGGCGCGAGAAACGCTGACCTCGACACGGCCCTCGTTCAAGACAGCCTCCGACGCGTTCTTGCATAGATTCATGAGGATCTGCTGTATCTCGGTTGGGCTGCCCTCGACCACGGTTTGCCACTCGTTGACCTTGAAGTTCAACTGAACATCCGACCGAACTGTGACCCGCAGCAATGGCGCAAGATCCATGACAATTTCGGAGACGTTGAATGGCACTGCCACGCGCTGTCGGTTTCGGCTTAGTGACAGAATCTGGTCGACGATCAGCTTGGCTCGGTGTCCAGCTAAAATGATCTGGTCGATGTGATTACGGATTCTGGAGGGGCGACGCACAAGGCTTTGGGCAATCTCTGAATAGCCGATTATTGCCCCTAAAATGTTGTTGAACTCATGTGTAACGCCGCTTGCGATCGTGCCCACGGTCCTCAGCCTTTCCACATGCTCCCATCGACTCACCAGAAGGTCGCGTTCCGTATTTATACGTTGCAGTTCAAGATGGTTGCTCAAACGCACAATGGCGCTGGCAAGAACCCGCAGGTCGTCTGCTGAGGGGAGTGAGCGATCTCCTTCAAAAACAAGGATGCAAACCACAACCTGCTGATCGGAAGCCCTGCAGGCAACAATTTGAAAAACACCGGAAAGCCCTAGGGCGGTCCGAACGACGCGAAACACTGGCCGTCCGGCTCGGACAAGTGAAACGACTTCATCAATAAGCGCCACGTTCCAGACGGGTGTGTACGTGTTCGCCACAAAGCACTCGGTATGCCTGCTGAGACTCGGATCCACCAGTGCGAGCGCGCATTGATCCGCATCGAAAACGCGTTGAACGACTCTGAGCGCTTCTTCGGTGGAAAAGCGCGCCGAGGCGTCCTTTGCTTTACTTTCGTTGAGCCGAGTTTCGATCTCACTCATTGCCTCTTCAAGCTCCAACCGCCTTTTCAGCCGGTTCGTCCGCAGAGGCTGCCTGGAGAACCGAATGATCGCAAATATGCAGAGGCACATGGACACCAAACCGAAGAAAAGTCGCGTGCGCTGCGCTTGCGCGCTGGCCAAGCTGTAGCCTTCCAGGTGCTCTCGCTCCAGTTCGGCGGCCTTGGAGAACGTGTCCGGAGATGCGATCTGATCGGCAGCTTCGTCCAACCTCCATGAAGAAGATAAGGCAGCTCCAGCCTTGCTCAGAACGAGCCTCGGTTCAGCCGAAAGCACGATCAGCATCGAAAGTTCAACCATGCTCGACGGTGCCCCCCCAAGGCGACCAATCGAGCGAGCTAGCTGCGCAAGACAGCTTTGCATGAGCTGATTTTGTTCGACCAAGACTGAGACGGCAGCCTTTTTGCTTTCGATCGAGTTTATGAGCTGCGCGAGCAATCTGGATTGCTCTGATCTCTCATCGGAGGAAATCTCGAAAGAACGTTGCAAGTTTTCACGAGTCTTTTGCAATGCCTGTCCGGTAGAAGCAACCGAACGGTAGTCCAATGTCATATCCGTCCCAGCGCGGACGACGTCGCGCCGGAGCAATGCGTCATTGATCTGAATCGTTCGCAGCTGGCTTAGAACCGCGTGATCGATCTGCGGGGGCTGGCCCTGCGTCCCGACCAAGAGCGCAATCGAGGTGGCTAGGGCGATCATAATTGCTTTGTCGGAACTGAGCCATGTTTCCCAGGGAAACGGCGTTTGATCCGCGATGGACCCCTTGCGAAGGTCTGACATGAATTCCAGTTCATGGGCTCGGTATGCGGCCGGATGCTGCTGGAACAGGAAAGCCACGCCTACCTCTCCCCCTTATGAGAATGGCTTAACACCGTTACCGAACTTGGTCCTGGTCCGCTTCCAGCGCGAAATAAGCGCCCAAAGCGCCTACGCGACGCGGAGCACATCCTTATGATCTTGAAAGCAGATCAACATGACGCGCAGGCGGTGCTTCGACCTGTTACGGCGTCAGCTTAGGCCCAGGATGAAGCGCCGATTGGGCGCGCGGATAGGGCGCGTGTTTCCGGGATATAGCGAGGTAAATCGCTCTATATCTGCTGGGTCGACATCAACCGGTTCCGTCGCCACCATCCAGTCGACGTTTTCCGTGCATGGCGGCGTCGTCAAAGATCCTTCATATGTCCAGTAGCCAAGAGAAGCCGGCAGAAGCTCGTTGGGGTCGACGTCATCGACGGCTGCCTCTTCGCCTGACGTTGCAGGAAATGCGGCAGCAAGCCTGGCAAAGCTGGCATTTGTGGCGCCTGGCTTCAGAAACACGCCCAAAACACCCACAGTATCGCTGTTGCGGTCCTTATGGACAAAATGCGCTTCCATCGGGAAACTCTTACCTGCGACGTGGTGCTCGCTTGGTGCATGGAAATGGAACTCTAGCAGCTCATAGACACGATCCCCCCGAGTGAGCGTGCTGCCTTGCGGCAGGTTGATCTGAATGGTGTGGCCGTTGTTCACCATTCTGCCGCCGCCCCGGTGCCAACCTATGGCGATGTGCGGAATATCCGCTTTGACCGCGCCCCTGATATCGACCGGCGATTGCTGCATGCCCGCCGAGCAGACCAAATTCGTCTGGTCCAGATGCCCCCATTGTTCGGGGCCGACCGGGCCGGCATATCCCCATTCGGTGCTGGCCGCCCGCGCGGCTTCAGCGCAAATGGGACAAGCGCCGAGTGCAACGAATCCTTTGATCAGATTACGACGGTGCATATTGCTGTGGCTCCTACTGAACACTTCAATTTGGCGTGGCATGGGAACTGCGGGCGCAGCTGTAATGTGGGCGACAGGGCCGAACAGTTCGGCACGCCACCATCGCGGCCTCAGGGGCGACCGACGGTCCCGCGCACGGCCGTGCTCGCCGGCTACATGCGGTTGTCGCAGCTATTTTCCCCCGGTAGAGGATAGTCCCAGCTACCCGGCTGTATCCATGCTCATTGTCTCCACGACCGCCTTTTGCCGTTCGGCTGCAGATCACATTGGCAACTCCACCGAAGATGGCAGCACCCGGGCCGCACTGGGCAAGCGATTCCACTCAACAACTCCGATGGCCCCACCAGGCCAACTGACGCTTCATATTCATCATCGAACAGCCAGAGAAATCGATTGCTTAGATAAAGAAGCATCCATGACGTGGATGCATACATTGCCATTGCCCAATTTGCGGTGCTGCTTGGGACGCGCCGGCTACGGAAAGGAGGGTCCGCCATTTCCCGACGACAACAACGCGGCTGAGAACTGGGCGAGGTGGAAAGAAATTTGAGTAGACCTTATGAGGTCTTAAGTGGTCCGATTTCGGTCTCCTGGCCCGTCCAAGTCTTAAACGTGACACGCGTGTTGCTCTGCCAGGTCGGCCGAACTTCCGCGGTTCGTCTAGTCGCATAAGGGGTCGACATCTTCGATGCCGACAGCTTTTGTTCGCGATGAAAGGTCACGACAGCGTGCCCGCTCAGGGCGAGCAATCTGGAATTGAGCCAAGCATGGCCCGCTCGGTTCGCACCGGCACATGCGCATCGTCCGCAGCTCACCTAACGCCGAATGGGGATCGGGTGATGTATGCTCACGAGATTGGCGCATCTGGTGCAGGACGATATCTTTTGGGGGGCGGGTACAGTCTGGCCAACTCTCGACAAATCCCGAATTCGGACTTATATAAAAGACCTAAAACTAGTTAAGGTCGTTTTTATGAGACAAAAATGCGCTCGACGGTGACCGACACATTGCCTCCCAAAGTCAAGCGGGCGCTCGGCAAGCTGGGCGCCGACATCGCGCTCGCCCGTAAAAAGCGCAGTTTGACCGTAATGATGATGGCGGAACGACTCGGCATCGCAAAGAGCACCTATCTGAAGATCGAAAAAGGAGACCCGACAGTTGCTATGGGGGCTTATGCCATGTCCTTTTTTGTTCTGGGTTTTGACGACGCTCTGACTAAAATCGTCGACACCCAGCGCGACGAACAAGGCCTGCTCCTCGACGCCGAACGTTTGCCCAAAAGGGTAAGGGTGCGGAAGTCGACCGGTGCAACATGAGACGTTCTATTGCTGTTCACCTCGACGAGGAAGCGACGCCACTGGGCACGTTGCGCTATGATCAGCAGGGTTCGCGCGAGAGCGCTGCTTTTGAATACGATGCGAGCTGGCTGAAAGCAGCGGACGGATTCTCGATCGAACCCGGTCTGCCACTCGTCACTGGCCCTCAATTCCATCGAAAGAGCGGCGACGGATCCGTGTTCCACAACGCGATCGCCGACACTGAGCCGGACGGATGGGGTCGGCGTGTCATCCAGCGCGACCACGCCAAGCGTCGCCAAGAGGCGCGCCGGGCGGGAAATGTCGCGGAAACTCGGCCTCTGAATGCGATGGATTACCTCTTGGCGGTGGACGACATGAGCCGCATTGGTGCGTTGCGGTTGAAGGACGAAGAAGGGCGCTACCAAAGAGCGGCGGAAGAGGGTCGACGCACCACGCCGCCCCTCATCGAGATCGGTCAACTCCTCGCAGCTACGCACGCCGTCGAGACCAACACCGAGACGGCGACGGATCTCGCCTATTTGCGTGGACGTGGCACGTCCCTAGGGGGCCTTCGCCCGAAATGCTGTGTCGTCGACGATGACGGACGCCTCGCTATCGGTAAGTTTCCGAGCGTTGCCGATGATCGATCTGTCACAAAAGGCGAGGTGCTCGCCATGATTCTGGCCAGAAAAGCCGGCGTAGAGGCTGCTGAAACACGTTTGATCGACAGCGACGGCGCTCCTGTCGCGCTCATCCGGCGCTTCGACCGGACCCCGAACGGAAATCGACTCATGTATGTCTCCGCCGCCACCATGATCGGCGCGGAGTCAGGGGACGCTGGCGAGCATAGCTATACTGAACTCGTCGATATGCTTCGTCGGCACGGCAGCCAGCCAGCCGCCGACATAGAAGAGCTTTGGCGGCGTATCGCCTTCTCAATCCTTATCACCAATGTCGATGACCACCTCCACAATCACGGCTTTATCCATGTGGATCGCGGGCAATGGCGCTTGGCGCCTGCCTTCGACATCAACCCATTCCCCGAGCGTGTGCGAGACCTGAAAACCTGGATATCGGAGGAAACCGGGCCTGAAGCGAAGATCGACGCGTTGATGTCCGTCATTGCTTATTTCCGGATCAAGACCGATCGAGCAAAGACCATCCTCGCAGAAGTCGAGAGGGCGGTCTCCACATGGCGTGAGGAGGGGCGGGCGCTTGGGATGACCCACCAAGAACTCGATAGCTTCGCTGACGCGTTCGAACATCGCGAAAGGCAAGCCGCCCAAAGGGCGCTGCAATAACGGGTGAATGCGCCCTTGTTCCTCGGGAACTGTGCCTCAAGTCGTCTGCTCCGATCCGCTCGTTTTGTGCTCACGTCACCTCGGAGGGCGAGAAAAGAGTGTTGGGGAACGGGTACGCGCGGCCTCAGTCGTGCGTTCGATGGAAAGCACTGTGTGAGGAGAATCCTCCCCATCATGCAGTGACAGGAGATGATCACCGATTTCCTTATCCGCTGCCGTGAGCCGATGATTCAGGCGTAGAAAGTCCATCCAGGTTGGCGTGCGGAATGTCTCTGTCCAAATCGAAGGCGTTTGAAGATTGCGCTGCAGTGTCCAGTTTCGCGCACCGGCACGGCTCTGAACATGCCGCCTGGCGCGCATGTAGCCCAGAAAGGTCTCGATATTCTCTTCGGGTATCCGATACTCCACCTTGACCACTATGGGTCCACTTCTGGGCTTCAAGTCGAGTGCCAGCTCCGGCGGGCGAAAATCCGAACTTTCCTGATCCGTTTCCTCCCATGGACCGACGGGAAACAGCATTCCCGCAGCCGCAACCAGCAACAGAGCGCCTGCGGCGCCCTCCAAAGCCCAGCCTAAGGAGTAGTTCTGTGCGACAGTACCCCAGATCCAGCTGCCAGCCGCCATCCCGCCTGCGCTCAAGGCGTAGTAGATCGACAATGTGCGGCCGACCACCCATCTGGGGCTTGCCAGTTGCACCGACACGTCGATCCCAGTCCAGGTGATGAGCCAACCCGCGCCGCCAAGTGCCAGCGAAACGGCCGCCACGGGGACCGATGATGTGAGTGCAAGCGAAAGGCAACATGCCGCACAAGCGACGGAGGCGAAGGACACCAGCCTGTTTTGAGACGTGATCCGCCTTAGAAAGCTATTGCTCATGCCCGCAATGAAAGCACCCATCCCGAAGCCGGCCAGCAAGATGCCGTAGATAATCGGGCCGCTCTTCAGCTGGTCCCGGACAAATAGAGGCAGCAATGCAAGGATGGAGATGCTTGCCAGGCCGAAAAGGGTTGCACGGGCAATCGCTGCCCTGATCTCCAGGGACATCACAGTGAAGCGCACTCCGTCGTGAATTGCCATCGTCATGCGTTCACGAGGGAGAGGGGAAGTGCGAACGTTCCATCGTGTGCGCCATATCGCGGTTAGCGGCGCCAGATCACTCAGCGCTGCCAAGGCGAAAGCGGCAAGCGGTCCAAGAAATGCCAAGACCACGCCCCCCAAAGCCGGACCAACGCTGCGCACAATGTTGTATCCTACGGACATCAGGGTGACCGCGGCCGGGATGTCCCTTTTGTGAAGGATATCGCCAACAGATGCGTGCCAGGCCGGATCATTCAAGGCAAAGCCGCAGCCGGCCAGGAAACCCAATGCGAGAATTAGCCATGGACTGGCAAATCCCAGACCCACGGATATCATCAGCGTCGTTGAAGCCAATGCTATCAGGCAGTGCCCCGCAAACATCACCCATCGGCGGCTGAAATTGTCGGCAATGGCTCCGGCAACGATTGAGAGGAGGAACACCGGCAAGGTGGATGCAGCCTGCACGAGCGCAACCATCAGGTCCGAAGCGGAAATAGTGGCCATCAGCCAACTGATGGCCACCGTTTGCACGAGCCAGCCCAGGCTGGAAATTTGTGTGGCGGTCCAGATCGAGCGAAACACCGGGTTTCGAAAGGGAGCGAGCGTTGCTGAGGCAGGCAGATGGGTATTGTTTTCGGACTGCATGATCATTGCCTTCGAGGGGCCGCTTGTTCAATTCTCGGCTGCCGGTGCTGCCGCTACAATATTGATCTATGGACCAGAAGGGCCGGACTTATCGACCAGGAGGACTTCGTCGAGGTGAGGAGGGGTGATGAACTCTGCTGGCTCCGCTCTCCCATGCTGGCGCCGACAACCCGGAAAGACAGCATTGCCGATCGTGCTGATCGACAGAATCGTCTGCAACTTTGATCGCTCTGGCCTGACCACGCCAGCGCCCATGAAGCTTGCCGGCGACCATTTTTTCGTGCGCCCGTTCGTTCGTGTCATCGGTGACGGATCCTGTGCATGACCGCGTACGGCTAAATTCCTATGACGAGTGCGCCTCCGCTGAGACCGGCACCGGCCGCCGCAAGAAGAATCTTTTCGCCTGGCCGAAACGGCTGCACCCGATGCGAAAGCGAGAGCGAGAGCGGGATCGTCGCGGCCGAAGAGTTGCCGTAGTCGGCAATCGTCTTGATAATTGCATCATCCGCTATGCCCAGATTCCTGCCGACCGCATCGAAGATGCGGGCATTGGCCTGGTGCGGCACGAAACGATCGATCTGGTGCGGCGGCATTTGGGCGGCCCCGAGCGCACCTCTCGAGCAGTCAGTCATCATCTCTACAGCCCTGGCGAACACTTCACGCCCGTCACTGATGGTCATCCGGGTTTGCTCGAGGTCCAGCTCGCCATGAAACGGCGTGTTGCTTCCGCCGGCGGGAATCTGGATCAGCCCGTAGCGCGAGCCGTCCGAGGCCAGCGCCGCGCCGAGAATGCCTCGGTCCGGCTCTTTGCACGGGGCAACCACCACCGCGCCGGCGGCATCCGCAAACAGCACCGCGCTTGCGCGCTCGGCCGGATTGATCCGGCGGCTGAGGATATTGGCGGCAATCACCAAGCTCGCTTTGCCATGGAGGCGGGTGAACCCATCCGCCAACATCAAGGCATAGATGAAGCCGGCGCAGGCGCCCGTCAGGTCAACCGCACCGGCGCGGTCGAGTCCCAGCCGGTGGGCCACCAGCGGCGCGCTCGGCGGCAGTAGATGGTCGGGCGTGGACGTCGCCAGCAACAGCAGGCCGATATCGTCACGCTCGACACCGGCATTCGCCAGCGCCATGTCGCCGGCGCGCGCGGCAAGGCTCGATAATGTGTCTTCGCCCGTTGCCCAGAAGCGCGACCGTATCCCGGTGCGCCGCTCGATCCAGCCGGGTTCGAGCCCGAGACGACCTTCGATTTCCGCGTTCTCGACCTTGCGCGCCGGCGCGTGATGACCGAAGCCGACGATGCGCGACGACCGGTTCATGATCGCGAACCGAAGCATTCGCCGGCCTCCTCTATGGCGTCATAGAGCCCGTCCAGTTCGTCGCCGGTGATGCAATAGGGCGGCAAAAGATAGAGGACATTTCCGAGCGGGCGCACCAGCATGCCACGCTCGAGGAAAAAAGCGCGCAGTTTCGGCCCGATCTCCGCCAGATATCCGGCCGAGCCGGTGCGCAGATCGAGAGCTAGGATCGTGCCGTTCGCTCGGCTCTCGGTGAAGAAGGGATTGTTTTGGAAGCGTTGCAGGCCAGCGGCCTGTCTCGCACTTAAGGCCGCAATCCGCTCGGCGACCGGCTCGCATCGCCAGACCTCGACATTGGCAAGTGCGGCCGCGCAGGCGATCGGATTGGCGGTGTAGGAACTTGAGTGGAAAAAGGTCTTCTTTCGGTCCACGCAATAGTGGGCCTGGAAGATGGCATCGCTGGCGAGCGTGGCTGCCAGCGGGACGGCGCCGCCAGTCAAGCCCTTCGAGGTGCACAATATGTCCGGTGAGATCGATGCCTGCTCGCAGGCGAATATGGTTCCGGTGCGCCCCCAGCCGGTCATCACTTCGTCGGCGATCAAGAGCGTGCCGGACGCTTCAGCGATCCGCTTCAATTCCGCCAGCACCCAGGCCGGATACATCAGCATGCCGCCGGCGCCAAGCACGAGCGGCTCGATGATGAGCGCGGCGGCGCGGCGGTCAAGAGACAGGGTCTCGAAACGATCCAGCGTTTCCTGCTCGCGCCCCGCGGCCGGAAAAGGAATGGTGTCGACCTCGAACAATAGCGGTTCGTAGGCGGCATTGAACACGCCCCGGGCGCCGACGCTCATCGTGCCGATCGTGTCGCCATGATAGCTGTGTTCCATGGCGATGATGCGCGAGCGCGGCGCGCCTATGTTGCGGAAATAGCCGAGTGCCATCTTCAGCGCGACTTCAACGCTCGTGGAGCCGCTGTCGGAATAAAAGACCCAGTCGAGGCCTGGCGGTACCATTTCGATCAGCGCCGAGGCCAATTGCTCTGCCGGCTGATGGGTGAGGCCGGCGAAGATCACCTGGTCAAGCATCCCGGTCGCGATCCGGATCGCTTCCATGATCCGTGGCTGGCGGTGGCCGTGTGTGACCACCCACCAGGAGGAGATTGCATCAAGGATACGCCGTCCGTCATTCGTCTGTAGCCAAGCTCCGTCGGTGCTGACGATCGACGGGATGGGCGGCTCGATCGCATGCTGGGTGAATGGATGCCAGACGCGCGACCGCGACATCATTCGCCTCCGGCAATCTGGGCGAGGTCGAAGCCGGCAACCATCGCCTCTCGCAGAGTTTCGCGCGTGAGTGGAGCCAGGTGCGGCAGTCTGCCGAGCCGACGCACCGCGCCGAACTCGGTGATTGTCCTTTGCGTATCGGCCGCCTCTTCACCGATGAAGACAACGCCGATCAGCGGGATGGAGCGAGCCCGCAGGGCTTCGATGGACAGCAGAGTGTGGTTGATGGTGCCGAGCTCGGTGCGGGCGCACAGGATCACCGGCAGCCGCCATTCAGCGAAGATGTCAATGAATCTTGTCTGTCGGTTGATCGGCACCATCAGTCCGCCGGCGCCTTCGATCACCAGCGGTGTGGGCAGGACCGGAAATGCAAGATCGGCAGCCTCGATCGAGACACCGTCGATCTCGGCTGAACGGTGCGGCGACAGCGGGCTCTTCAAGCGGTGGGCTTCCGGCAGCACGCGCCCAGATGGCAGGCCCGCGAGCCGTTCGACCACCTCACTGTCGGTCTCCTCATCGAGACCCGATTGCACCGGCTTCCAGTAGAAGCCGTCGAGCAGACCTGCGAGCCCCGCGGCGAAAACCGTTTTGCCAATTCCGGTATCGGTTCCGGTGACGACGATGCGTTTGCTCATGCCGTGGCCAACACTTCGGCAAGCGTCTCGACCATCGCCGCAATGTCAGCCTCGCCGACATTGAGCGTCAGCGAAATGCGCAGCCGCGAGGTACCCTCCGGCACCGTCGGCGGACGAATGCCGCGTAAGTCGAAGCCGCGAGCCTGCAGAGCCGCCGCGATCGCCATGGTGCGCGCCACGTCTCCAATGACAAATGGCTGTATCTGCGAACCGCTGGGCTTGGCTCCGCAATGCTCGGCCAGTTGCCGGCTTGCAAAAGCAACGTGCTCGTGCAACTCAACGCGGCGCATCGGCTCGTCGACCAGCATTGCGAGCGCTTCGCGCGCAGCCACTGCCATCAGCGGCGATGGTGCGGTGGCATAGATGAACGGCCGGCAGCGATTGACAATATACTCACACAGCACTCGCGGCCCGGTGACGAGCGCGCCCGATGCACCGAGTGCCTTGCCGCATGTATGGAGAGCCATGATGTTGTCGCGGCCCTCGAACGACGCGGCCAGCCCGCGGCCCCCCGGTCCCCAGACCCCGGTGGCATGTGCCTCGTCGACCAGTATGAAGGCCTCGTGCCGATCGGCAAGCTCAATCAGGCTCTCCATCGGCGCACAGTCGCCGTCCATGCTGTAGAGGCTTTCGACCGCGATCCAGATACGGCCAATGCCGCCCTCGGCGCGCCAGCGCCGGATCGCATCCTCAAAAGCATCAATGTCATTGTGCGCCACCAGCCTGAACTCGGCGCGTCCGGCCCGCGCCCCTTCATGCATGCTGGCGTGCGCGAGTTCATCGAGGATCAAGAGGTCGCCCTTTTTCACCAGGGTGCTTAGCAGGGCGAAGTTGGCGATGTAGCCGCTGCCGAAGAACAGCGCCCGCTCGGCACCGAAGAAGGCGGCAGCGTCTGACTCCAACGCCTCATGCTCCGGCGCGTTGCCGCGTAGAAGCCGCGATCCGGTAGCGCCGACCGGGGTGCCCCGCTGGATTGCCGCCGCGACTGCATCGCCAAGCCTCTTTGAGGCGGCAAGCCCGAGATAATCGTTGGACGAGAAGTCGAACCCGACCCGCGGCGCCATTGCGCGCAGCCGGTCCTTGCGTGCCAGCCTCTGCAAGGTGGCTTCATAGCGGGCGAGCGGTGGCTCGTTCATTTCGCCTCGCATTGCATCGGTTCGATGCCCAGACGCTTAAATAGACGCGTATCCTTGTCCTCTCCGGGATTGTCTGCAGTCAGCAGCGTGTCACCGACAAAAATGGAATTGGCGCCGGCAAAGAAACACAGCGCCTGGGTCTCGTCGCTCATACTTGTCCTGCCGGCGGAGAGCCTTACATAGGACTTCGGCATCATGACGCGGGCGAGCGCAATCGTGCGGATGAAATCGATCGGATCGATGGGGTCGGCATCGGCAAGCGGTGTCCCCCTGATGGGGATCAGCATGTTGATTGGTACGCTTTCCGGCGGCTCGGGTAGGTTCGCCAGCGTTACCAGCATGTCGATGCGATCGGCCCTTTCCTCTCCCATCCCGACAATGCCGCCGCAGCAGACCTTGATCCCAGCCTCGCGCACGCGCCCAAGCGTTTCCAGACGGTCGGCAAAGGTCCTGGTCGAAACGACCTTGCCGTAATAGCGCGCGGACGTGTCGATGTTGTGGTTGTAGTAGTCGAGACCGGCCGCTTTCAGGCGCTGCGCCTGGCTGAAGTCGAGCATGCCGAGCGTCATGCAGGTCTCCATGCCGAGCGCCTTCACGCCTTCGATCATGGCGAGCACGGCGTCCATGTCGCGGTCTTTAGGACTGCGCCAGGCAGCGCCCATGCAATAGCGGGTTGCTCCAGCATCTCGTGCCTTGGTCGCCTCCTCGATCACATGATTGACCTCCATCAGCTTCGATGCCTTCAGGCCGGTTTGGTGATGCGCAGACTGGCTGCAATAGCCGCAATCCTCCGGGCATCCGCCGGTCTTGATGCTGAGCAGCCGCGACAGCTGCACCCGGTTGCGATCGAAGTTCTGGCGATGGATGGTCTGGGCCAGGAAGAGCAGATCGTTGAACGGCATGCCGTATATAGCCTCGGCCTCTTTGCGGCTCCATCGGGCTAGTGCTTCCTGCATCGACTGCGTGGCATAGTCCGAGTCGCATTCCTCGTTCATTCCCGTCATCATCGTCAAAGCCTCTATTGCTGATCAGCGATCGCACTCACCAGTCCGCCAGTGGCGAGCCCCTTCCGAAAGGCTGTCGGCGCAACATTCGGACACCGGAAATATTGAAGGGTGACCCATGTAGCGTGCTCTTTCGCGCCTCTTTGATACGCGTGTAGCCCGAGCGCGTTGCTCCTCATTGTGTCTCCGTTAGTTCAAATGGGTGCTGATATTACCGCGAGCCGGCATATCCAGGCCGATGTCGAGAATGGGCGCGCTGTGTGTCAGCCAACCGACCGAGATGAGGTCAACACCCGTGGCAGCAATCGCCGGAGCCATTTTCGGTGTCACCCGACCGGAAGCCTCGGTGATGGCGCGGCCGCCGACCATTGCCACGGCGCGGGCAAGGTCCTCAACCGACATATTGTCGAGCAGCACCGCGTCGACTCCCAGCGTGAGCGCTGTATCGAGCTGCTCAAGGGTCTCGACCTCGACCTCGATCTTCACCATGTGCCCCGCGGCGGCGCGCGCCCGCTCTATTGTCGTGCGAATGTCGCCGGCGATCGCGATGTGGTTGTCCTTGATCAGGAAGGCGTCGTCGAGCCCGAAGCGGTGATTGGCGCCGCCGCCGACGCGTACCGCATATTTCTCCAGCGCGCGCAGGCCGGGCGTCGTCTTTCGCGTGCACACGATCCTCGCCTTGTGGCCGCGCACGGCTTCGACCATCGCTGCCGTGGCAGTGGCAATGCCGCTCAGATGACACAGAAAATTGAGCGCCGTACGCTCGGCGGTGAGCAGGCCCCGCGCCGGTCCGCACAGCATGGCGATGATTTCGCCCCCCGCGACATCGCTGCCGTCAACTCGCCAGATTTGCATGTCGATCGCAGGTTCGACGAGCATGAAGGCGAAGGCGGCCAGATCGAGGCCGGCAACGATCCCCGTTTGTCGCGACTTCAGCACTAATGTGGCGGTGCGATCGCGCGGGATCACGGCGTCGCTGGTCAGATCGCCGCATCTGCCCAGGTCTTCGAGAAGAGCGCCGCGCACGATCGGTTCGATCAGGGTTGAGGGAAGCGGTGAGAACTTCATGTCAGGTGCTCCGCATCGGTGCTCGCCAGCTGAGTGCGACGGCGGTCTGTATTGCGCTGCGCAGTGTCAGCCGCGACAGGCGCACGTCCGCATCGCGTCCGGCGAAATCGGAACGATAGTGCGAGCCGCGGCTCTCTTCGCGCCGCAGAGCCGCAAGGGCGATCATCAGCGCGACCATGGCGGGGTCGGAGGCGGCGCTGTCGTGAGCTGCAATCGGCAACAGGGTCGCCACCCCGTCGCGTAGCGTCTCGCCATCGCGGACGATGCCGAGCGCGGCGGAGACGATTGGACGGATGCCGGAGGCGTCCGGCCGTTGAGGCACGAATGCCGAACACACGCGCGGTCGGCGGGTGTGTGACACGTCGGCGACGCTTTCAGCAACCCAGCTCGCCGTCACCATCGCTTCGATAAGCGAGTTGCTGGCGAGCCGGTTCGCGCCGTGCAGACCCGTGCAAGCGACCTCGCCGCATGCCCACAGTCCGTCGATGGAGCTCCGGCCCGCAGCGTCTACTGCAACACCGCCCATGTGGTAATGTGCGGCCGGGCGCACCGGGATCGGTTCGGTCGCGGGATCGATGCCGGCCTCGCGGCACAAATCGGCGATCGCCGGAAAGCGCTTGTCAAATCTGAGGCCAAGACATTGCCTGGCGTCAAGGAACACACGGCGTCCGAGAGCGAGCTGGCGCCAAACCGCGCGGGCAACCACGTCGCGAGGCGCAAGCTCGCCCCCTGGGGTATCAGCCAGGAAACGCTCTCCCCGCTCGTCGACGAGCACAGCACCCTCGCCACGCACCGCTTCGCTCACCAGCGGCATCGGCCGCCGCGGGCCCTCAAGAGCGGTCGGGTGGAACTGCACGAATTCCAGGTCGGCGAACTCCGCCCCGGCACAAGCGGCGAGCGCGAGCCCCTGTCCGCATGAGCCGGGCGGGTTTGTCGTATCGCTGAACAAGGCGCCGATGCCGCCGGTCGCCAGCACCGCGCGGCGCGTTGGCAAGGCGATTGCGCCCGTGCACCCGGCCGCCACCACGGCGATGATCGCCCCGTCTTCAACGACAAGCCGGCGGGCCTCGACGTTCTCCAGGACAGTGATGGAGGCTGTGCGCCGTGCTGCCGCGACCAGCGCGCGCACCAGTTCGCGACCGGTGGCATCGCCCGCCGCATGCACGATCCGCCGCTGCGAGTGCGCCGCCTCAAGCCCGAGCCGCAACGCACCGTCAGCGCGTCGGTCGAATGCGACTCCAAACCGCTCTAGAGTCCTGATCGCTTCAGGTGCAGCTCGGACCACCCGCCGCACCGTCGCCTCGTCGCAGAGGCCGTCACCGGCCGCCAGGGTGTCACAAAGATGAAGTTCGGGACTGTCCTCGCCGCCGACACTTGCCGCAAGACCGCCTTGGGCGAGCTCGCTGCAGGCTCCGGTTCCCAGCTCCGCATTGGATAGAAGCACAACCGGTTCCGGCGCCAGATGGAGCGCTGTCATCAGACCTGCCAAACCAGAGCCGATGATCACCGGTGCCCCGCCAATGTCACGAACGTCGAGGCTCATAGGGAAAGCATTCGCTCGACTGAGCGGCGCGCGCGCCCTGCAATCCCGGCAGCGATCCGAACCTCATGCCGGTTCTCCTCGAGCGCGGCGCGGATGTTGGCCAAGGTGATGCGCTTCATGTGCGGGCAAAGATTGCAAGGCCGAATGAACTCGATTTCGGGATGCGCGACCGCGACATTGTCGCTCATCGAACATTCGGTTAGCAGGACGACGCGCACCGGTTTCTCCCGCTCGACATAATCCAACATGGCCGCAGTCGAGCCGGAGAATTCCGCCTGTGCGACAATCTCGGGCGGGCATTCGGGATGGGCGAGAATGATGACCCCAGGATGTGCATCGCGCAATTCCCGGATGTCGGCCGACGTGAAGCGCTCATGCACTTCGCAGTGGCCCCTCCAGGCGATGATCTCGACATCCGTGTCCGCCGCAACGTTTATCGCCAGATATTCATCGGGCACCATGATCACACGCGGCACGCCGAGCGATTCCACCACCGCCCGGGCGTTGCCCGACGTGCAGCAGATGTCCGACTCCGCTTTTACGGCCGCGGAAGTGTTGACGTAGGTGACAACCGGAACCCCCGGATAGCGCTGCCGTAGCAGCCGCACGTCCTCTGCCGTGATCGAATCAGCGAGCGAGCAACCGGCGCCGAGGTCCGGAATGAGGACCATCTTGTTCGGATTGAGCAGCTTGGCCGTCTCAGCCATGAAATGCACGCCGGCAACCACGATGACCTGCGCCTCGACCGTGGCCGCCTTGCGGGCCAGTGCGAGGCTGTCGCCGACGATGTCGGCCACGCAATGGAAGATCTCCGGCGTTTGGTAGTTGTGCGCAAGGATCACCGCGTTTCGATCGCGCTTCAGCGCTAGGATGGCTTCAATGTCGTTGGTAAACGCCGGCCATTCGACTGGCGGAATCACCCGCCGGACGCGCTCGTACAGGGACGCAGCCGTAGGTAACGCCCCAGTCATCAGCGCCTCCGCTTATATTCGATCTGACAATAAGGGGAATATGTCTACCTTGACTATAAGTATGTCAAGCCCGCGCGAGCGGCAATTTTGTCCCAGCCACAGCCCTGTCGTCGAGGACGGCATGCCGGAACCGATAGAGCTTTGCCGGTCGCCCGCCCGTCTCGAGAGAGGTCTCGCCAGTTTCCTCGACCAACTCTTGCTGCTCAACAAGCCTGCGGAAATTCGGCTTGTTGATAAGCCTCCCGGCGAGGGCCTCCACGGTCCGCTGCAGCTGAAGCAGCGTGAAGGACGGCCTCATGAGCTCGAACACTACCGGCCGGTACTTGATCTTGGAACGCAGCCGCGCAATGCCCGTCGCCAGGATTCGTCGATGGTCAGCGATCATCGCCTTGCCAGATGTCACCGCGGGCGCGACGTCCCGCCCGCGGCCAGCCTCTTCGATCAGGGCAGATTCGTAGAGCAACTCGTAACGTTGTAGCGTGAGTTCCTCATTCCAGTTGCGGTGGTCGAAACCGAAGGCAATCGCGGCGCGCTGCAGGCGTTCGCGTCGCGTGGTGGGGTCGCTGGCGCCCTCAGCCCACTCACTCAGGCGTGGTCGTAAGATATCGAGCACGACCGGCGTGCCGGAGCGATGGTCCTCCCAAGGCAAATACTCGTACCAACTGCGCCACCCACAATTACCGGAGCCCGCTGCCTGTTCCTTGCGAGTGAGTGCGAGATAACTGATTGAGATGGCGCGTTCCTGGCGCTCGGCACCTATGCGGTCCCGATCGGCGAAGGTGTAGAGCTGCTCGATGTAGCCGAGCGGGTGGCCGGTCTGTTGCTCGACCCAACCCCTCAGACCGGATTGCAGCGATCGATGCTCCAGCGCATATGGGCCGGACGGAAGGGTATCCGCGTTCCCGATGGTGAGAAGACAGGGATCACTGTCGGTTACGGCGACGACAACGGCGATCAGGTCCACTTTTGCTTCGTCGGCCTTGACCGCGGCTCTGCGTTTTCTGGTTCCTTTTGCCTGATGGTTCATGTTTGCGAAGGTGAGTTGTTCCCGAATTCGGGGTTATCAATCGATTGAATTTAAGCGTTGCTGCACGAAGGTCAACACCGGACAGTTGGACGCTCTTTTTTGCACTTCGCACTCGCATAAAAATATGCCAAACGCGACACCCGCGGCGGGTAACGCCAGGGAAGGACGTATCGGTTGAGCGCAACGGGTGAGACAAAGGCGATCACACCGCCGGATATCCGAGCGCGGAAGGGCCGGGCTCCACTCGTCTGCCTGACGGCATACACCACGCCGATAGCCAGATTGGTTGATCCACACTGCGACGTCGTTCTCGTTGGCGACAGCGTTGGCATGGTATTGCACGGCCTCTCATCGACGCTGGGCGTCACTCTCGACATGATGATCATGCACGGCCAGGCGGTGCGCCGCGGTCTGGTGCGATCATTGATGGTCGTTGACCTGCCATTCGGCTCCTATGAAGAGAGCCCCGTGCAGGCCTTCGGCAACGCTGCGCGCCTGATGGCGCAGACCGGTTGTGCGGCTGTCAAGCTCGAAGGCGGTGAGAAAATGGCCGAGACCATCCGCTTCCTCTGCGCCCGCGGCATCCCTGTCATGGCGCATGTCGGTTTAACGCCTCAGGCGGTCAATACGTTCGGTGGCTACCGCGTCCAGGGGCGGGGAGAAGATGCCGAGCGCATCAGGCGCGATGCCAATGCGGTTACCGAGGCCGGCGCCTTCTCCGTGGTGCTGGAGAAGGTCCCCGAACCCCTCGCAAAACGCATCACTGCGGAGATCGCCGTCCCCACCATCGGCATCGGCGCCTCACTCGCCTGCGACGGCCAGATTCTGGTGAGCGACGATATGCTCGGGCTTTTCAGCTCCTTCCGGCCGAAATTCGTCAAGCGCTACGCCGAACTTGGCGAACAGGCCGATGCAGCGATTGCGGCTTATGCCGCTGACGTCAGGAGACGGTGCTTTCCGGCGGCGGAACATCTCTACACCCACGAGGCGAGGGCCGGAGACGTCACATGAGCGTGCCGATCGTTCGAAGCACTGCCGAGCTCCGCGCTGTTACCGCGCGATGGCGTCGCTCAGGCGCCAAGGTCGCCCTTGTACCGACCATGGGGGCCTTGCATGAAGGTCATCTCAGTCTCGTGCGTGCCGCGCTTCAGAAGGCCGATCGGGTAGTCGTGACGCTATTCGTCAACCCCAAGCAATTCAACAGTGCCACCGACCTTGATGCCTATCCTCGCACGGAAAACCAAGATGCTGCAAAGCTGGCGCCGCTGGGCGTGCATTTGCTCTATCTGCCGGATGCAGAAGAGGTGTATCCGCCAGGTTTCGCCACGAGCATTTCGGTGTCCGGCATCAGCGAGGGCCTGTGCGGCAGCTTTCGGCCTGGCCATTTCGACGGCGTGGCGACGGTCGTTGCCAAGCTCTTCCTGCAGACCGGCGCTGACTTGGCCTGTTTTGGCGAAAAGGACTTTCAGCAGCTTCAGCTGGTCAGGCGCATGGTCCGCGACCTGGACATTCCAATCACCATCCTGGCCTGTCCGACAATCCGCGAAGCCGACGGTCTTGCACTGTCCTCGCGCAATCTTCGGCTCTCGCCAGCACAGCGGGCCATTGCCCCAAAATTGGCAGCGCTCTTGCTGGGGGTGGCCGATCGGCTTGCGCGCGGCGCTCCTGTCCTTCCCACTCTTGCGGAAGCGCGCGCGGCAATCCTGGCTGCCGGCTATCGCGAAGTCGAGTACCTGGAACTTCGCCGCGAGGCAGATCTGCAACCGCTGACGAGCCTTGACCAACCGGCACGCTTGCTTGTCGCGGCATGGCTAGGCGACATACGGCTTATCGACAACATAGGAATGTCACCAATTGGTGCAACAAATTAGAGGCTCGCGGCGCTGCATCGCCGCACAACAGGCTCATTGACCAGTAGCAGAGCAATGCCCGCGATTAAGCCGACCAGCTCGCAAACGTCGAATGGATCGCCAATCATTTAGGCGAAGGTCTGCGCCGAGCAACGGCACGGAGGTTTATGCAAAGCGCAGATGCATCGCGTGTTTGAAAATTTCCTCGAGCAACTCTCCGAAAGCGTCGATGCTGTCGATCTGTGTGAGACAATGGCGTCTGCCGCAGCCGCGTTAGACTTTCCGCTCTTCGCCTATTTCAGTTGCCCGTCAGCTTCCGGCCGGAAGCCGCGCTTGATTTCGAATTATCCCCCATCCTGGACATCGCGCTATATGCAATTGCGCTACCACAGGCATGATCCGGTGATCCTGCGCGGGCTTCAAGGCTGGGACACCTTTGATTGGGGTGTGGATTTAGCTCGGCAACATCTCCCGGCTGCACAGCAACGAATTCTGGAAGAAGCAGCTCGATTTGGCATTCGTTGCGGGTTGACCATGTCGATGCACGACCATCGCGGCCGCTTTGCTGCGCTGACCTTGGCTTCCGACCAGTCCCGTCCGCCTCTCTTGCGGTCACTGTCACGGTACGAACAAGCATTGCAGCTGGTCGCGATCAGCTTTCATATATTTGCCCGGCGCAGGCTCGCCGAAGATTGCGTGGTCGATGGCGTAATCCTGACCCCGCGAGAATTCGAATGCTTGAAATGGGCGGCGGATGGAAAGTCGGCTTGGGATATCAGCCAGATTCTCAGCGTGTCGAAACGCACCGTGACCTTCCATCTGGAAAACGCCAAGGCAAAACTTGGCGTGCGAACCATCAACCAAGCCGTAGCACGGCTGGCTTCTTCCCGACATTCGAGATCCTGATTCCTTTCTTCGGATACCTGTAAAGGTCTACAGGCTGCATGATTGTCGGCTTTGCTCTTCGATGGCGGGAACACATCCTGCACGGAGGCGACAAATGATGCAGCTAATCACACCTGAGCTCTACGATGAGTTTTCGAGCGAGCTCAAAGAAATGTACGGACTGAGGCATCGCGTTTTCAAGGAAAGGCTGGATTGGGATGTTCAGACCGAAGAGGAACTGGAAACAGACGCATATGACGGGCTGAGGCCCGTCTATCTCCTTCTCAAAGGATCCGACTGGCGCATTCGCGGTTGCGTCCGTTTGTTGCCGACGACGGGACCGACAATGTTGCGCGACACGTTTCCGATGCTGCTTGGCGAGACCGCGGCGCCAGCGAGTGCCCGCATTTGGGAGAGCAGTCGTTTCGCACTCGATCTCCCTGCATCAACGCCCAAGGCTGGAGGGCTGGCCCAAGCAACCTACGAGCTATTCGCGGGCATGATCGAATTCGGCTTGTCGAACGAACTCACTCGGATCGTGACAGTGACCGATACGCGCATGGAACGGATCCTGCGTCTTGCAACCTGGCCGTTGGCGCGCATCGGGCATCCCAAGGCGGTGGGCAACACGGAGGCGGTCGCCGGCTTTCTCGAGGTTTCGCACGCTAGCCTCATGCGCATCCGCTGGAGGGGACGTTTGAACGGACCTGTATTATGGCAGCCGGTTCTCGGCCTGCCGGCATACGCTTAAGATCTTCCCACACTTGAAGGCGTCATCGCGCTGCCGTTGGCCAAAGGCGTTTCAGAAGCTCGCATGAGGCCTCTATCGACGGTCGGGTATGGTCCATATTGCGGCGAAGGCTGGCGGCTCCAGCAAGGGAGCGGTGCGCAACAGGAAGCTGACCTCAATCACCGCCCGCGCGCTTTCCAACGGAGCTACTCAAGGAATCAGCCTTACGGCTTTGATACCTACGTGAAGCGATGCAGCGCGCCACTGCGTGATGACGACGAGGGGGCATCGCCGGCCGGGCCGGTCAAGCGGCCCGTGAAGGTGGAAATTTTCCGCCCCAGTCCGCGAGCGGACCGAGAAGGTCCCCCACCTTCCGCACCACGCCACTTGACAGTCCCGCCCGCCGCCGTGGGGCGGGCTCTCGCCATCCCTCCGGAAAGACCGGGGAGGCTTCGCCCGAAAGGGCTTTCCCGTCGGGAAACACACACTCAGGACACAGACCATGACCGAACTCGCAAACTTCATCCCCCTCAACGAGGACGGCACCTATCTCGATGGCGTCGTGCGCTGGCGTCTGTGCTAATCGAAACCACGTTCTTCCACAGGTGCAATCTTGCTTCTGTGAAATAAAATCACCTCGTACGAGCTTCCATATTCCGTCTTCACTCCATCCAAGCCGTATCTCTGCGCCAAGGGAGCCCATGCGCCTAGTTCATCGGGGAACACTTGATTACCCTGCTCGTCCATGACCGCTAATTTGAGGGGCTCTTTCGCCTCGACAACAAAGTACTTTCCAGAACTACCTGCATAGCCGCGCGCCGTGTTTACATCGTTTTCTGAGGTCATCCAAATTGCGTCGCCCGTGTGCCCGCTTTGCCCCCGACCGCCCCACACCCCATCCCTGTTAGCGTGGTTGAACTTTGTTCCCGCCGGAAGTTCTTCCATCTTCTTTCTCTCCCAACCAACTGAGGCTGCCTGATCTATGTGGTGAACGGTTTGTCCCTTGCCCTTAGCCGAAACCTGACTACTCGGTACGAGGACGATCACGGTCGCAGCAAGGATCATCCCCTTCCAGAAAGACGGGGGATGCACTCGATGAATCGGGATGGCCGCGGTGGCGGTCTCTTTCGGTGAGGATCTCATGTAAGGATTTCCTTGTGCTCGTTTGTGAATTGTCCGCCATCGCATCCGTTTCGCGATCGTCAAGTCGAATGGAGTTGCCGTCAGGTCGCGATGACCCGGCGGCGGTATTCGCTGGCGGCGTATGCCATGAGCGCGGCGAAGATCAGGCCGCCAGCAAGTTGTATCCAGTCAATGCTGGCGCCTGAAATAGCGATAGCAGGTTCCTGCGGCACCGGGTTGGCGGCCGGCCAAGCCAGTCCATCCGTAAAGCTCTGAGTAGCGGCAAGTTCCTTATGCAGATCAACCCGCTTGGGCCATTCAGGGTCATGCAGGCAGGCGAAATTCACGATCGAAGAGGCCTCGGGCATTGGGCAGGCAAGTGCATGTGACAGATGACGTATCCCGAGATAATTCACGCGTGCGACAATGTCCCGATCCAGCGTGCCCGAGACGCCTGCGGCATTGACGAGGCCGTCGACGCGTTCGGGGAACTGGGTAAGCGCTGCGTCAATTTCTTCGGGAGAACCCTGATCGATGCGAAAGAACGCGTCCAGCATCACGACGGGATCCTCCAGATCGACTCCAATAAGACGCGCGCCTTCGCACCGGGCGAGACGGGCGACTTCGGCGCCGACCCCGGAGCAGACACCGGTTACGACAACGGTTTTACCGGCAAGCTTCAACGGCTTCTCCATCTTTTCGCAAAGGACGGCGCTCTCGAATGTCTGATCAGGTCGCGGCGTCCTTGAGCGCCGACGCCGATTGGTTGAACTCTTCGATGCCGCCTCAGACTCCCGGGCGTGCGGTTGCCCGACTCGGACGTTTCGTGCCTCAGCGATTGAAGCAGCGATACGGGCCGATGCACCGCAGGTGCTGTCGCTTATGTCGGTTCGGGTACGATCGACAAAACTGATTCTATGCATGGTTTTCATCCACACCGTAGATGCAAAGCGCCCGTCGGCTTGGACGGTTCAAGCGCAAAAACCAGGCCAACTGACAGAGCGCTTCGGCCTGGCTGCTGGGTATGGTTTTCCTTAGGCGCAGCCGGTGCCACCGAGAGACCTTCGGCCCTCGACCGCCAATGCGATACCCTCATTTGCGGATGTCAGAAGCTGGAGAATATGGTCCCCGCCTAATGGCCGCTCATGGCCAAGATCCTCCTGAATTGCCCCTGACCGACAGTGAGTCGATTCCCTTACCTGGGCTGACAAAGGGCTATGCAATTCAGGCCAGGCAATCAATCAGGCGTGTCGAACTCGCGCGTCAAGGCCGTAGAGCGCAGCCGCAAACGCCAATATTGCTCAAGCCCTGCTACAACTTTGCAGCCGCCCGTCTATTCTGGTCGTCCGAAGAACTCTTTCCTGTGGCGAGCTGACAACAGACGCAACCCGGCGAGATTCCTCGCGACACGGAAGGGACGCTGCAGAGCGCTTCTGCTTACGAAATACATCTGCATGAGGCTCGGAGTCTTACTGTGCGACCCCTTGTTTGCAACACGGTACACAGCACCCCGGAACGGTAAGCAATTCAAGGGAGTTCCGCGCTTGGCCAGAACTGGTGCTATACGGACGTGGCTGCCAAGCGTATCTTTGATCCATTCGATGGGGGCATCTTCGATTTTTGCCGGCAGCCCGTACAGATCCGAACGAATGATCAGCGATGTTCCGCAATAGTGACTGAACTGGTCACGACAGAGCAGAACATTGCCGCCATCGTCCCAGAGATACCCCTTGTCAATCCTCCAGCCGTTTTCGTTCGGATGCTTAGAAGCATACTGCACGATACGAGAGCTTACCAAATCGTCGTCGTCAACGATCATGAAGAAGCGGCTGCCAGCGGCATTGAGCATGCCGGCAAGAACACGGCGGCCTTTGTCGGCGCGGAATGAATCCAGAAAGTCGTTCTCAGTCGCATCGCCTCGCTCATGAATATCGTTCGGTGGAAAGCTCACCCAGACCACCGAGAACTTATCGGGCATGACAGGAAGATCGGCCCCTTCATTCGCAACCACTATGCCTCGCCAATCGGGGTTGGTTTGATTGGCAATGGATGTGACGGTTTGGGCGAGGTTCCTCTTCAGGAGGCCCCAATCACGCGCGTTATCCTGATGCCTGACAGGCACAATGAACGTTACGGCAGTCATGACAGTCTCCAGTCGTTGACTGTGCCAACCGCCTGTTCTCTTGCCCATCTAATGCCGTCGTCGATCGACATTGCCTTGTAGGATAGATCGGTACCCCCCGAAAAAGCGTTCATGAACCGGCGAATTTTTCCGTAGTTGTTGTCCAGCACCGCGTGGGGGCGCGCTATGAGAATCGAACAGATGTGCACATGCAGGCGATCCGTAAGGATGGCCTTGCCACGGGAAATCTGCCGGATGCCGCGTCGAAAGCGGTTGTTGGCCGCGGCATTCAGTTTGCGCAACCGCACTTCTGAGGGGCTGAGGTGCAGCAAAGCAGATGCCGCACCGAGCGCTTTTGCAACGCGCACCCTCGAGTGGCGCTCGGTGATCCAGTCCTCCCTTGGGATATGGGGGTAGGCAGAGAAATCGACCGCTCCGACCTGCTCCTTGTCCTGGCGAAGCATCGCGAGCACCGGGAAGCGGGGCGCATCAGGCTGCACGCTGCCGATGCAAAAAGCCATGTCGGGGCAGAGATGCACTTGGCAATCGAACTTTTCCTGGGCGAACAGAAGGGATTCCTCGTCGCGCACCAGCAGCACGAAGTTCTTATGTCGGCCAATGGCGCGTCTGCTTTGCTCAAGCCGTTCCGGAGAGCTGTAATGGATCGATTGCGGAAACTGGACGATCTGCCGGTCGGGAAACAACTCCATTATATGTTCCCGGAAGTCCTGGTGAGATACCCATAAGTCGCCGAAATTGCCGCCCCCATGGATAAATATCGGCCCACTCGGAGCCATCCCCTTGAGTTCATCATGGGAAAAATCGTCCGTCGTGCAGACATAGGAAGGCCGCTTTGCGTAACGATCCTTCAAATAGGCAATCTCCCCCAGCCATATTGCCGAGTCGCCACAGTTCTTGATGTCGGGAAAATCCAGTATCGCTATCGGCTCATCGGGCCTGACGAACATCTTTAGGCAATCATGCGTTATGTCCTGCAGCGCAGCAATGAGTTCTAGTTCCTGAGCACCTGGCATCGTACCTCTCTTTTGAATTGACGAGCTGGAGATCACGCGTGGCTGACTTTGGACAGCGCCTTGAAAGCGAGCTTTCTCACTTCGGTTTCTGGCCCATCCGGACGGCCCATAACGATCCAGAGAAAGAGACTGAAACCGCAATAGAGAGTTCCGCCGAGGCAGATGAGGACGGCGAGTTGGAGAACCAAGCCGGTCTGCGTGGTCTGAACGCTGATGTAATGATCGGCGAGCGTTACACCTGCGGCCAGAACGGCCGAGCTGGCGAGCGCCCTGAAATTCGCCAACAACTGCGCCCTGACCGAGACATTGATGAGCCGCTCCACCACCACCATGTTGACGACAGCGCTGAACAGACCGGTGAGCACCCGGCTGAATATCAGCCCCGGTAGCCCCCAGCACACCAAACCGATCGAAATCACCGGTATGCGGACAAGAAGCATCTGTGTATCACGCACGAACAGGGTCCGGGTCTGCCCCAGCGCCATGCCAAGGGGCTGGTTGAGAGAACCCAATGTTTGCAGGGCGTAAACTGAGGCGAGCGCCTGGATGATGAAAATAGCGGGAAGCCATTTTTCGCCGAGCACCAGTCTCACCAGGGGATCTGCTATCACAGCCATCCCTATGCCGGCGGGCAGGGCAGCCGCTGTCAGCAGGGCCTGCGTTCGCGAATAGGCCGCCGCCAGACGCTGAGCATCATGGCGCACATTGGCGAACGCCGGATAGATGGTTGCTGTCAGTGGCGCAGTGGCTTCACGGGTGGCCATCATCGCAAGCTGCCCACCCAGCGAATAATAGCCAATGGCGGACCTGTCTAACAGCTTTCCTATGAGCAGGTAGTCGAAACGCCAGTTGAGCGTATTCACGATCTGTCCGGCAGTAATCCAGGCCGAAAACGAAAAAAACTCTCGCATGTGGGAGAAAGTTACGCGCGGACGGAACGGCATGACGAGGTAGGACGTCACAACATTTGTCGCCTGCATCACCAAAGTGCCGACCACAAGCGCCCAGTAACTCTGGTAGATGATCACAACGCCGATCGCGGCTACGAAACCGGCCACTCTCTGGGCAACGCTCAACACGAACTCTTGCCTGAAGATCAGTTCGCGCTGAAGAATGATTTTTCGCGGGTTCACCAGTCCGCTCATGGCAAGACTGAGGCTCAAAGCGAGCAAGACGCCGAACAGGCGCGGCTCGTTATAGATGAGGGACGCGGGATAGGCGAACGCGGCGAAGAAGATGCACAGTATGAGGCCTCGCGTCGCACCCAAGGTCCATGCGGCGCTGAAATGGGATTCCCTGGGGTCTTCATGACGGATAAGCGCTTCACTCAGTGAAAGATCGGTGATTGAGGTCACCACGGCCAACAATGTCGTCGCAAGCGCCACCACGCCAAAGTCCGAAGGCAAAAGATACCTGGCCAGGACAATGGTGCCCAGCATTGAGAGCCCGTTGACGATTATTCTTGAGAGAGTGACCCAGAGACTTCCCGCTACCAGGCGGTCAGCGATACTCATGACTGAGCCCAACTGGCAAATCCAGAACTCTCGGCTGCAGCCCCATTCTATCGGTGTCCTCTATGCGCAACTGCCCGGCACCGCGCCTGTCTCGACGTGGATACGATCAAAGCTTCCTCGCGCCACAATGCAGTGACGTGCGGGGACGCCAACGCACTTCTCGCTGTTTCACCACGCATTTCGGAATTTTCGGCCCGAGTCACTGCTCGCGGACTTGTCATCGCGTGTCCGTTCAATCGCGCGACCTCGTCTGGCCGCGAGCACCACCCCACGCTGATTTTCAACATTTGCTCGAGCGTCCCGTTGCTTAAAGATAGTCTTTGCGGATTCCGTTCAGAACCTCACCCAAGCGACTCTTCAAGCCGTCTAGCGAGCCATCGGGACTAAGCTGCGGTTCCCGGCGGCTCGCTTTGAACAGACCTGCTGCCGAGGGTGCGGCCAAGAATTTTTTGACCATCGACCGCAGCAAGGACTGGGGCCTCTCCGGGCGCGTGGGGCGTCGCCCTGGGGTTGGGCCAACCAACACTGGCTTCGGGAGGCTGCCGTTTGGTGTGACACCCCAAAAGGGCTTGCCTTTCGCCGACGCTTCCCCCCGCGAGGACACGGGTATCACGTGGGGCTTGTAGGTCGCGCCGACACTCATTGCCCAGTCGTTCCATTTGAAGTCATTGATGGAGGCCGATGTGGCTACCGCGATCCAAGGGACCCGAAAGGCATCGGCGATAATCGCGCCGTGCATGGATTCCGCGATGATTAGCTCCGATTGCGCAATATCGCGGATGACCGCCTTTGCGTCACCGCGTGGGTCCAGATACGTGAGTCCGGCCATCTCGCAGACGGCTTGCCACATGCCGTGTTCGGCGGATTCCCAGTGTGGAATGAAGGTCTTCTTGTATCGTTTCGGCAGTTGCTGGAATTCCGGCATCTCAGCAACCATGACGGCCGGATCAACGATGCCCCGTTCGACAGCAAGCCCGAGCCGTTCGGCTGTTTTCGGACCTCGCACACAGCGGAGATCCCATTCCCGGCTGTTGCTGATGTCGGGCGGTGTGCCGTAGCCCCAGCCGCTTCCCACAACCAGCTTGTGCACACCGCGTGGAAGCAGGCCCGAATTCAGGACAGTGCCGACGCCCACGAGCATTGTTTGTTGGCGCACCTCCCGGAATCCAGGCAACAGAAAGTCCCATAGCCAGAGATTGAGGTCGTCACCAAAATTGCCGTGGCTCGATTCCCAATGATATGGAGTCATTTCGCCTCCGCAAACTTAGCTGTCCCGAGTTCCCTCAGTGTCAGTAGCAACTCAGGGTCACGCCACGCCCAACGCGCGAGCAGGCCGACGTTTGGCACTTTGCCGCGACGAAGAAGTCCGGCCTGGCTCCAAAGCCTGGCGACGCGCTCTGCCCTTGGAGGTGGCGATTGACTCAACTTCCTCTGGCCGTCGGGCAAAACAAGCTTCGAGCGCGTCGAGCGCTGCCCAGGTGTTGAATTGCTGCTGCAGGAAGTGGCGCGATGTGCGGTCGATGCTGTGAAAGATATTGACGCCCAAGCCGCGCACGACGCCCGGATCACCGCAGAGCAGGCTGCGCCGAGAGGCGAGGATTGTATCGCAGAAGAAAAGCACGTCCTCCGCGGCGCGCCGAAGAGTGGCGTCGAAACGGATTTTTTTGAAGATGGTAGGGCCGATCACCATTCCAGAGAGATGGAGAAAGCTCCAGTCCTTCAGCATTGCGCTCGCAAGGTCTGGAATTTCGATGACCAGCGGCTGCTCCCCCAATCGAAGCACCCCGTCCGCCTCTGCGAGTTCGGATATTGCGAGGTGGTAATGGAACTCTTCGCTCGCCTCAATTGAGGCCCAGTAACAGTCCCCTCCGAAGCACAACATGCTCTCAAAAGCGTTGTTCAGATGATGTGGCAGCCACGTATCGTCTGAATCGAGGAAAGCGACGAAACGCGTCAAAGGCGAAGTGTTCTCAAGCCCGGTGTTGCGAGCGCCACCAGGGCCGGCGTTGGCCTGCCTTATGACCGTGATGCGCGATCTCTGATCGGCGTCAAGCGCTTCCATCTCGACCTCAGCCGGAAGAGGGGACTCATCGTCAATAACCAGAACCTCAAAGTCCCGATATGTCTGCTCGAATACGCTCTGTAGCGACCGGCGAAGAATGCCCGCTTTTGTCTGATAAAAAGGGATGACGATTGTGAAAGTGGCCAATTCTCATCCTTGCCTTCGGGAGGTCTGTAGCGAGGCCCGAGTAACGCATTCGGCAATGGGTGGCCAAAGTGATTGTATGGATGATGATCATCCATGGCGTGGATAGGCCGTCAGTGGCTGGCTCGGCCTCGGCGGCATCCTCCTCGTCTATGGCAGCGATAAGCTCGGGTTACTCGGGCGGACTCTCGGTTGCCCATTCCCCTGGCCAGGGCGGCCCCTTTGAGATGGCTAGCAAGACGGCAGGACCACCGGATCCAGGGTTGAGCAAGCCGAATTCCTGCTCGAGAAGGTCGGTGGTAATCAGCCTGGGTGGCGCGGACATGGTCGGTACAGTCGATCACACCATATCGCGCCAGTCAGTTTTTTCCGACTTGATCGGACCCAGTTGAACCACCATATACCGCCTCCGGCCGCCGGTCTAAGGTGCCCATGCACGAGACCTTCCAGGCTGAAAATTTGCGTCAGTTTGTTGCCTGTCCGTGTCCGGAGGAACTCTCCCGAGGTGCCGGGCATCTTGCTCTTCTTCGAGGTGTTTATGAAAGATTCACGCATTCCCGAGCCGGTGTTGACGGCCATGTCGGCGGGGACCCACATCATCCGTGCTTATCGTGAGCACCTTGGATATTCCGTCGAGGACCTGGCAGTGGCGTGCGGGCTTGCCGCTGAGGAAATTCTCAACATTGAGTCCGGTCTGAGATACAACAAGGGTTATCGGGATCGCATCGCAAAATCGCTGTCCCTACCCGCCGGAATTCTTGAGGCGGAGCCGGACATACTGGACGCTGCCTGAATGGTGGAAGGCCGGTTTTCCCCGTCTGTTGCCGGAAACAGGTCTCTCGATTTCGTATTGTTGGAACCTGGCGTTTGCGCCACGGGCCAGGTGTGCCCAGGATATGACCAAGCGAGCAGCAGATGGGTCGCGCTCTCCCTGGGCCGTCGGCATACGCGCCCGGAGGGCCTTGCTGGGGCGCCGCTCGCGGCCGCGTTCGCGGGATGCAGTATGCATTCCAGTCACACTAACTGCCAAGCAGATGACCGGCATTTCGTAGGGCGGCGAGGAAGAAACCGGCATCAACGGTGACATCGATCTTTGCCTGTGCCGAGAGAGGTATGCTTGTCCAGTTCTCCAAAGGCGCCATCAGATCTGAGAACGTGTCATTCACCATGCAATAGTGGGTAAGAAGGCCCTGCCTGTCCAACGCGACCACGCCAGTTTGTTCGCCTCGATAGCGGATGGCGGCGATGCGCTGCACCTGCGGGTCATCGTCGACCCGCACGTCGAAAACCAATGTGCCCTGGCTCCTCGCCGCTATCTCCGCGGCTCTTTCGCTGAAACTTGATGTGAGTGAGCGGACGCTTTCGACCGCCATCTGGAAAATCGCCCAATCCAGTTCCTGCGAGGCCATGTCGGCAATTGCGGGTAGTAGAGGGGTGATTGCAACAACGCATGCGGCTTGTTCACAGATGTCGGCTGACGACCGATCCTAACCGGGGTTCTGCCGCCCATCGTGCTGTCCGATTCGGACTGATCCGGAAGCGAGGGGCACGCCCACCGCCCCTGAGGAGGCTCCGCGCTGTCGCGAACCCTGCCGCACCCGGCAAGTCAGCGCCACAGGGTTCACAAAGTTGACTGGCTGGGCTAGGGGGAGCGCAGAGAAATCTCCGGTCGCAGCCTTACCCGGTCAAAACAAGGATACCACGATGAAGACTCTCGTCATCTGCTCCGGCGGATTGGACTCAGTTTCCCTTGCCCACAAAGTGGCAGCGGAGCACGAACTCGCCGGGCTGCTGTCCTTCGACTACGGCCAGCGGCACAGTAAAGAACTGAAATTCGCCACGCTGTGCGCACAGCGATTGGACATTGCGCATCAGATCATCGACATCCGCCAAATCGGCCGCGGCCTTTGCGGCTCCGCGCTGACCGATGGTGTCGACGTGCCGGACGGCCACTACGCCGAAGACACCATGAAGATCACGGTGGTGCCGAACCGAAACGCCATCATGCTGGCCATCGCCTTCGGACTCGCCGCCGCGCAGCAGCTCGAAGCGGTGGGGATGGCCGCTCACGGCGGAGACCATTTCATCTATCCAGACTGCCGTCCGGCCTTCATCGAGGCTTTCCAGACGATGCAGGACCGAGCGCTCGACGGAGACGCGCAGATCCGTCTTTATACGCCTTATGTGAACCTCACCAAGGCGGACATCGTCGGCGATGGAGCAAGGCACGGGACCCCATTTGCGCAGACCTGGTCCTGCTACAAGGGCGGCGAACGTCACTGCGGACGGTGCGGGACCTGCGTCGAGCGGCGCGAAGCGTTTCAGCTGGCGCAGCACGCCGACCCGACCGACTATGAGGACACCGATTTCTGGCTTGAGGCGCTACGGAGGCGGAGCGCCTGATGTTCCGCATTACCAAGGAATTCCACTTCTCGGCCTCGCATCAGCTCACCTCCTTGCCACCCGAGCACCAGTGCGCGCGACTGCACGGGCATAACTACATCGTCGTAGTGGAGCTTTCGGCCAAGGAGCTGAACTCGCACGGCTTCGTGCGCGACTATCACGATCTGGCGCCGCTCAAACACTATATCGACGAGAGCTTGGACCACCGGCACCTCAACGACGCGCTCGCGCATGAGCAGGTCACAGCGGAATACCTGGCCAGGCATTTCTATGAATGGTGCAAGGCACGGCTGCCGGAAACCGCCGCCGTGAGGGTGAGCGAAACCCCTAAAACCTGGGCGGAGTACCGGCCGTGACCGACACGCGGCCCGCAATTCGGGTCAGCGAGATATTCGGGCCGACGATCCAGGGCGAGGGCGTGCTCATCGGTTTGCCGACGGTCTTCATCAGAACCGGCGGGTGTGACTACCGCTGTTCCTGGTGCGACAGCCTCCATGCGGTTGACAACCAATTCCGCCATGAATGGAAGATGATGCCAGTGGATGCGGTGTGGCAAAGCGTGGTTGCGCTTTCCGGCGCCCGGCCAGTTATGGTGTCCCTGTCGGGCGGCAACCCCGCCATTCAGCCCTTCGGCGGCCTAATCGAGCGGGGCCATGCTGAAGGTTACCGCTTCGCGCTGGAAACCCAAGCTTCGGTGGCCAAGGACTGGTTTGCCGAGCTTGACGTACTGGTCCTCAGCCCAAAGCCGCCGTCGAGCGAAATGAGGACCGATTGGGTTGCATTCGAGGCTTGCATCGAAGCGGCGCGGGAGAAGCCGCAAGTCGTGCTCAAGCTCGTCATTTTCGACGAGAGTGACTACGCCTTCGCCAAAGACGCCGCCGCCCGATTTCCAAGTCTCCCGGTCTATCTGCAACCCGGCAATCACACGCCACCGCGCCGTGGCGAGGAAGACGCAGCTGTCGACCTTGCCGGAATCATGAGGCGCATGGAGTGGCTGATCGAAAAGGTGACGCAAGACAGATGGTTCGAAGCCCGCGTATTGCCGCAGCTGCATGTTCTGCTCTGGGGTAACAAGAGGGCCGTCTAGGTCTAGCTGGCAGGTGTGGGAACTGCACCAACTCTTCGGCCAGAATAACTCGCTCGCATGTGACAGCGCTGCTCGGACAGGCGATTGGTGATCGAGGTCGGACTAGTTCGGTAAATTGAACCGGGTACATGAATGCCAGGAAGTCTTTCTTTAGGGTTATTTGTGTTTCCGCTTCCGCAAAGCGTCTACCGCCCAGCGGTGTATCTGGGTGATCGCGTTACGAAGATATGCCGCGCAGGCCTCCTAGGGGCGGGCCGATCGAACTCAATCGCAAATCCCGCCTCTAGCTTAGTGAACGTCCGATGAGGTAGGGCGTTGCATAAGTGCGGGATCGCCGGCCCTATGAATGGAGCCGCGTTTCCGAGTTGCCGTCCGTTCTTGCGTCAAAAGCCTGTGCCGGGTTGAACCAGCCCAGATGAGGGCCTCACGCTCCTTGCTGTCGAGGCCAGACGTTCGTTTCCGGGTCGAGGTCGCGCAATCGTTGAGTCACTGCACCGGTCATTTCACGAGCGTCTTAATTGGGATGGCTTGGCGCGGTTGCTCTCTTGCAATTCGTAGCCGTCGACGATCCTCGGCATGCAGGTCTGCCACTCTTTTCTCGGATGAGACGATGGGGGATATCGATGGCAACTTCGGAGGACCGCGCTAAACTGGCGGCGACACGCAGCATCGGCGTGTCACCTCAATGGCAACGTTGATCTTCTGAGACGATCCTTTCCTTCCAAGGCCAGGCCCTCAATTTGACGTCCTGGGGCATTGTCCAGATATGCTTTATTTTTTCCGGGATCAGGCGGCACTTGTTGCCATGTTCCTCCGGAACGTCGCCGGCCTCCCGCCAGAGCCAGCAACACAGGACGCATTGAACTCCCTCGCCGCCGAGATGAACATCGGCCGGTATCATTCAGATCGTGCTGAGGGAGTGGCTAGAAACGAATGCCTATCTGCCAGTCCGGATGATTGACGAGGAAAGCGAGACCGACGGGAGCGCTTAGCAACATGGCTCGCAAGGGAATGGCCCGCAGAAAAGGCCCGTGCCTAAGGGACGGGCCAAATACGTTTCGGGAACAATGCCTAGAGCGGTTATTCTCAGCCGCCCATCTTCTTGGCCATGGCACAGAAATCAGCGTGCGACTTGTTGAGCGTGGTGTCGCCGCAGTCTTTCAGCACCGCCTTTTGTTCATCCGGTTTCATGGACATCCATGCGGTCTTGAAATCCGCTTCCGACCTCAAGGTTTTCATGCCGGCATCCGTGAAGAAAGGTGACATCTTTGCAGGATCATCGAGCGCGGAAGTGGTGCTGCTGCCAGCCAGCGCTGAGCCCGTCATCACTGCGAGCGCCATCGCGCCCATCGTAAGCATTTTGATGCTCATTTTTACCTCCGTTAGTTCTACACGCGCAAAATCGCGTGACCTGGGGAAAAAACGTCGGCGTCTGAACTCTGTTCCCGCATCTCGCCGATTCCGCATCGGCAGCCGTCTGACGCGCGCTGGTGTCGTGGAGAATGGCCGGTGCAGTGAGGAGTCCACCGTGCGGCGACGGACCACTGCGGCCAGCCTACAGTGCGATCGGCAAATGCGGGCCCATTAACCACCTTCCTGGATAGATTGGACCCCAATGGGGATGCGGGGGGGTTTACTTTGCGTGGAAAATCACAAGCACAGATTCTATTGTCATGTTGAGCGCGACGGATTGTGGGGAGTTTGGGATTGCGTCGCCAACAGGCCGGCAAGGTTGGGCGGTGGCGACCTTCGCGGTTGCACTGGCCAAAGGGCTGAAACTGCGGAACACGTCCTCACGAGAATTTACGACGGCGGACTTGATGCCGTCGCTATCCGCATCGCGGGCATTGTCAGTTCTGCGGGTTCGGCCTGATCGATCCCCGGCCGCCAGGCGCTTACCCAGCCTTAGGGGGCAGCATCGGTCCAGTGGTGTTCCACCGGATGAACTCGACCTCTTTCCCGGTGACGTCCCGCACGGCCTTCAACAGCACCTCATGCAGGACGCGCGTCTGCCTGTAGTGGTCGCAATGTGGCGATATGAACGGCTTGATGATGCTTAGGTGCAGCGCTTCCGCTGCCACCAGGAAGCGCTCGATTTCAGCCTGTGATAACTGCTTTGAGGGTTTTGACCTAGCCATTGCGACACCTTTTGAGAGTCGCCCACCTGAGGACAATATTCCTACCGCGACCGTTCAGTGTAAAGGCTCAAACGTCGAAAAGGTCGTTTGGTCCCACACCAATTTCGTCAATGATGTCCGGCGTGTTGTTTCGCGGGCTTCCGACCTTCCTGTCAATCGGCCACATCTTCATCAGTTCCGAAGGATATGGCTTCATAAGGTCGCGTGGATCCAGTTCCGGTCCGAGCCAGCGCATGTAATCGGCAGGCGCCAGAATAACCGGCATGCGATCATGGATCGTCGCCATCAACGTATTAGGCTCGCAGGTGACGACAGCGAAGGTCCGGATCAACTCGCCGGTGGCCTTGTCGGCATATTCTTCCCATACTCCAGCCATGGCAAAAGGCTCGTCATCCTTCATTGCGATAGCGTAAGGCTGCTTTTTCTTGCCCGAAACATCGAGCTTTTGCCATTCGAAATAGCCGTCGACGGGCACCAGGCAACGGCGCGCGGCGTATGCTTTTCGGAACATGCCGTTGCTGGCAATCGTCTCGCACCGCGCATTGACAGGCGGTGGCCGCCCGCCGCCATCGCGCGCCCAGCCGGGAACCAGCCCCCACTTCGCAGAAACGAAACCGGCCATGCTCGTGGAAAGCTCTTCACGTACAATGATTGGATAGGTCAGGCTGGGCGCGCCATTCCAGACCGGGAACCCGTTGCCCAAACGCTCAACGTCGCCAGGGTGCGCGAACTCGAAGCGCCGTACCATGTCCGGGATGGTCGATTTTACAAAAACGCGTCCACACATTTAGGGTCGTCTCATTGACAAGGATCGAGGCCCGCCCAAAATGGGAACGGAGTGAGAACGAGTCAAGGTTGTGGTGATGCCGAAGAAGCCAAAGGACGTAATGCTGCCAGCGGTCTCGGGCGTCACAATCGAAATCGATGACCGCGATAATCCCGAGGTCTGCCTGGTCGGGCTGTTGACTGCCGAGGGGAAGCGATCCTTCACCCTGAGCGAAAACGGCGCTCGGATGATGGTGAAGGCGTTGCACTCATTTCTCGATCTCCTCGACGGATCTACGTCCGAGAAAAAGCCCAAAGGCCCCGCCAACTGAGAATCAGATATGGTCAATCCGCCCAAGCGACAGGACGATTATCAGGACCGAGCCATCGACTGCCAGGAGGCCATGGAGCCAGGCTTTCAGGTGATTGTCGATTGCATGCTGGAGGCGGGATGGACGCGAGGCGAGACATTGCGGGCGCTGAAACGGCTCATAGCTGCCGACAATAAGGCTCAGAAAGAGAACGCCAGGCTGGAAACGCAACTCGCAATTGCGCGGGCCATGTTGCGCGCTGGAAAGCCGATTTAAGGTCTGTTGACCTGTTGGGGGTCCCTTGGCAATGCGTCGATTGCCACCGGGCGCATAAACTCTTGCACCGACCTGGGAGGAACATGCGTCCGCAGTCGAAGTTCGGAATGCGCTTGGTAAGGAAATCTCCTTGAAACAGCCAAGCAAGGCCCGCCACTGGCTCCGAGACCCGGTGGCGGGCCACCCGCGATTAATCTTTTTCGTAGGGCTGGAACCTGTTTCTGAAATCGAAGTTGGAAATGTGCTTGGTTGAGATTCCCCTCCTCAAATCCAAGCTCTGGTGCAAGTGCAAGGCCCGCCGCTGTAATTGTGTCCTCAGCGGCGGGCTTACTTCGTCAGGCGCTCCACGGTCTCAATGATCGCCTTGGCCAATGCCTCGCCTTCATAGATCGGCTCTGGGCCATAGTAGCCCGTCACCCATTTCTCAGACGGCAGCACACCGGGCGGGCATACCTGCTCAATGGCCATTCGGACGAGCTTCAAGCCTGCGAGTTCGCCAGTGGGCTCGATTGCCACAGGGGGCGATTCGGGCTGCGGTATCATGGTTTCGCCTCGCGGATCGTTCTCAACGTCGCATGGCGCAATTTGTCTTCGCGCTTAAGGGTTTTCACACGTCCGACAAGGCCAGGTTTGATCCATTCGGCGTCTGGTTTGTCGGCTCCCTTCGGTGGCGTGCCTTTCCCCTCCTGCACCTTGGCCCACAGGCGTTCGCGCATGGCTTTGGTCAGGGCGATGTTTGCCGATCCGACATAGCGGCGTTCTGCATCGCGGGTCGCCATCAAGGCGAGTGGGGCCGATCCCGGCTTGCGCTGCACGCCGGCAACCTCAAAGTCGACTTCCTCGTAGCATTTCGTTTTCAGCCACACTTCGGTATCGCCTGACCGATAGACACTGTCCGGCCGCTTCGACACCATGCCCTCAAGGCCCATGCGGATCAACCGCGGCGTAGAAGTCGGCCCCGCCGCCATGCACATGATGGCTGTACTGGATCGCGCCCCTGGCAGGCCCGACGAGGCCGAGCAGCTTTTCCCGACGTTCCAGCAAAGGTGCGGGGCGCAGGTTGACCCCGTCCAGATACAGCAGATCGAAGGCGACGAAGATGATCCGATCCGGCGCCCATCGCATCGCGGACCGAAGCGAATGGAAATCCGACACGCCTTTCCCATTGAGGACGATTGCCTCGCCGTCGATGATTGCCGAATTGGGGAAAGGGTTGCCGCCGCCTCGACAATCGTCTTGTACGTCGATGACCAGTCGTAGCCCCTTCGCGTGATCGCTCGGGCCGTGCCGTTCTCGATTGTGATTTGCGTCCGATAGCCATCGTACTTGATTCCGTGAATCCAGTTGTCCCCTGTCGGCGGCACCTCGACAAGCGTGGGAAACATTGGCCGGATGAACTTCAGACGCATGAGCTGACCCGCAAAACTGGGATTCAATTTAGCATGCGCTAAAATGGTTCCGGAACATTTTAGGCGAATTGGATGTTTGGCAGCTATGGCGAAGCTATCCGACATTGGACCACCCATTCCCGGCAAGCAGCACGGCGGCCAGCCAGCCGATGAGGACGACAACTTCTATACCTGCCCGACGTGTGGACAGCAGGTCGACATGCGCGACTTGCGGCAGGTGATTTGGCACGAGCAGCCAAAGCACAAGCCGCTCCTTGTCGTCGTCGAATAACGCGCACCTTCTTGAGCAAACGACGACTGAACGTTTCGTACCCGCCCTGCGGCCCCGACTATGCGGATTTAATGATTTCGATTACCATTGCTTTCTTGGGAGGCTGCGATGGAAAGCGCGAATACGAACATGGCGCCCCCTCGGGTCGAGGTGGCCGAGGCCGGCGGAGAATGGTTCGTCCGCATAGTGGCCGACGACGAAGAGCTTACCCGCTCATTCGATTTGGAATCGTTCGCCCTGTCCTACGCGGAAGGCCAGCGGATACGTCTTGGACTTGCCGAGTTCAAGCGGCTGTAGGAAGGACAAGATGCCTCTCTCTGAGAGCCTGCATTCAGTTGAGATGGAATTCCGATGCTCGGAATGCGGATTGGGTTTTGTCAAGCCGGGGCGCTGGTTTAAGTCTGCCGCTCAACATCATTGCTCCGGTTGCCATCACCTCACACACCTCACCTATCCGAAGAAATTGGCATTGTTCGACAAATACGCCAAGCTTCCGACGATGGGGATCGGTGGCGAGGAACGATGAGGAGCGACCGTAGCTTCAATAACTTGTCCTCGGCAACCCTCATGCCCCTTCATCGGTAAGCGGTCTTGGCCGCACAATGCTCAAATCAAACTTGGTTGAAAGGTCGGGCTCCGCTTTGTTGATGGCGGCGGTGGTCATCCGATGGACGGGCGGGATGATTATCATCCGGACGTTCGTTCAGGCCAGAGCGGCGCCCCGAAAATCAGGAACACGACTGCCACCAACACGATGACCAACCCGGCTGTAAACGCGTTCGCAATGATATCACCAGGCTGCATACACTCTCCGTGAATGGGTGCCCGCCACACCAAGGGGGTCGTGGCGGGCAATCAACCAACCGACGATGAGGAGACGATGATCGACGGTCACATTCCCGATGTCGAAGAGGCCGTGTTGTTTCAGAGGCCGGACCTTTGCGCTTCGGCATCGGACTTTAGTCGGGTGCTTGAGGCGGCCCCGCTCGGGGATCGATCGGCACGGCGAAGGCCCGTCACCGATCAGCAATGACGGGCCCCTGCCTCGAGACCGCTCGGCTGTAAACCAAGCTTTGAATCGAACTTCGGTTTCGCAGACAGGTTCCCTCGATCTCCAAAAATTGAGCTTCAGTGGGTCCGCCCCCACTGGCGGGCAGGGGCGGACCCGGCCGGGGCTTGGGGCCTCGACCGGCAGCGGGCACGCTGCCGCTTGCTCACCTACCTCGGCATATCAGGTTCCACTAATGCACGAAAAAGCCCGCCACCTTTCGGAAGCGGGCAGGGTCTATAGTAGCTGGGATCAACCAGCATAGGTCAACGGGCGGCGGCGGGGTTGGTTGCGAGGCCACCCAGTCGTAGGGGAATGCTTACACCTTGGATTTTCGCCACCCTGCCCACCAGGCTTCCCATTGAGAGCAAAACCAGCGCTCGCCTTTGGCAGGATTGACGATGGTCTCGTTGTAATATCGCTGACCAGGCAGGTGATAGATGCGCTCGCCTGTCTCGACGCTGATATTGCCTTTGATGTTGCAGCCATCCGCCGCGCTGGAGCCGCCTAGCCGATGCACAGTCGGAAGGGGATGCTGCTCACTTTGCGGGATGAAGTAGCTTGCAGCGGAAACACCGTACAGCAGAACCGGAATTAGCGCCCGCTGCTCCAGCAGCGAACGTCTGCGCCTTCTCCTAGGCTGAGAAGCCTTTTGCCCTTGGAGGCCCATACCCCTCTCTCCCCAAGGGAAGAATGCGACTAACGGCGGTTGAAGTCCAGCCGTGACTGCCACAGCCTATTGGGGTTATGCACGTGTGAACGATCTGGACGGTTCTTGTGAACGGCCAGGTCACTATGAACTTGAGCAGGGCACGGAATGGTGCTCTTGCTTGCGCTTGGTCACAACCCGTTGGATCGGCCTTGCATTCATGAGCCAGTTGCTGAGCGCGATCTTCAAGCCCGACGGCCGGGAGGAAGCTGAACGGGCGAAGTTTTTGTCGCGAATGTTCGGCATATTCTCCGAGAAGATTGTCTCGCTTTGGTGTGATGACGAGCGATCGCCTTATCAAGACATCGGGCGCCCTACGATAAAAACAAGCACCACCGATCGGGGCTACACGCTGGACTTCACCCTGCGAGAACGGAAGACCGACGCGGTGTACGTTGCCGAAATGAAGTGCGAGATCGAGTACCAAAGCTTCCGATACTTCATTCTGACGAACGCCGAGCAGCTCAAGCATCACAGAAAGCCGGCTTTCAACGTTTTCCTGCGGTCAGCTCGGCCCTCGGAAGACTTGCAGGCATGGGTTTGCAAACAGAAGACGCCTTTCGCTGGCGCAATTCTGATTTGGGGCGCGGTGTCGCCCTCTGGCCGAATGAGCGCAATTCAGGAATTTGGATTGAGAGACGCTCTGTCGCTAGACGAGATGTCCCGCGATCTCATCTCTTGGAAGTGCCAGCGGTATGAGGGCCTGCTCAGTGAGCGCCGAGCTTGGAGCAATCAACTTTTCGATGGACTGCTGAGCTCCGCTTCTGTCGGCGAAGCTGAATAGGGCCGACCATCGATCTGGCCTACTCGCCCGACTATGCTTAGGCTGGATGGAAAGCGCAACGGCAACCCCTACGCAAGTCCTGCATCGGGTGTTGACCTACCTCCTCGCCGTCCATTGAGGATGGCTTCATCAAGGCCATCAGATTTGTTGCGCCAAGACCTTCCACGTCGAGGTTGCCGAGCAGCTCCTGAAGTGGACCAAGCGTGGCCCTAGGTGGCGACAGGCGGTGGGAACCTGTATGGCCGCAATTGAAGGTATGTGCCCCCTCAGGATGCCCGTAGGGCGTTCGAGGCGGCGGCCAAGGAAGAGCGGATGCTCGCATTGCCCTAACGTCAAGCATGAAAGGCCGGCTAGGGACCCTTCAAAACAGCCCACTATTTGGTGGAGGGGTATCGCTTCGTCAGAAAGTTCTGAAGCTCGTCGCGACTATTGAAGTGCTCAAACCCATCTGAGCTATGGAGGATGTAGCCCCCGCCTGTCGTCTCTTCTATCTTCATGCCTTGATAGTTGAAGGTCGCTTTGACATGGGGTGGCAATCCCTGCGTCTGGGGCTTTCCCAATTGGGCATCCGCCGAGCCTGGACTTGCTGTTGCTTGTCCACTCATGCCGCCAGCGAGCTGCCGGTCCACAGATGAGAGGAAATCCCGGATCTCGCCCAAGCGGGAAAGGATCATGATCATCCAGAGTACCACGAGGATGGAGACGATGATGTTGACGAAAAAGTAAATTCGAATGAAATCGCCAGCGAAATCCATTCCATGCCCCCAAATTAGGCCTCAAACGCCGACGCTCGGCGCTCGCGGGTGAGGTGCCCAAACCGACCATAGCCAGTCGAGTATCGATAACCTCGTATCCATGACGTAATCGCCGGCCCATGACCAGAAGTACAGGCTCAGGCAAATGTTGAGCGCGGCCACCGCATAAAGCCATCTCCTCTGCTCGTTGTCGGATTTGTTGGTGTAGAGCGCTACCAAAATTGCAAGCGTCGGCGGTACCACAAGAAATGGAATGATGCTCAGGACCCATGCCAACATCGAAACCGGATCGCTTCTAATGCTAGCCAAGATTGGAGACAGCCTCTTCAATCCCGCCTGCTTGGCATCCTGAACCGCCAATTCCAACGATAGGACTGCGCCACAAGTCGGACAGGTGCTGACCCCGCCAAGGGTTTCGCCAAAGCAAGACGGGCACGAGCCTGTTGCGGACCTCAAATTCCTATGATCCGAAGCCACATCAACCTCTCGTGGAGATCGGCGAGGCCCCGGCGAGAAGCATGTGATAGCGGAGGTTCATCGCTTTTGCAGTCTTGTAAGCGTCGACTGCAGACCAAATCATAATGATCCATCCCAGAAAGACAAACCAGAGCGCTATTGTGAGGACAAACATGAGAATGCCCTTACCTATCTGGCCGTTGTAGAATTGCCCGAGACCGCAGATGAGAAGCGATAGGATGAGCGCAACGCCAGCCGATTTGTTGGCTGCGGTGCCGTCCAGGAGGACACTCGCAACGCATAGCCCGGCTGAGGTCCGATGTTGTTTGTCACTTGGACAATGGTGGCACCCTCGGCAGCACTGACCCGGCTGTCCGAATTTGTCCGAGCAGGTGGTAGGGGTGTAACTCTAACGTGTTCGAATACCGAGAACATGGTCTTTGGCAGCCTTCCAAGCCGTCCCGCCGACGGGGACTACCTGTGTATTCTCAGTTATTCGTCCCTCCTTCGCGAAACTGCGAAGTTCATGGCCGGTGTAGGGACCATAATTCTGAGCCTCAATGTTCAGATGCCAAGAACCATCCAAAGGATGCGGCGGAACGTTGGAAACTGAGTTCGAAATTTCTCCTGCCGCGCTAGGCAGCGTAGACTTTGGCCCTAATTGTTCTGTCATAATTCCCCCCTAAGCCCCTTTAACATTTTTATCAGGGAGGCCTCAAAAAGCAATGCGCATTTCAGGGCGTTGCTACTATGCCAGTGTAAAGAGAGAAAGTTTACTCCATGTCCGGCACGTCGCCGCCGATAAAGAGGGTCGTCGGCTCCCCGTATTCACCAAGCGAAGGGTTGGCATCACGCGACCACGCAATGACGCCGGTATGCTTCCCCGCTAGACCCTTCGCGGTCCTAATCGCCCGATCCTCCGTCTGCCGTTCGGCAGGCCCAAAAACGGGCTGAAGGTCCCCAGTCTCATCGCGGTCGAAGGCGGTGACGACGATCAACTTCGGTGCTTTCTGCTGTGGGAACAAATTATCTGATATGCAATCTTTCCGTTCGGCCAAGCCCCGATGAGAGGTGAGGGCTCAGGCTCATTGGGAAAGAGCGCCGTCTGGCAATTCTGCTTTCCAGATTGGCGATGCGCTCAGTCAGCAAATACCGCTCGACAGCAAACCCACCGCCTGCGAACAGCACGGCAAACGTGGCAAAGGCTGCCGGGTTGGCCACTACCAGCGCAGAGTTGCTTCCAATGAAAGCGATAAGGTCATGCATTGAGCGACGCCACTTTCATCCCAACACAGGCGGTGTAGGGTCAAAGCTGATCGCCACGAGCCCCGGATACCTGTGAGCGAGGGCAATGATTTGGGTCTCAAGCTCGCAGTTGTGGGCCATAAGCGCCTTCACGGTCTCAAGAGGGCTTTCGTAGCGGGCGATAAGCTTCTCCGCTTCGAAGTGCAATTCCGCTTTCGATTCAGCGTCTAGGTGCATCGTGGCCATTGCGGTCCCTCCTAGCGTGTCGCGCGGCGTGGTGCAGTGATCGCGTCAAGGCGGTCCTGAAGGTGCCCGTTGAGGATGATCATTTCCTTGAGGGCCTTCATCAAGTCGCCCTTGTGTACGGCAACGAATTTTTCTCGGCGACGGCTTGAAGGGCAGCCTCTTGCCGGCTGTCCAGGGTCACAATGAGGTCCATCTGAACGTCTCCTAATGTCTCGTACCAACAGGGATCTGGGACAGGATATCTTTGCGCAAACAGGAACGCGAGATGGAAGACAACAAACTTGGCAATGGCGGAAGCGTCGTTGAGATCGTCATGATCGTCGTCCTCCTCTTGGTATCCATCGGCCTCGTCATAATCGTCGCGACTGGAATGCCTTGAACATCCCGCCCTGGAATGCCTTGAACATCCCGCCCTGGAATGCCTCGACGTAAGGAGAAGTGTGGGGCTTGGTTGCGACCTCGCCGCCCCGTGTGTGGTGGATCGAGAGGGGACGGGGGGTCTAGGCGCGGGCCAGTTATCCGATCAGCCGCTCAGATTTTTTTACCAAATATTCCGATCCCATAATGTGATTTGGTTTTTCAGCAGGTCCTCCCAATATTGTCGCTGAGAGGGGATTGGGAGGTCACGCGGATGGAACGCTTGTTGAAGTCCGACGACGTCATACAGCAAGCCATAGACCAGGCCATTCAGGGCGAAATCGTCTCCCTTAAGAAGGCCGTCGCGTTTATCCGAACGAAGCGCCCTGACCTTAAGGACGAGCTGGACGAATTGGGCAACGACAACCCACTGTGTGAAAAGGTGGTCCAAATAGCTGCAAGAACTGGAAAGGGCGTTCTCTTCGACCTGCACGATTAGGAACTGTCCCTCCTCCAGGGGCTGTTCGATATGCTCTGTGAGGTGCGCGGGATGGACCGCGAAAGCCCTGAAGCTACGACGGCTGCGGAACGCCTGATTGCACGTTACAAAACAGGCCTTCGCGGCGATGATCTTTTCCAATCGGTGGCGGCGGAGTAGCTGCTGCTCCAATCTCTTCAGGCAGTCCTGTTCTTCGGGAACCATTAAGGTCACCAAAGGTTTGGCTCGGTGCTAACCGTGCGGGCCGACCATGGAAGAGCTTTCTCCCGAGCAACAGCAGGCTACATCGCGTCTCATTCGGACGTGGATTACTTCAGAGACACTGCGCCATCAAATCCGCCAACTGCTGAACCTCCCAGCAGATTGGGATATGACCGAGGAGCATCGGTCCATGCTTGACGAGTTGGATCGGAAGCACAACGTATCGCCCCATGGAGCCAAGGTACGAACTGAAACGTGCCCCCAAAGGGGAGCCAATCGGACCATAAGTTATAGGCGCCAAACTCATGGGGACTCCCTATGGCGAAGCGCGACAAAGCCGGCCACAAGACTGTTGCCGACTCTCTTCAGGAACTCATACGAAACGAGGACAACCGCCGTCAGGTTCGGAAAGCCTTCAGGTTGGAAGTTGAACCTGAGCTGCCGCCAACTCTAGCCTCATTGCTCGACGCCATTGAAGTGGCTCATCAGGAAACCCTAAATTACCCTGATGAGGCAGTTGAGGTACGACCTGAGGAGAGACCAAGACGGGACCTGGACGGTGTTCGACGTGTTCACCGGGCAGCCGGTTTCGCCTGATGGTTGGCCAGCGATAGGCCTCAATAGGGAATATGCCGACGATCTGGTCGACCTACTGAATGCCGAAGACCTCAAGTGCAGGCTCTCCCACCGTAGGTTCATCTGATGGAACTCCATTGGTTCAGCCCTGTGGTCCCCGTCAGAACCGAGAAGGTCGGCATCACGCTGGGCGTCAGCAACGTCGAGACTGCTGCTGAGGAACTCATGAAGTGGCCCGAGAGGGGACCGAAGTGGAACAAGGCGGTGCAGCTCTGCATCGACTGCTTCGAGGACCGAGCGTCACCCCAAGATGTCCAGAAGGCCTTCGAGGAGGCTGCTAAGGAGCAGGGGATGCTTCGGTCTTTGTAGGAAAGGAAAGACCCGCCACCGGAGGGAACAGGCAGCGGGCTCTTTGAGCGGCTACATCCGAGGATCGACCGCTTCGGATGGTTAACTCGCATCACACACGATCGTTCCGAGTAAGTTCCTCGCTGCTCTGGGGGGTCCCATGTCCGTCACGTTTATCCCTCAGGCAGCCCCGCGAGTTCTCCCTGCTGGAGGTTGAGGGCGCACTGGGACACGTTGCGTTGCTTCCCGCCGAGTGGTTGAGTGCCTATTCACACCAAGCCGGCTGCCTAGTAATGTGATTGGGGGAATGGGGCAGCGGAAATGCAGCCTGAGGACGATCTGAAGTCCCGTATCGAGGCTGCATTGGTTCGCGGCCACTTCACCCAATGGCAGCGCCAATTCCTGCTCGACATGCGTGACCGATTGGTGAAGTACGGCCCGCGCACGCGGCTGAGCGCGAAGCAATGGGCAAAGCTTTACGAGATCATAGGCCCCGCGCCGCCAAACGCCAACGCATCGCCACAATCTCGCTCGGATAGGCCCCCATCGTCCCCGCGATGGCAAACGCGCCGCTGGCGAAGCCCACTCGCCCGCGAAGCTCGTTATTTGGCAGCCAGGTTTGCTAGAACCTTTGGGATCGCTTTGGCTCTGATCGTTGGCTCCTTAATCTACTCCTTCATCATTAGGGGTGGTCACGTTACCTGGCCCAGCATGCCATCCTTCGCGAGGTCCGGCGGATCGGAGTGGGTGCCGCTTGCCAGAACCCAGTTCACGATAACGGATGGCGATACTATTCGGCTCAATGGTGCCGCGAAGGGAACCCGGCTTGTCGGCTTTAACGCGCCCGAAAGCATCGAGCCAAGGTGCGACTCTGAGAGAGACCTTGGGCGTCGAGCGAAGGCGCGCCTCAAAGAGTTGGTTGCTGAGGCGAAGCTGGAGCTGAAGATGGTCCCATGTTCCTGCCCAGCAGGCACTGAGGGCACCGACAAGTGCAACTACGGCCGACGCTGTGGCTTGCTCTTTGCCGATGGTCGCGATGTTGGCGACGTGTTGGTGTCAGAGGGTTTGGCTGTGTCGTTCGTCTGCGGCTCGACGAGCTGTCCACCGACGCCTCGCCCTTGGTGTGGATAAGGCGTCCTGAACCCTGAGACGGCCTCGGTTGCTTTGAGCGCTTTGCCAGCTCCACGGGCTGTGCGGGATGGCATGTTCGAGATGCACGTCTGCAACCCGCAAACCTGAGACCTCGGCGAGGCGACATCCAGTCCCTTTAAGATGCGCCAAATGTGCTGGAGGTCGGTCTTGGCGTGTGACACAAGGCGGGCCAAGATGGCGGCAGCCTCATCCAATGTGAAAGATCGGCGCTTGTCTTTGTCCGGCTCAGCCTTGTCCTTGGGCGCAGCCTCTACCCCGCAGTGTATCTCGCGGTGTATCTCTGGGGAATGGAAACCCTTGGAGTCCTTGGGTTTCAAGGCATTTCTGGAATAAGTGGCTCCCCGGGCCGGAGATGAACTAGCGCTTGCAAAGCGAGCCACAGTGGAGGACTCGGCTGCCGTTCGAGTTTTGTGGCCGCGCTCTGTGAAATTTCCCAGACCTATTTTCTGCAAAGTGCACAGGAAGCGCCGACAAATCCCCCGCCAATTGTTTGAACGGTTCCCGACCTTATGTCGCGAAACCGCCGCCGGTTGCGCCATCTTATGGTGCGCCCGTCGAGCGAGGCCACCCAGCCTACGAAGTCAGCTGTGAGCCACAGTTGTGAGCCACAGTGATGTTCAATGCACGACGGCCCACGCTTTCCGCAGCGCAGCGCTGCGTGAGCTCCTGCTGCGGGCGGCGATGGCACGGGAATTGCGACACGGGGGGTGCGGCGCTTGACCGGAGAGCCGCGACGGGAGAAGCGCCGCAACGTGCCGGGGGTGCCGGCGCCGCGGGCGTCCTGCCGTTCATGTTTGATTGGAGCCCACCCATGTCCAGGCTGAATGCCGCCCTTGTCACAGTAATCGTTTTGTTGGCCCTCGCTTTGTTCGCGCTGGGAGCGCTGAAACAACATCTGGATACGGCCGAGGACCTGCAATGTGTGGAGGACCAACGCCTGATAGCGGCTGACTTGCGCATACGCATTCCACAGCGGCGCGACGCCCTCCTCAACGACCCAGCCTCGCCAATTGCGGGCAATCCGGATGGCGATATCGCTGTGGTCTCATTCTTCGACTACAACTGCGGCGTTTGCCGGGCGGCAGCTCTCGATCTACAGGAGGCCCTCAGCAATGATCCCAATGTGAAGCTTGTGTTCAAGGAACTCCCAGTCCTGGGGCCAGAATCCAAATTTGCAGCGCGCGCAGCGCTCGCGTCGCACAAACAGGGGAAGTATCAGGCGTTCCATCTCGCCCTCATGGCTTTCCCCGGCTTCCTCAACCAGCGCACCACCTTAGCCGTTGCAGAGCGGGTGGGCCTCGATCTCGAGCAGCTGAAGCGGGACATGCAAGACCCAGCCATCGCAAATGCCATCACACGCAATTTCGCACTCGCCAAAGATCTGTATATCGAGGGCACACCGGCGTTGGTGGTCGGCGACGAAGTAATCCCAGGGGAAGTGGGGATGGCCCGACTGCAACGCTCCATTGCTGATGCCCGCGCCTAGGCGAAGGTACGATCTTCGACAGCTGCAAAAGTGCCATTCTGACTGAGGGTCTCGGGATCGTCTTTGGGAGCTGGGGTTTTGATGTGCTCCTGAGCGCCTTATTCGCGGTTGGCTTCTTGACCAGACCGTAACGCGGGGCGCGAGCGCGACGCCGAACATGGCGCCGTCTCCCGGCGTGCGGCTAGGGCCGCGATCTCGCTCCTGGACGCTCTCTCCGTTACGCGGCAAGGGGCGCCGAGAGGTGGAAATTCACGGCTCTGCGGCGTCGACCATATCCACGCGTCCAGGCGCAAGGATCGATGGTATCACATCAGCTGCGGTGCCGACCACCAGTCCTGAATCCCGCGCGCCTGAAGGCGCGCGCCGGGTGCTCGTGCACCGAGCCCGCTTTTTTTTCGCAAGGCTCAGGCGGTCTCGGCCATCCGGCTTCGCCCCCTGGCTTGGGCAGCCTTTCGGCTGCGCACGGCCGCCGGCCGATCGGCCGGCGTGGTCTGTCTTTAGGCCGTCCCCGGGTGCGCGCGGTGGGCGGCTCTCCCTTCTAGGCCCGCCGCGGCATCCCGCAACCCTTCGCTGCGCTTCGGGTCCTCCTCTGCGTTCCGGTCCTTCGGATGCGGTCCGCCTCTCACGGCGGGCCTTTGCGGTCGTTTTCGCCGCCCACCCCGCTTCCGGGGGAGGGCGCGATTTGGCGAGCGGAGGACCAGGGCATGCGTTCAACCAACAAACGTTCCGGCTGCCGAAAGGCTGGCGCAAGCAGGGGCGGGCGCGCAGGCGCCAGCCTTTATCAAGAGATCACGGACCGCATCATTGCCGAGCTCGAGCGCGGCACCGTGCCATGGGTCAAGCCCTGGGGAAGCGCAAAGGCAGGCCTCGGCCTGCCCAGGAATGCGGCAACCGAGCGCCGCTATTCCGGCATCAATATCCTGATCCTGTGGGGCGCGGTCATCGAGCGCAGCTATGCCAGCCAGAACTGGCTGACCTTCCGGCAGGCGCTGGCCCTTGGCGGCAATGTCAGGAAAGGCGAGCGCGGAACGACCATCGTTCACGCCGACCGCTTTGTTCCGCAAAACGAAAAGGAACGCGCCAAGGCCGATGGCGACGAACCACAGGCGGTGCCTTACCTGAAGCGGTTCACCGTCTTTAACGTCGCGCAGTGCGAGAACCTGCCCGAACATCTCCATGCCGCCGCCGATCCGCTGCCGCAGCGCCAGATCATCCCGCAGGCCGAGGCGCTCATTCGTGCAACCGGCGCGGATGTCCGCATCGGCGGCGATCGCGCTTTCTACATGCCGGGCAGCGACTTCATTCAGGTGCCACCGCAACCGGCCTTCTTTCAGCAGATCAACTATTACCGGACCTGCTTTCACGAGCTTGGCCACTGGACCGGCCACCCGACGCGCCTTGCGCGCGACCTCTCCGGCTCGTTCGGCACCAAGGCATACGCGCGCGAGGAACTGGTCGCTGAAATCTGCGCAGCCTTCGTCTGCAGCACTATGGGCATCGAGCCGACCGTGCGCCATGCCGATTATATCGGCTCGTGGCTGAGCGTGCTGCGCGAGGACAATCGCGCCATCTTCCGCGCCGCCAGCCATGCCTCGAAAGCCGCCGATCTCCTGCTCGGCTTCAATGCCGAGGTCGAAGGCGAGGCGCATGCCGAGATCGCCGCATGAGCGCGCTTCGTCTCCCTACGCGAGAGCCTTGCGCTTCTGACGGCGCGCGGTGCGACCGCGCGGCGCGGAAACCCTCGATACCGGCCTGTTGGTCAACCCGCCGTCAATCACGAACCGTTTTGAAGGAACTCCGCAATGATCCTGATCCCTGACGAACTGCGCCTTCTTCTGCTCGCCAATGGCGCTGCCGACACCGAAGCCGACCATTCTCCGGTCGTGAAACTGTTCAATCCGCTGGGCGCCGCCACCTGGCTCCTGAGCGAGCTCGACGCCAATGGCGATGCACTCTTCGGCCTCTGTGATCTCGCATTGGGCTTGCCCGAACTCGGCAGCGTCAGCCTTGCCGAGCTCCAGGCCGTCAAGGGGCCACTTGGCCTCGGCATCGAGCGCGACCTTTATTTCAAGGCGCGGTTTCCGCTCTCGGTCTATGCCGAAGCCGCTCGCCTATGCGGTCACATCACCCAGGCCGAACGGCTCTTGCGGCAGGCCGCCGCCGCCCTCTCGTTTTCCCTTCCCGAGCTTCCGCCCGACCCGGCGGAACAATAGCGCCATCCGGCGCAAAACCGCCGCGCCGCTCGGCCTGCGGCCTCGCGGTCAGGCAATTTCGGCCATTGCAAAGGAGAAAGACCATGCAGCTTGCCCACGTTTCCATCGACCGATTGAGCGTCGCTGCCGCCAACATGCGGCATTCCAAACGCGCGCCCGACATTTCCGACATCCTGCCCTCGGTGCGCGCGCGCGGCGTCCTTGTTCCGCTTCTGGTGCGGCCCAACGGCTCGCCCGACACCTTCGAGATCGTCGCCGGACGGCGACGCTATTTCGCAGCCAAGACCCTTGCCGACGAGCGCGGCGAGGCCGAGCCGCTGCCATGCGCCATCATGGAGGATGGCGACGACGCCGACGCGCTCGAAGCCTCCCTCATCGAAAACATCGCCCGCCTCGATCCCGACGAGGTCTCGCAATGGGAAACCTTCTCCCGCCTCATCAAGGAAGGTCGCACCATTGCCGATATCGCGGCCACTTTCGGCCTTACCGAGCATCAGGTGAAGCGCATTCTGGCGCTTGGCGAGCTTCTGCCCAGGATTCGCGAAGCCTATCGCCGCGAGGAAATCGACGCCGAGACGGTCCGCCACCTCACCATGGCCTCCAAGGCGCAGCAGAAGGACTGGCTGGCGCTCTTTGCCGATCCCGACAACCGCGCGCCGCGCGGCTGGCAATTGAAGCAGTGGTTGTTCGGCGGCCAGTCGATCTCGACCAAGGTGGCGCTGTTTGCCATCGAGGACTATCCCGGCCTGATCGTCTCCGATCTGTTCGGCGAGGAAAGCTATTTTGCCGACGCCGACCTGTTCTGGCTCAAGCAGAATGAGGCGATAGCCGCCAGGCGCGATGCCTATCTTGGGGCCGGGTGGAGCGAAGTGATCGTGCTCGAACCGGGTCAACATTTCCACGCATGGGACCACGAAAAGACGCCGAAGAAGAAGGGCGGCAAGGTCTTTATATCAGTCTCGCATCGCGGCGAGGTCGGGTGTCACGAGGGCTGGCTGTCGCGCAAGGAAGCCCGCCGCGCCCGCGATCAAAGCGAGACCGCAGAGGCCGAGACTCCGGATAAACCCTCGCGGCGCGAACTCACCGGACCGATGCAGAACTATGTCGATCTGCACCGCCATGCCATCGTGCGCTTGGCGCTCCTTGACCGTCCGGCCGCAGCCCTTCGCCTGATGGTGGCGCATGCGATCGCCGGCTCCAGCCTGTGGCAGGTGCGCACCGAGCCGCAGCGCGCCGCCAACGAGATCGTGGCGGCAAGCCTGTCAGCCTGCAAGGCCGAGGCCACCTTCACGGATAAGCGGCGTGAGGTCCTGGCGCTGCTTGGGGAACCGGACGAGGGTGGCGCGGTCGCTGGCCGCAATGGCAGCGACTTCGGCACGGCACGCCTGTTTTCGCATCTCCTGACGCTGTCCGACGACGATGTGATGCGCGTTCTCGGCATCGTCATGGCCGAGACGCTCGAAGCCGGCAGCGCCGTCATCGAGGCGCTCGGCAATCATCTCACTGTCGACACCGCCGCTTGCTGGCAACCGGACGACGCCTTCTTCGATCTGTTGCGCGACAAGGAAATTGCCAATTCCATGCTTGCCGAAATCGGCGGCAAGCATGTCGCGGACGGCAATGTCGCCGAAAAGGTGAAGACGCAAAAGACAATCATCCGCGACTTTCTGTGCGGCGACAACGGCAGGCAAAAGGTCGAGGCCTGGCTGCCGCGCTGGATGAAATTCCCGGTCGAAAGCTACACGGATCGAGGCGGCTTGCGCACCGCCGATCAATGGGCCCGGGTCCGGTCCCTGTTCGGCTGCCAATAGACGTCAGGCTGGGCGGCGGCCTCCAAAGTGGCCGCCGCTCGGCATCGTACCCCGGTCGCAATGGCCGCATTTTCGTGACCTTTGCCGCCGCCTTCCCGCGGCAGAATCCAGCCGGGCAAATCACCTTAATCCCGCGGCTCGATCAGCCCGTCGGAGCCTGCTCCGGCGCCCGACCCCTGGGCACGATCTCAATCGGCACGGCACGGCATCAGCCGCAGTCCTCCAATTCCCGCCTCTCCTGGCTTGGCTGCAGCGACCGCGCTTGCCACGAACTCCATGCTCCCTCCAGGACCATCCCCTGCGGCTGGCTTATCGACCTATGGACGGGTCCGGCCGCCCGAAACCCTCGCCAGCAGCTTTTTTCCCCGCCGCCTGCGGCGGCTTCCTCGCGCCGCTCCGCTTCAAAAAAGCCGCCGGCTCGGGTCCTCCGCTGGCGCTGCGGCCCTGTCGGGTTCAGGCGCTCCGGACGCGTCCATCACGGTCAGCCATCGCAGGGGATGGTCCCCGGCGACAGCAAAAGGAGACTTCGAAATGACCGCGATCGGTTACGTCAACAAGCAGGAAAACGGCGCCTACAAGGGCCAGCTCAAGACCCTCAGCGTCCGCGCCGACATCGACATCATCCCCAACCAGGCCAAGAGCGCCGACAACCATCCCGACTACCGGGTGCTGACGCAAGGGGTCGAAGTTGGCGCCGGCTGGATCCGCACCGGTGAGACGTCAGGCAAGGATTATGTGAGCCTGTCGATTGCAGCGCCGGAGTTCGGACCGCGCAAGCTCTACGCCAATCTGGGCCGCGCCGCCGGCCAGGACGATGACGACACCTACGCCATCATCTGGAACCCGGCCGACTGATCCGGCCGACCCGAGCCCCGCGCCGCAGCCGGCGCGGGGCTCTTGCCGAGGAGCGGCGAAAACTCGCCCCCAACTCTTCGCCCGTCCCCAAGACGACCTCGCCCGCCCATCCTCGCCTGGCTCGCAAGCCAAACGAGGATCATCATGGACAACGAAAACGAACGCGCCGCCCGCGCCAAAAAGGGCAGTCCATTTCTCAACACAGCCCAAGCCGCCTTCTACATAGGGCTCTCCCAGCGCACGCTGGAAAAAATGCGGCTCAACGGCGGCGGCCCGAAATTCCGCAAGCATGGCCGCTACGTCCGCTACCACATCGATGAGCTCGACGACTGGTCGAAAGGCCGCCAGAACCACACCCATTCCAACGATGGAGGCCGCTCATGAGCCGGCCTCCTGTCATCCGTCTGACCGGCAGCCGCCTGCGCCGTGTCCGGGCGACAAGGGCGATCGCCGCGACCGCGATTGCCCTTGGCCTGATTGCCTTCGGCCCGCTTGCAAACCCGTCGCCCTGGCTGATCTGGAACGCCTCGGCGAGCGCGCCGGTCGGCCTCTATCGCGTCATGGCGGGAGCGCCAGCACGCGGCGACCTGGTGCTCGCCGGCGCACCGGATGCCATTGCCGGCCTTGCTGCCGAACGCGGCTATCTCCCGAACGGCGTTCCCCTTGTAAAGCACATTGCCGCGCTGCCGCACGAACGTGTCTGCGCCTTCAACGAGGCGATCATCATCGGCGGCAAGATCGTCGCACGTCGGCTCGCAACCGACACCCAAGGCCGTCCGCTGCCATGGTGGAGCGGCTGCCGCGCGCTCGCTGACGACGAATTCTTCGTGCTGAACGGCGAGGCACCGCGCTCTTTCGACAGCCGCTATTTCGGGCCGGTCCGAGCCGCCAACATCATCGGGAGGCTCGCGCCGCTATGGACCGAGTAGCCCTCCTGATGCTTGGCATGATCGCTGTCGCGCCATGCGCCTGTTCCGCCTCGACCGGCGCTGAGCCGGTCGCCATCTCCCAAAGTCCGCAACTTCGAAGGTGGCATGAGTTCACAGGCGAAGCAAGCAAGCGTTTCCGTGTTCCCGAGGCCTGGATTTACGCGGTGATCGATGCCGAAAGCAGCGGCAAGACGATGCTCCACGGCCGGCCGATCACCTCGCGCGCCGGTGCCATGGGCCTCATGCAGGTGATGCCGGAAACCTATCAGGACATGCGTGCGCAATACGGACTGGGCGCCGATCCCCACGATCCGCGCGACAACATTCTGGCCGGCACTGCCTATCTTCGGGCCATGTATGACCGCTTCGGGTTCCCCGGTCTGTTTGCCGCTTACAACGCCGGACCCGAGCGCTACCAGGCGCATCTGAAGCGCGGCACGCCGCTGCCGAAAGAGACCGTCGATTACCTCAAGCAGCTCCGGGCGGCCGGAGTTTCGGGAACCGACATCGAGCAGTTCAAGGGCAAATCTGTCGCTCCAAGCAGGCAAGATGCACCCTCGGGGCGCTCGCTGTTTTTCCCGCAAAATGGTGATCGCGCCGGCGCGCGAAACGGCGATCTCTTCGTGCCGCTGGGAAGCGACGTCGCACAGGTCAAGGAGCCGGAACGCTAGCAAAGGGGGGGGCCGGACGCGTCCGAAGGGGTGGGGCGCGGAAGGCAAGATAAAGACACCCCCTCCAAGAGGCGGCGAAGTGTTTGTCTGCACATCATTTTTGCCGGAGGCACCCTCCAGCGTCAGGAGAACTTCGGAGCGCAAATGGCTGATTCGACTCTGTTCCAGGCGCAGGCCAAGCATGCAGGATGACGAGTTCAGACCGAAGCTCGGGAAGATTGGCTCCCGGGGTTCGAAGGCCGGCAAACGCTTTGTCGGCCAGGTCCGGGCAGCGATCAACCGAGCTGGTGGCCGGCCCCAGCGTGGTGGCCGCTTCGCGGGCAGCCGGATAGGCCGGGGTGGGGCGACGGCCGCGCTGCTGAAATCACGCGATCGCCATGCAGCCTTCCGCCAGCGCCGGGTCGTCGTCAAGGCGCGTGTCGTCAAGCTGGCCGGCAAGAGCGCGGACGGGGCGCGTGCGCATCTGCGCTACATCCAGCGCGACGGCGTCACCCGGGAGGGCGCGCCTGGCCGGCTCTATGGCGCCGACAGCGATCGCGTCGCCGGCAAGGACTTCCTCGATCGTGCCGATGGCGATCGCCATCAATTCCGCTTCATCGTCGCACCCGAGGACGGCATCGAATTCGACGACCTCAAGCCACTGACGCGGCGGCTCATGGCACAGATGGAGGAGGATCTCGGCACGAAGCTCGACTGGGTTGCCGTGGACCATTTCAATACCGGCCATCCGCACACCCACATCATCGTGCGTGGCAAGGACGATCGCGGTGAGAATCTCGTCATAGCGCGCGAATACATCTCGAGCGGCATCCGCGAGCGCGCTGCCGAGCTGGTCAGCCTCGATCTCGGTCCGCGCACCGACCACGAGATCGAGCACCGCCTGCGTCAGGAAATGCAGCAGGAACGCTTCACCAGCATCGACCGCCGCCTGCTGCAGCTGCGTGACGAGAGTGGGCTCGTGTCACCGGATAGCCGCGATGCGTTTCGACAGACCTTGCATCAGGGGCGCCTGCGCAAGCTCGAGCGGATGCATCTGGCCGAAGAGATCGCCCCGGGCCGCTGGCGGCTCGATGACGGGCTTGAAGCGACGCTGCGCCGCATCGGCGAACGCGGCGACATCATCAAGACCTTGCATCGCGAACTGACGGGCAGGGGGATCTCCCGCAGTGCCGCCGACTGCGTGATCCAAGATGGATCGGGCGAGCAGGCCGCCCCTGTCGTCGGCCGCGTTGTCGCGCGCGGGCTGGCCGACGAGCTCAGCGACCGGCATTACCTCATCGTCGACGGTGTGGATGGCAAAACCCGATACATCAACATCGGCAAAGGCGAGGCGACAGAGCCGACGCCCGACGGCTGCATCGTGCGTGTCGCGCCGAGGAACACAGAGCCCAGGCTGGTTGACCGCACGGTGGCCGAAATCGCGGCTGCCCATCACGGCCGCTACAACATCGACATTCATCTGAAGCACGATCCGACCTCCACCGACCGCTTCGCCGAAACGCATGTGCGCCGGCTGGAGGCAATCCGGCGCGCTACCGGGGGCGTCGAGCGCGAGCCCGATGGCACCTGGATCATCGCGCCGGATCATCTCGATCGTGTAGCCGCCTACGAGCGCCAGCAGGCGAGGACCCAGCCTGTCACGGTCGACAAGCTCTCTTCGATGCCGCTGGAGCGGCAGGTTGGCTTTGACGGCGCGACCTGGATCGACAGCCAGCTTGTCTCCGAGGCATCAGAGAGGTTACGTAACTCGGGCTTCGGCCGTGAGATGCAGGAGGCGCGGAGCCGCCGACAGCAGTGGCTGATCGCGCAGGGCCTTGCCGATCAGGAGCAGGATCGGATCGTCTATCGCGCCAACATGATTTCGATCCTCCGCCAGCGGGAGTTGAACCGTGTTGCCGGTCAACTGTCGGAAGAGCTTGGCCTGTCCTATGCCGAAACGCGGGCCGGTCATCGCGTAGTGGGCACGCTCCGCCGGTCAGTTGAACTCGCCAGCGGCAAATACGCCGTTATCGAGAAATCGCGAGAGTTCACGCTCGTACCATGGCGGCCGGTGCTCGAGCGGCATGTCGGCAAAGAGGTTTCCGGCCTGGTGCAGCGCGAGGGCATCTCTTGGAGCATCGGTCGGCAAAGGAGTGGGCCCAGCGTTTCGTGACTTTCATGGTAGCCATGCGCAGGTGCGGGGTGCCTTCGACCCCCGCAAGAGTTCGACAAGGTGATCCGAGCCATGAGGCATAAGATGACATAACGCGTCCGCCTGCTTGCATAGGCAGCCAAAAATGGGGCTGATAGCCACCCGATTCGCATCGGCATCGAACTTTGATGCACGATCCCAAATCGACTGACGCAGACGAAGCGAATGCGCTGGGCAGCAGAGGAAGGTAGCAATGCAAATGATCCTTAGGGCCATCGACAGAGCCTGGCATTCGGCCTTGTCTAAGATCGACACAGCCCGGTTGCGGCGGCAGCGTCGGCAACTCGGCGACGTTGCCACGGCTGAATTTCAGCGGCCGAAACTCCGCACCGCCGAACACTCCGCCACTAAGTCGGCCACCGGACGATCCTCTCCGCGACACGCGGCGGTGCCCAAGAGGGACAGCTTGCAGGGACAATCTGCGCGGCCGCGCAAGTTGAAAAAGCACTGAACAAAGCCGCAAATCGCGGCAATTGGTAGCGAATTTGACGGCTTTCTCATTCTCTGAGACGGGTGAAGGTCAGGAGACCTGGATAGCCGAAATCAACGGTCCGTCTCGCCGATGTCAAACACGAACTCGCCTATCCGCTGGCTGGATGGCAGCTATCCCAAAAATCGATTTACCTGTTTTGCCGAATTCTACTAGGGAGGCTGAGCGCTTGGCCGTGCCCTTGGGCCGACTGAGGCTATCGGGAAGAATTCGGAGACGATCATGTGCGGGATTGTTGGCATCGTTGGGCATCAGCCGGTGTCGGAGCGGTTGGTCGACGCGTTGAAGCGGCTCGAATATCGCGGCTATGACTCAGCCGGCCTTGCCACCCTTTGCGAGGGCTCGTTGCACTCCCGGCGCGCGAAGGGCAAGCTTGTCAATCTCGAGAAAAGATTGAAGGAAGAGCCGCTGAGTGGCATCGTCGGCATCGCACATACACGTTGGGCGACCCATGGCGCACCCACCGAGCGCAACGCCCACCCGCACATTGCCGAGGGTGTGGCCGTGGTTCACAACGGCATCATCGAGAATTTCGCCGAATTGAAGGATGAACTGGCGGCGGCGGGCGCCGAGTTCCAGACCGATACCGACACCGAGGTTGTCGTACATCTCTTGGCACGATACCGCCGTGAGGGCATGGGGAGGGGTGAGGCAATGCATGCCATGCTGAAGCGCGTCAGGGGTGCGTACGCGCTTGCTGTTCTCTTTGAGGATGATCCGTCCACCATCATGGCGGCGCGCAATGGACCCCCATTGGCGATCGGTCATGGCGACGGCGAGATGTTCCTGGGCTCCGACGCGATCGCGCTTGCTCCCTTCACAAATGCGGTCACGTATCTCGTCGACGGCGACTGGGCCGTTATCGGCAAGACAGGAGTCGATATCTTCAATTTCGATGGCCATCCCGTCGAGCGTCCGCGCCAGACTTCCCTTGCCGGGGCATATCTGGCCGATAAGGGCAAGTATCGCCATTTCATGGAGAAGGAAATTCATGAGCAGCCCGAGGTTGTCGCCCGTGCGCTCGGTTATCACACCAGCTTCGAAGGGAATCGCGCCGACACGACGTCTTGCATGGATTTCGCCGGCATCCCGAGCCTGGCGATCTCGGCTTGCGGCACCGCCTATCTGGCTGGACTTATCGCAAAATACTGGTTCGAGCGCTATGCGCGCCTGCCGGTCGAAATCGACGTCGCGTCCGAATTCCGCTACCGGGAGATCCCGTTGCCGCCGCAGTCGGCGGCTCTTTTCATTTCGCAGTCCGGTGAAACCGCGGACACGCTCGCATCCCTGAGATACTGCAAGGCGCGTGGGCTGAAGACCGGCGCTGTCGTCAACAGCCGGGAATCGAGCATTGCGCGGGAGGCCGACGCCGTCTTCCCGATCTTCGCCGGCCCGGAGATCGGCGTTGCCTCCACCAAGGCGTTCACCTGCCAGCTTGTGGCTCTAGCCACACTCGCCATTGGCGCTGCCAGGGCCCGTGGAACGGCAACGCAAGATGAGGCAAAGGCGCTCGTCACGAGTCTTGCCGAAATGCCGGGCGTCATGGGCCGGGTCCTGAACAGCATCAAGCCAGATGTCGAGCTCCTATCGCGCGAACTGTCAAAATGTCATGACGTCCTGTATATCGGCCGCGGCACCAGTTTCCCACTGGCAATGGAAGGTGCGCTGAAGCTCAAGGAGATATCCTACATCCATGCCGAGGGATATGCGGCTGGTGAATTGAAGCATGGTCCGCTCGCACTGGTCGACGAAAACATGCCAGTGATCGTCATCGCGCCACATGATCGCTTTTTCGACAAGACCGTCTCGAACATGCAGGAAGCGGCCGCCAGAGGCGGTCGGATTATCCTCATCACGGATGAGAAAGGGGCCGCTGCTTCGAAACTCGACACGATGCACACGATCGTGCTGCCGGTAGTCGACGAAATTATCGCGCCAATGATCTTTGCGCTGCCGATACAGCTTCTTGCGTATCACACGGCGGTCTTGATGGGCAAAGATGTCGACCAGCCGCGCAATCTCGCAAAATCGGTTACCGTCGAATGATGGTCACGGCCCTTCGATAGAAATGCACTTCGGCTGAACGAGCAGTCGGACGTTATCGTCGAGGCCTTAATAGCTCCGGCTAATCCTTGTGACGAGCCCGGCGCTGCTCCTCGTCGCACCTGGTCGTGCGTAGTGTGCATTTCAGTTCACATCGCGGCGCGCGATGCTTGCCCCGGTGTTCGAAACAGCGGAGCAAGCCAATGACGCCCACGAAGTTGCTGATTGGGCAGATCGTCGTCGTATTCGCAATCGTCATGCTCGGCGTGTGGACGGCCACGCAGTGGTGCGCGCACATGCTGGGCCATCAGCCGCCACTCGGCGCGCCGTGGTTTGTTGCGGCTGGCTGGCCGATCTACAAGCCGTGGAAACTGTTTGAATGGTGGTACCATTTTGACGCCTATGCGCCCGAGGTCTTCGATAAGGCCGGTGCGCTCGCCGGCGCGAGTGGGTTCGTGGGCTGTGCCGCCGCCATCGGCGGTTCGCTGTGGCGCGCGCGACAGCTCGGATCGGTGACGACCTATGGCTCGTCAAGGTGGGCAACGACTCAGGAGATCGTGACGGCAGGGCTGTTTCGGCCGGCCGGGGTTTTCCTAGGCAAGCTGAAGGATCGCTATCTGCGACATGACGGGCCCGAGCACGTCATGGCCTTTGCCCCAACACGTTCAGGCAAGGGCGTCGGACTGGTTGTTCCAACTCTTCTGTCCTGGACCGGTTCGGCGGTCATTCATGATATCAAAGGCGAGAATTGGCAGTTGACCTCCGGCTGGCGGTCGAAATTCTCCTATTGCCTTCTATTCAATCCGACGGATCCTAGGTCGGCGCGCTATAACCCGCTGCTTGAGGTACGAAAGGGTCCACAAGAGGTCCGCGATGTTCAGAACATCGCCGACATCCTGGTAGATCCGGAAGGCGCGCTGGACCGCCGGAATCACTGGGAAAAGACAAGTCATTCCCTCCTCGTCGGCGCCGTTTTGCACGTGCTCTATGCCGAAGAGGAAAAGACGCTTGCCCGCGTGGCCACTTTCCTGTCGGACCCGCAACGTTCCTTTTCCGCGACGCTGCAGCGGATGATGACCACCAACCACCTGGGCACGCCCGACAAGCCTGAGGTCCATCCGGTCGTGGCCTCGGCGGCACGTGAGCTGCTGAACAAATCGGAAAACGAGCGTTCGGGTGTTTTGTCGACCGCCATGTCATTTCTCGGGCTCTATCGCGACCCGACGGTCGCGGCGGCAACATCGACCTGCGACTGGCGCATTGTCGATCTCATGGATGCCGAGCGACCGATATCGCTCTACCTGGTCGTGCCGCCGTCGGACATCTCGCGCACCAAGCCCTTGGTGCGCCTGATCCTGAACCAGATCGGCAGACGCCTGACCGAGCGCCTTGAGGGCGATCCAAGCAGGAGTCGCAAACATCGACTCCTCATGATGCTCGACGAATTCCCGGCGCTCGGGCGGTTAGATTTCTTCGAGACCGCGCTCGCCTTCATGGCCGGCTATGGCATTCGCGCATACCTGATCGCGCAATCATTGAACCAGATATCCAAGGCCTATGGCGAGAACAGTGCCATTCTCGACAACTGCCACGTGCGTATTGCCTTTTCCTCCAATGACGAACGCACCGCCAAGCGCATTTCGGATGCGCTCGGCACCGCAACGGAGCTTAGATCGATGCGCAACTATGCCGGCCACCGGCTGGCGCCCTGGCTGTCGCACGTCATGGTCAGCCGGCAGGAAACGGCCCGACCGCTGCTCACTCCTGGCGAGGTGATGCAGCTGCCCCAAACCGACGAGCTGGTGCTGATTTCAGGGCTGCCGCCGTTGCGCGCCCAGAAGCTGCGCTATTATGAGGACTGGAATTTTACCGAACGCGTGCTACCTTCCCCGGTGCTGCGGGACAGCCCTTACGCGGACCGTCCGGCTTCGCGCACGGATGACTGGACTGGACGGGTGCGCGGCGTTGACGGTCGTCTGGCTGCGGGCGACGAAATTGCCGACGCGGCGATCGGGGACGAGGGCGGCGTCCAGCAGCAGCGCCATCCAGCTCTAGCGGAAGATCAAGTCGTGCTTTCTCCAGAAGCTGAGCAGGACGATCTCTTCAAGTCTGTTGACGATGATAGCGAGCCGGTCGCCGACAAACGTGTCATGGATCGGATTTCGACGGCGGCCCGCGCCTACGGCATCAATGAGGGAAGGGGCGACGACAAGGACATCGTGCCCGGCTTCTGAACGCTGCTTCCTGACGGCGTACCTCAGCGTAGATAAGGGCGATAAGCGTTTTTGGGCATCTGGCGGATGCTTGTTCCCGTGCCGGCGGGCAGCGCTGGCAGTTGGAACAAGCCACATGAAGCCCCGCCGCATTCGTCACCAATTTCTGCTTGAGTTCGAGTTAAGCGAGAAGCTGGACAAACTCAGTCGTGATCCTTCGACCACCAAATCGGCGATCGTCGCCAAGGCAGTAGAAGCCTTCATCGAGCGGCGTGGCGAGAACGAGCTCGACCAACGATACGGGGTAAGGCTCGACCGTCTTTCTCGCGACCTCGCTCATGTCAGGCGCGACGCCGAGATGACGATGGAGAGCCTGGCGCTCTTCATCCGCTTCTCGATCACGCTTCACGCCCACACGCCGGCCCCGGACAGGGTAACGCAGGCCATCGGCCAGGAGCGCTTCGACAAATTTGTCGAGCAGGTCGGCCGGCAGATCGCTTCCGGGAAGCGGTCGCTTGACAAAGGCAATGGCGGGGGAGGGGAAGGGTGAACTCTCATCCGGAAGCCGACCATCGCCGCCGTGCGATGCTGCGCACCGCCATGGGTCCGGCGATCACCAAAGCGCTTTCAGACCCATCGATCATCGAGGTGATGGTCAATCCCGACGGAGCACTGCGGATCGATCGGCTCGGAGAGGGCCTGGTCGACACAGGCGTACACATCCATCCTACCGAGGCGGAGCGCATTGTCCGCCTCGTCGCTTCCCACGTGCGCGCCGAAGCGCATGCGGATAATCCGATCGTCAGCGCCGAACTGCCCTCGGGCGAGCGGTTCGAAGGCCTGCTGCCACCTGTGGTGTTGGCGCCATGCTTTGCTATTCGCAAGCCCGCCGCAAAGCTCTACAGCCTGGCCGATTATGTCGCCGACGGGGTCATGCTGCCGCTGCAGGCTGACGCGTTGAAGAAAGCCGTCCGCGAGCAGCGCAACATCCTGGTCGCGGGCGGCACCTCATCGGGCAAGACAACCCTTGCCAATGCGCTGCTAGCCGTGGTCGCCGACTGCCACGAGCGGGTGATCCTGATCGAGGATACGCGCGAACTTCAATGTGCAGCAAAAGACTGCGTTGCGCTGAGGACCAGGCGTGGTTCTGTCACGCTCGCCGATCTCGTGCGTTCGACACTGCGCCTCAGACCCGATCGCATCATCGTCGGCGAGATCAGAGGCGCGGAAGCGCTCGACATGCTGAAGGCATGGAACACTGGTCACCCAGGCGGCATCGCCACCGTTCACGCGAACTCGGCGCGGTCCGCCCTCTACCGCATCGAGCAGCTCGCACAGGAAGCCGTGGTCACCGTTCCCCGCCGGCTCATCGCCGAGGCGATAGACCTGATCGTCTTCATCGCCGGCCGCGGATCCTCGCGCCGCATCGAGACGATCGCCGAGGTCACTGGCCTCGACGGCAGTGGCGACTACGCCGTCACCCAGCTCACGCTTCCGCAACTCCAGCAACTCTGAAAGGTCACTTCATGCGCAAGAAGCCTCGCTTTCTCTGGGCCACCACGCTCGCGTTTCTTCTCACGTTTCCGGCATACGCCGCCGGCTCCGGAATGCCCTGGGAGCAGCCGCTGCAGCAGATCTTGGAATCAGTGCAGGGGCCGGTCGCCAAGATCATCGCGGTCATCATCATCATCAGCACCGGCCTGACACTCGCCTTCGGGGACACGGCAGGTGGGTTCCGTCGGCTCATCCAGATTGTCTTCGGCCTGTCGATCGCCTTTGCCGCATCGAGCTTCTTCCTCTCCTTCTTCTCCTTTGGCGGCGGGGCACTCGTCTGATGTTCGCCAGAGAGCACCATATCGAGGGCTTTGAGGTTCCGGTTCACCGGGCACTGACCGAACCAATCTTGCTCGGCGGCGCGCCGCGAGCGGTGGCCATCCTCAGTGGCACCGTCGCCGCGGCCGTCGGGCTGGGGTTGCAGCAGTGGATTGCCGGATTGGTGCTGTGGACCTGCGCGCACACCGTGGCTGTCTTCGCGGCCCGCCGCGACCCCGATTTCGCCAGCGTGCTCGTCCGCCATCTTCGCCTGAAGGGGTGGCTCGCATGCTGAATCTCTCCGAATATCGGGGCAAGGCCGACCGACTTGCCGATCATCTGCCTTGGGCCGCACTGGTGGCACCGGGCATCGTGCTCAACAAGGACGGAAGTTTCCAGCGCTCATTTGGATTTCGCGGGCCTGATCTCGAGAGTGCAACAGAAGCCGAACTCATCGGCATCTGCGCGCGGGCCAACAATGCGCTCAGACGGCTCGGCTCCGGCTGGGCATTGTTCTTCGAAGCCGAGCGCATCGAGGCGCTGGGCTACCCAAGCTCGCGTTTCCCCGACGCTGCGTCATGGTTGGTCGATGAAGAACGGCGCGCGGCCTTTCAAGGCAAGGTCGCGCACTACGAGAGCCGCTATCACCTGACGCTGACATTCATGCCGCCGCCGGACAGCCAGGCGCGGGCGCAAAGCGCTCTGGTCGACTCGCATCATTCCGGAGGCGAGAGAGAGTGGCGCCAGGAACTCACGCGGTTCCGGGACGAGACCGGTCGCGTGCTGGATCTCCTGTCAGGCTTCATGCCCGAAATACGCGCACTCGATGATGCCGAGACGCTGACTTACCTCCACGGCACGATCTCCACCCGCCGCCATCCAGTCGCCGCGCCGGAAACGCCGATCTATCTCGACGGCATCCTGGTCGATGCGCCGCTTACCGGCGGCTTGGAGCCGATGCTTGGCAACCACCATCTGCGCACGCTCACAATCCTCGGTTTTCCGAATGTCACACGGCCCGGAATTCTCGACGCGCTCAACCATCAGGATTTCCCCTACCGCTGGATGACGCGCTTCATTCCGCTGGACAAGACCGAGGCCACCAGGACGCTGACGCGGTTGCGGCGGCAGTGGTTTGCCAAGCGCAAATCGATCGTGGCCATCCTGCGCGAGGTGGTGACCAGCGAACCCGTCCCGCTCGTCGACACCGATGCCGAAAACAAGGCGCTCGATGCCGACGCCGCACTCCAGGCGTTAGGCGGCGATCATGTCGGGTTCGGCTATCTGACGACGACGGTGACGGTTTGGGACGAGGACCATCAAGCCGCTGCGGGGAAACTCCGCGCGGTCGAGCGCGTCGTCAATGGCCTCGGCTTCGCCACGATCCGTGAAGGCGTGAATGCGGTCGAGGCCTGGCTCGGCTCGTTGCCCGGCCATGTCTATGCCAATGTCCGTCAGCCGCTCGTTCACACATTGAACCTCGCCCACTTGATGCCGCTTTCCTCGGTGTGGGCCGGCCCGGCGGCGAACGAGCATCTCGCCAAAGTTACACAGGCAGAGGCCCCGCCGCTTCTGTTCGCCTCAACCAGCGGGTCGACACCGTTCCGGCTTTCCACCCACGTCGACGATGTCGGCCACATGCTGATCGTCGGACCGACCGGCGCCGGCAAATCGGTTCTCGTTGCCCTCTTCGCTCTGCAGTTCCGACGCTATGCCGGCGCGCAGGTCTATGTCTTCGACAAAGGCAATTCAGCCCGGGCCGCAATTCTTGCCATGGGTGGCGAGCATCACGCGCTGCGCGCGCACGGTGCGCTTGCCTTCCAGCCGCTGCGCAAGATTGACGATCCGGCGATCCGCAGCTGGGCAGCCGAATGGATCGCCGGGCTGATCGCCCATGAGAACGTCACCGTCACCCCGGAGGCGAAAGAGGCAATCTGGTCGGCACTCACCAGTCTTGCAACGGCGCCGGCGCAGGAACGCACACTCACCGGCCTGTCGGTCTTGCTTCAGTCCAACGCGCTGAAGTCCGCTTTGATGCCCTACACGCTCGACGGGCCCTTCGGCCGGTTGCTGGACGCGGATGACGATCGGCTGGCCTTGTCGGATGTGCAGTGCTTCGAGACCGAAGAGCTGATGCACAGCCAAGGCGCTGTGCTGCCGGTGCTCACCTATCTTTTCCATCGCCTCGAGGCGCGGTTCGATGGACGACCGACATTGCTCATGCTCGACGAGGCCTGGCTCTATCTCGACAATCCGCTCTTTGCGGGGCGTATACGCGAATGGCTGAAGGTGCTGCGCAAGAAGAACGTCTCGGTCATTTTCGCCACGCAGTCACTGGCCGACGTCGCTGGCTCTGCAATCGCACCGGCCATCATCGAGAGCTGCCCACAGCGCATCTTTCTTCCCAATGACCGTGCCGTGGAACCACAGGCACGGGAAGCCTACGAGCGTTTCGGCCTGAACGAGCGGCAGATCGAGCTTGTCGCGCGCGCCACGCCGAAGCGGCAATATTATCTGCAATCGCGCCGCGGCAACCGGCTGTTTCAGCTGGGCTTGGGCCCAATCGCGCTTGCGCTATGCGGCGCCTCCGATCCGGCCAGCCAGACCCAGATCGACAGGATCCTGTCGGAACACGGACAGGACGGCTTTGCCTTTCATTTCGTGAATGCCCGCGGGCTCTATTGGGCCGCCGAGCTTCTCCGCCAATTCCCTCAACCAGACATGGAGTAATCGTCATGATGCGGCGCCGTTTCCTTTCCGGCCTGATCACCCTTTCCCTGATGGCCAAACCGATGGCCGACTATGTCCAGCCAGCCTACGCGCTCATTGTCTTCGATCCCTCGAACTACACCCAGAATGTGCTGACGGCGGCACGCTCACTGGAGCAGATCAATAACCAGATACAGTCGCTCCAGAACCAGGCGACCATGCTACAAAACATGGCGCGCAACCTTCAGAGGCTGGATTTTTCTTCGGTGGGCCAGCTCACCGGTTCGCTGCAGCGGATCGACGGGCTCATGGACCAGGCGAGTGGTCTGAGTTTTGATCTGGGCAAGCTGCAGGACCAGTGGCGCAATCAATATCCCGAAAGCTACGACGCCACGATCAAGGTCAGCGATGTGGCAAGCGCAGCACGCGAGCGCTGGCAGAGCGCCATGCAGGCGTTCCGGCAGACGATGGGTGTCCAGTCGCAAATCCTCGACAACGTCCGCGGCGATCGCGACCTGCTTGCTGATCTCGTCAACCGCAGCCAGGGTGCTGCCGGTGCGCTTGAGGCAAGCCAGGCCACCAACCAACTGATCGCGCTCTCAACCAAGCAGCAGATGCAGATCCAGACGCTGCTCGCGACGCAGTTTCGCGCTGAGGCCGAGGATGCGGCTCGCAAAGCGCAGTCCGAAGAAGCCGCGCGCCAGACGACAAAGCGTTTCCTCGGCACCGGCACGGCCTATCCCGGCAACTGATCACCATTTCTGGCACGAGGAAGGCGCAATGAACGACCTCGGGGTCATCGATCGCTTCATGGAGACTTTCATCCGCTATATTGACAGCGGGTTTGGTCTGCTGTCGGGCGATGTCGCCTTCCTCACCACGACCCTGATCGGCATCGACATCACGTTAGCCGGGCTCGCTTGGGCATTCGCCGGCGAGCCCAACATTCTCGGCCGCTTCATCCGCAAGGTGCTCTATGTCGGCGTCTTCGCTTTCATCCTGAACAATTTCAAGAATCTCGCCGACATTATATACCGCTCCTTCGCAGGGCTGGGCATCAGCGCTTCGGCCGCCAATCTGTCGTCCGACAGTCTCCTGCGGCCCGGACGTATTGCTGCCACAGGCTTCGAGGGCGCGTGGCCGCTGCTGGATCAGGCGAGCCAGCTTCTTGGCTTTCCCGAAATCTTCGGCAACGCGCTCACCATTTTCGTGCTGCTCGTGGCCTGGTTCCTGGTCATCATTGCCTTCTTCATTCTTTCCATCCAGCTCTTCATCACCATTCTGGAGTTCAAGCTCACCACTCTCGCCGGCTTCGTTCTGGTGCCCTTCGCAGTCTGGAGCAGGTCGGCGTTCCTGGCCGAGCGCGTGCTCGGCAACGTGATCTCGTCGGGCATCAAGGTGATGGTGCTTGCGGTCATTGTCGGTGTCGGGTCCACGCTGTTCGGCGAGTTCGCTTCGGCGCTGCAAGGCAAGGAGCCGGATTTGGCCGCCGCCATGTCACAGGTGTTGGGCGCGCTGGCGCTGCTTGGGCTAGGTATTTTCGGGCCTGGAATAGCGTCCGGTCTCGTCTCGGGTGCCCCGCAGCTTGGTGCGGGCGCTGCACTGGGTACGGCCGCGGCCGCCGCCGGTGCGTCACTCATTGCGGGAGGCGCTGCGATCGCTGGGGTGCGCATGGCAGCTGATGGCGGGCTTGCCGCAATTCGCGCCGGCACCACGATCGGTTCGGCAGCTTCCTCTGCCTGGCAACTAGGACGCGCAACCTCGCCTGACTCCGGCCTGTCCGGTGTGGCTGCCGGGATGCAGGGCGTGGCAGGTGCTGCCAGCGGCGCCGCTGTGCGAGCGGCACGATCTGCCGCGGAAACCGTCGGGCGCAGCGCTGATGCCGGGCGCCAGGCCGCATGGACCGCGACCGGCGGGTCTCCCATCGCCTCGATGACCGAAACTCCTTCGGGTCCGACCACCGATGCTGCCCCTAGCTGGGCCAGGCGCCTGCGTTCCCAGCAGTCTGCGCGAGCCCACCGCCACGCCACCATGCAGGCCGTGCGCGATGGTGACAGACCGGGCGGTAGCGCCAATCCCTCTCTCAACGACAAGGACGACTAGATGCTGTTCAAGCGATCCGTTCAACGCTACGGCAAGACACCCGAGCCCATCACACCGTACCAGAAGGCGGGCCAGCTTTGGGATGAGCGCATCGGCTCATCGCGGGTGCAGGCCCGCAACTGGCGGCTGATGGCTCTTGGCTGCCTGGCATTGGCGACCGGGCTCTCCGGCGGGTTCGTTTGGCAGTCAATGCAGAGCCGGGTGGTGCCCTACGTCGTCGAGGTCGACCGCTTCGGCGAGGCGCGCGCCGTAGCCTCGGCAATCCGGGACTACGAGCCGACGGACGCCCAGATCGCCTGGCATCTTGGCCGTTTCATTCAGAATATCCGTTCCGTTTCCACCGATCCGGTGTTGGTGCGGCAGAACTGGTTGGCCGCCTATGACTTTGCCAGTGACCGCGCCGCGCTCTTCCTCAACGAATATGCCAAGGCGAACGATCCTTTCGGTCAGATCGGAACGCGAAGCGTGTCCGTCCAGGTGACCAGCGTGGTGCGGGCTTCCGGCAGCTCGTTCCAGGTCAAATGGACCGAGCAGGTCTTTGAGCGCGGCAGCCTTGCCAGCACGACCCGCTGGACGGCGATCCTCACCATCATGATCCGCCCGCCCAACAATACAGACCAACTGCGCAAGAATCCGCTCGGCCTCTTCATCAACGCCATCGATTGGTCGCGCGAGCTCGACAGTGCCGCGCCGACCTCCGTTTCCCCCAAGGAGCCCGCCAATGACAAATAAAGCCCCATCGCTCCGTGCCGCGCTGATCCTGTCGGCCTCGGCAGCGGTGCTATCCGCCTGCGCATCCAAGCCGGTGCCGCCGCCCGAGATTGCCTATGACGCTGCCGACTTCAAAGCAGCGTCGATCGAGAAGCCGCCAGAGAAACCGGTTAAAATCGTCGAGGTGCCAAAGCCGCTACCGCTTCCCGGCCAGTTGCAGCCTGACCCGGTCAAGTTCGCCGAAGACAAGCGCTCTCCTGAAGAACGCGTTGCCGATGCCAATAGGGCCGCAACTCGGCAGCCAACCAGGTATGGCTATGTCAACGCGGTCCAGGTCTATCCCTTCACCGATGGCGCGCTTTATCAGCTCTTTGCCGCGCCGGAGCGCGTCACCGATATCGCTCTGCAGCCGGGCGAGAAACTGACGGCGGTGTCCGCCGGGGACACGGTCCGCTGGGTCATCGGCGACACCGTCAGTGGCACCGGTGACGGTCAGCGCACCCATGTTTTGGTGAAGCCGTTCGCGCCCGAGCTTACCACAAATCTGGTGATCACCACGGATCGACGCACCTATCACTTGCAGCTCCAAAGCACGGACAAGACCGCAATGGCGGCCATCTCTTGGACTTACAGCGAAGACCAGATCCTTGCGCTCTCCCGGCGAAACGTTCAGGCCGACGCTGCAACGCCGGTCGCATCGAATGTTGCGCTCGAAAATATCCGCTTCCGCTATTCAATCGCCGGCGACACTCCGCCCTGGAGGCCGACACGGGCCTTTGACGACGGCAGCAAAGTCTATATCGAATTCCCCCGGCGCATCGATCAGGGCGAGGCGCCACCGCTCTTCATCGTCGGTGCCGACGGCGGCAATCAGCTGGTCAACTACCGCATGCGTGGCAACTACTACATCGTCGATCGCCTGTTCGCCGCGGCCGAACTGCGCCTCGGGGCCAAGCCGCAGCAGGTCGTTCGCATCTCAAGGATTGACGGCGGGCAATTGCCGCGTCGGATGCCACTCTTTGCCGGTTTCGGCAGGTGAGGGGAAAAGGCTCATGACCGATACCTCCCACTCCAATGCGCCGCCTAAACTCGATCCCGACCAGCTGCAGCTGCGCGCCTCACCCCGCGGTGCTGTGCGCTTCAGGCGGGGGGTGATTGTCGCGATCTCTGCCGCCGGATGTGGTGCCATTCTGGGCGTCATGATCATTGCGCTTCAGGGACCGGCATTGCGATTCAAAGAGCATGCGGAAGACCTCTACCATCCTGACCACAAGCCCACCGCCGAGGGGCTCGACAGCCTGCCCAGGGACTATTCCGGCGTCAAGCCGAAGGCACCGGTGCTCGGACCGCCGCTACCCGGTGATCTCGGCCGCCCCATCCTCGAGCGGCAGCGCCAACTCGGAATTGCGCCGGGACAGGAGGTCTCCGCCGAGGATCAACGCCTTGCCCAGCAGGCAATCGAAGCGCGCGAGTCTCAAGTGTTGTTCCGGATCGATAATCGACCCAGATCGACAGATCTCGCTGACGGCGGGGAGAGTGTACAGCAGCGGCCTGAAGCGCCGCAATCCGGAGCGACAGCCGGGTCGGCTTCCGTTGCGCCAGCCGAGGGCGATCAAAACAACCAACAGCGCAAGCTGGATTTTGTCAGTCAGCGGAGCACAAGCGGAATCTACAATCCCCATGCGCTGCAGACGTCTGCTTCGCCCTACCAACTGATGGCTGGCAGCGTAATCGCGGCAAGCCTCATTACCGGGATCAATTCCGACCTACCCGGCCTTGTCGTCGCGCAGGTCACAGAGAATGTGCAAGACACAGTCACTGGCAGCATCTTGCTCATTCCACAAGGTTCCCGGCTGATCGGCACCTATGACAGCGTGGTGGCGTTTGGGCAAAAGCGCGCATTGCTGGTCTGGCAGCGAATAATCCTGCCGGACGGGTCCTCGATCGAAATCGATAATCTGCCGGCGACAGACACCGCCGGATATGCGGGGCTTGAGGACAAGGTGGATTTCCACACCTGGCAGCTGATCAAGGGGGTTGCGCTTGCGACCACGCTTGGCGTGGGTACCGAATTGAGCCTTGGAGACAATGAAAGCGATCTGGTCAAGGCGATCCGCGAATCCGCCCAGCAGAACGTCAGTCGAGCCGGCCAGCGCATAACTGAGAAAAATCTCAACGTTCAGCCCACCATAACGATCCGACCAGGCTGGCCACTGCGCGTCATCGTGCACAAGGATCTCCTGCTGCGACCATACAAAATTGAACGGGAGTGATTATGGCCAACTTGAAACTTGGCAAGCTTCCAGACCGAACGCCTTTGAAGATTACCATCACCGTCAGCGCGGAGTTGAGCCAAGAACTCAAGGCCTATGCTGCGCTCTATCGTCAGACCTACGGCGAGTCTGAAACAGTCGCGGAACTCATCCCGTTCATGCTGGCGGGATTTCTGGACGGCGACCGAGCGTTTGCCAAGGCCAGAAAAGAAGGTCTGGCGACGGCCAGCATCTCAGACGAATCGCGGTCTTTGAAAGCCTCAGATTCCGAATGACCGAAGCAGAGAGTCAGTCAAGTGCAATTGTGGCGCACCGTGCGTGTCAGACAAGGGTGTGCGCGGGCAACATCGTCTGGCAAATAGGTCACCGATGATGGACCCTGCGCGGACCGCGACGCACTCGCTGGCTCAAACTCCCACGGAGTGCCTGGCCTTTCCCGTTTTGAGATATTTGTCGAACTTCGCAGCGACGCATCTGACAAAGGGACGACTTTCCAGCGGTACGACGAAACGATCGCCGTCGAGTTCAAGTCGGACCGACTTGTCGAGGGCCACGGTACTCGACCGAAGAAGGAGCTTCTGGCCGGCTTTGCCGAAGCGTTCCACCAAATCGACTGCCGAGAAGCCGAAATCGCACATCAGGCGCTCGATGACCCAGCCGCGGGCGCGGTCGTCGTTCGAGAAGGCAATCCCGCGGACCGAAGCCAGCCCACCGTCATCCACCATGCGGCCATACTCGGCGGTCGAAGGCATGTTCTGTACATAGCCTTGCCGGAATTGGCTGATGGATGACGGCCCGAGACCGATCAAGGTTTCGCAGCGATCCTCGGTATAGCCCTGAAAGTTGCGACGTAAAGTCCCCGCTCGCGCGGCAAGCGCCAGCGCATCGTCCGGTTTGGCGAAATGGTCGAGGCCGATTGGTTCGTATCCTTGGTCGAGTATGGCGCGTGCTGCCAGTTGCGATTGGGCAAGCCGCTCCTCCGGGCCTGGCAACCACGCCTGGTCGATCATGGTCTGATGTTTCTTGAACCATGGCACATGGGCATATCCAAAAAGGGCGATCCGGTCGGGCTCAAGCGTCAGCGCCTGCCTGACAGTGGACAAGACGATCTCCCTCGTCTGGTGCGGCAAGCCGTAGAGCAGGTCGAGGTTGACCGATTCGACGCCGCGCGATCGAACGCCGTCGACAACCGTTTTGGTCTGCAAGAAGGTCTGCTCGCGATTGATCGCCCTCTGTACCTTCTGATCGAGATCCTGGACCCCGAGGCTGGCCCTCGTCATGCCGATTTCGGCAAGTGCGTCGAGGCGGGCTTCGTCCATGTCGTTGGGTTCGATTTCGACGCTGATCCTGGTGCCGGGAAGAAATGAGAAGCTGTGGCGCAATGCGGTCCCGAGCGCCACCATGTCGTCGGGCCTGAGCATTGTCGGCGAACCGCCGCCCAAATGGACGGCACGCACCCGGCCCTTGCCTCCGGCGAGACCTGAAACGGTGGCGATCTCCGCATGCAATGATCCCAGATATCTGGTCACCGGTTCATAGTGGCGTGTCTGCTTGGTGTGGCAGGCACAGAACCAGCAAAGCCTGTCGCAGAAAGGGATGTGCACGTAGAGCGATATCTCATCGTCCTCGCTGAGCGCCTCCAGCCAGCCACGATAATCCGCAGCATCGACGCCCACGTGGAAATGCGGTGCGGTCGGATAGCTGGTATAGCGAGGGACGTTTTCGACAATCCGAGCAGCTACTTTCGACTGCATCTCGTAGTCACCATGTTTGCACCGCTGGAACTCTTGACTGGTTGGCCGGCCAATGCCCTGATTTCGATCAAGTGCAGCTCGGACAAACTGCCGCAAGGATTTTTCTACCCTGGATTGCTACCCTGTCGGTGCTTGGAAGAGGGTACAGCGAACGCATGACATTACGGCAGGACATTCACAGTTCCGGCATTCCCGTTCTTTGCCGCTCTTGCGAGGGAAGGCGTCGCGGTATTTGCGGCGCGCTCGATCCAGACCGTTTGGCTGCGCTTGCCAGGAGTTCATCGCGGCACAAGATCGAGCCAGGAGTCGAACTGGTCGGAGACTGCGAGGCCGTCAACAGCTATTCGAATGTGCTTTCAGGCGTGGTCAAGCTGACGAAGAGCCTTTCGGACGGGCGCCAGCAGATCGTAGGGCTCCAGTTTGCACCGGATTTTCTGGGGCGACCCTTCAAGGTCGAAAGCGAGATCAGTGCGGAAGCGGCAACCGTTGTCACGCTGTGTTCGTTCCCCAAGGCAGCCCTCGAACGGATGGTGAAGGAATCACCGGAACTCGAGCATCGCCTGCTCAAGCAGGCGCTGGACGAACTTGACGCAGCACGCGAATGGATGGTGACGCTCGGGCGCAAGACCGCATCGGAAAAGGTGGCGAGTTTTCTCGTCATGCTCGCCCTGAACATCGATACCAGTGTTGATTCGGCCGCCATATCGGCGTCCTTCGATCTGCCACTGACTCGTGCCGACATCTCTGATTTCCTTGGCCTGACGAATGAGACGGTGAGCCGCCAGCTGACTCGACTGCGAGCTGAAGGCGTGATCCGGATCGAGAACAAGCGCCATGTGAGGGTGGAGAGCGTCGGCCGGCTGGAGCAGCGTTGCGGCGGCCGAAGGCCGCGGCAGTTTGGATAAGCCCAGGCGGCGGGCGCTGCGCCGCCAACTCCGATCCGCGGCAGGACATGCTGCGTTCGAACACAATGTATTGCTGTAGCCTCGAGCGTCGCGGTAGCGTAGACCCAAGAGCATCCGCGACCCTTGTCGGATAGCGAGGCAGCCGGCAAGAGTTCCGGAAAGATCGCCGGTGAAGCATTGATCCTTGAGGTCCTCGTGCCCGCAAGGCTGGCGGCGATGTCACTGCGTCTTTCCCGAGCCATTCCAGGCGACCTTAGCAGCGCTACTTCCAACGTCGCGGAGGCCGCGCTTCGACACATCCGCCCGCCCCAACGTCCGCTCTTCGCGAACTCGATTCTACCGCACAAACCTGGCACCTGACATGGATCAGGGCGGGCAGAGGGCAGCTGCGCAATTGATGCCGAGCGGATTGGCGTCCGCCCGATTCGGGATCAGGATTTGCGATGAAATTCGGCACAGCGATCGTCGTGGTGGGCTTTTTTGCCTTTGCAGCCCTGGTGGCTGCTGGCTTCGGCATTGATGGACCTTTCCGCCAGCATATGGGGGTGCTGTCTTTTGCCCTTATTGCCTTTATCGGGATCTTGTTGCGCAACTCGGAGTTCAAGCCGGCCGCTCCGATCGGCCCGTCCGCCTATATGGACGGTCCGATCCGCTACGGCGCCATCGCCACCATGTTCTGGGGCGTCGTCGGCATGCTGGTCGGCGTCGTTATCGCGCTGCAGCTGGCCTACCCCGATCTCAACGTTCAGCCTTGGTTCAATTTCGGCCGCTTGCGGCCGCTGCACACGTCCGGGGTCGTCTTCGCCTTCGGCGGCAACGCGCTGCTGTGCACGTCATTGTACGTCGTGCAACGCACTTGCCGCGCTCGCCTGTTCGGCGGCGATCTCGCCTGGTTCGTCTTCTGGGGCTACCAGCTTTTCATCGTCATGGCGGCGACTGGCTACCTGCTCGGCATCACCGAAAGCCGCGAATACGCCGAACCCGAATGGTACGTGGACATCTGGCTGACCATCGTCTGGGTCGCCTACCTCATCCTGTTCCTTGGCACGATCCTGAAGCGCAAGGAGCCGCACATCTATGTCGCCAACTGGTTTTACCTCTCCTTCATCGTGACCATCGCGATGCTGCATGTGGTCAACAACCTTTCGATGCCGGTCTCTTTGCTCGGTTCCAAGAGTTACTCCGCCTTTTCCGGCGTCCAGGACGCGCTGACGCAGTGGTGGTACGGCCACAACGCCGTCGGCTTCTTCCTCACCGCCGGCTTCCTCGGCATGATGTATTATTTCGTGCCCAAGCAGGCGAACCGGCCAGTCTATTCCTACCGGCTCTCGATCATCCATTTCTGGGCACTGATCTTCCTGTACATCTGGGCCGGGCCGCACCACCTGCATTTCACCGCTCTGCCCGACTGGGCACAGACGCTCGGCATGGTGTTCTCGATCATGCTGTGGATGCCGTCCTGGGGCGGCATGATCAACGGCTTGATGACGCTGTCCGGAGCCTGGGACAAGTTGCGCACCGACCCGATCATCCGCATGATGGTGATGGCCGTCGCCTTCTATGGCATGTCGACCTTCGAAGGCCCGGTGATGGCTATCAAGGCGGTCAACTCGCTGTCCCATTATACCGACTGGACAATTGGTCACGTGCACTCCGGTGCACTCGGCTGGGTCGGCATGATCTCGTTCGGCGCGATCTACTACATGGTACCGAAGCTCTGGAACCGTAACCGGCTCTATTCGCTGCGGCTGGTTACCTGGCACTTCTGGCTGGCGACGCTCGGCATCGTCGTCTACGCCGCCGCCATGTGGGTGTCCGGCATCACGCAGGGCCTGATGTGGCGCGAATACGACGGGCAGGGCTTCCTGGTCTACTCCTTCGCCGAGACCGTCGCTGCCATGCGCCCCTACTACGTCATGCGCGCCATAGGCGGCGCCATGTATCTCTCGGGCGCCCTGATCATGGCCTGGAACATCGCGATGACAATCCTCGGCCATCAACGCGAGGAGAGGCCGATGTCGGGTGCCCCGCCTGTCCTTCAGCCTGCCAGGGAGCCAAACCAATGGGCTTGATCGACAAACATGCCATTATCGAGAAGAACGCCACGCTTCTTCTCGTAGGCTCCCTTCTTGTCGTGACTGTCGGCGGTATCGTCGAAATCGCGCCGCTCTTCTATCTCGACAACACGATCGAGAAGGTGGAAGGCATGCGTCCGTACTCGCCGCTCGAGCTCGTCGGGCGCAACATCTATGTGCGCGAGGGCTGCTACCTCTGCCACAGCCAGATGATCAGGCCGTTCCGCGACGAGGTCGAGCGCTACGGCCACTACAGCCTGGCCGCCGAGTCGATGTACGATCACCCCTTCCAATGGGGATCGAAGCGGACGGGGCCGGATCTGGCCCGGGTCGGTGACCGCTACTCGAACGCCTGGCATGTCGCGCATCTCTCCGATCCGCGTTCCGTTGTCCCGGAATCGATCATGCCGAGCTACGCGTTCCTGAAAGACACGCCGATCGAGGTGAAGGACTTCTCGACGCATCTGGTTGCCAACAGGCGCGTCGGTGTCCCCTACAGCGATGACATGGTCGCCAACGCCAACGCCGATCTGATGGCGCAGGCTGATCCCAACGCCGACACATCAGGTCTTGAGGCCCGTTATCCCAAGGCCAAGACCGGCGACTTCGACGGCAACCCGCAACAGGTCACCGAAATGGATGCGCTCGTTGCGTATCTGCAGATGCTCGGCACGCTGGTCGATTTTAAGAACTACGACGAAGGCGCCGGTTACCGCTGAGGAGTTTTCCATGAATTACAATCTTATGCGGGAGTTTGCCGACAGCTGGGGTCTGGTTGCCATGGCGCTTTTCTTTGCGGGGGCAAGTGTCTTCGTCCTGCGTCCCGGCAGCCGTAAGTTGGCGGACGAAGCTGCCCGAATTCCGCTTCAGGACGAGTGATCATGAGCGAGGAGCACATCGATGAAGTCTCTGGGGTCTCGACCACCAGCCACGAATGGGATGGCATCCGCGAGCTGAACAACCCGCTTCCGCGTTGGTGGATCACCATCTTCTACGTCACCATCGTGTGGGCGATCGGTTACACAATCGCCTATCCGGCATGGCCACTGCTGCATTCGGCGACGACGGGTGTTCTCGGCTATTCGAGCCGCAATGACGTCAAGAACGAACTGGCGGCTGCGGAAGCAGCGAAGAGCAAATACCTCGCGGCGGTGAAGTCGAAAAGTGTCTCGGAAATCGAATCGGATGATGCCTTGCGCGAATTCGCCATCGCCGCCGGCGGCGCCGCATTCAAAGTCAACTGCATGCAGTGCCACGGCTCCGGCGCCGAAGGATCCAAGGGCTTTCCCAACCTGAACGACGACGACTGGCTGTGGGGCGGCAAGGCCGAGCAGATCCAGCAGACAATCACGCATGGGATACGCTTCGCGGCCGATCCAGACACCCGACTCTCAGAAATGCCCGACTTCGGCGACATCATCACCGCCGACGAGATCCAGCAGGTTAGCGCATATGTCGTCAGCCTCTCCGGCAAGGTCGCCGATGCAAGTCTGATCCAACCCGGTGCCAAGGTCTTTTCCGACAATTGCGTCGCCTGTCATGGTGAGAACGCGGAGGGGAACAGGGAATTTGGGGCCCCCAATCTCACCGACGCCATTTGGCTGTATGGGGCCGGCGAGGCAGCGGTCGCAGCCCAGGTCCGCGGGCCAAAGGAAGGTGTCATGCCGGCCTGGCTCGGCCGTCTCGGCGAGATCAAAGTCAAGGAGCTTGCGGTTTATGTCCATTCGCTTGGCGGCGGAGAATAGGAAGGAAGCCCTATTCTCGGCCTCCCCCTGCCAAGCGACGAGGCCCGGCGCGAGCCGGGCCTCGACACCATTTCGGCTGCGTCGCTTATCGATGCGGCACGAATACCCCTTCTGACATCGGATGGGAGTGGCACGCACGTGCGCAATGATACGCGAACAGAACGGCTCGAAGGCTCGGCCCCAAATTCCTCGAATACCCGCCAGCCGCATTATGCCGGACGCAAGAAAATCTTCCCAAAGCGCGCCTCGGGCAACTTTCGCCGCTTCAAATGGCTGGTGATGGCGATCACGCTTGGCATCTACTACCTGACGCCGTGGCTGCGTTGGGATCGCGGTCCATTTGCCCCGGACCAGGCCGTGCTGCTCGACGTTGCCAATCGGCGTTTCTACTTCTTCTTCATCGAGATATGGCCCCAGGAATTCTTCTACGTGGCCGGTCTCCTGGTCATGGCCGGCGTTTGCCTTTTCCTGATCACGTCGACTGTCGGCCGTGCCTGGTGCGGCTATACATGCCCACAGACGGTGTGGGTCGATCTGTTCCTCGTCGTCGAACGCGCGATAGAGGGTGACCGCAACGCCCGCATGAAGCTCGATGTAAGTCCCTGGACCGCCCGCAAGCTGATGCTGCGCGTATCGAAGCACGCCGTCTGGTTGGTCATCGGTGCGGCGACCGGCGGCGCCTGGATTTTCTATTTCGCCGATGCACCGACACTTGTGGGCGAGCTTTTCACCGGTACCGCCGCGCCTGTCGCCTACATCACCATCGCCGTGTTGACGGCGACCACCTACACGTTCGGCGGGCTGATGCGCGAGCAGGTCTGCACCTATATGTGCCCATGGCCGCGCATCCAGGCGGCCATGCTCGACGAGAATTCGCTCACCGTCACCTACAATGACTGGCGCGGCGAACCGCGCTCGCGTCATGCGAAGAAGGTGCAAGCCTCGGGGCATTCCGTCGGCGACTGCGTCGACTGCAATGCCTGTGTCGCGGTCTGCCCGATGGGGATCGACATTCGCGACGGCCAGCAGCTCGAATGCATTACCTGCGCGCTGTGTATCGACGCCTGCGACGGTGTCATGGACAAGCTCGGCAAGGAGCGCGGGCTGATCGCCTATGCGACGCTGTCCGACTACAACGCCAACATGATGCTGGCGACCGCAGGCGGCTCCAGCCCAGTCAGTCCATCGCTCGTCAGGACCGCTGGCGGCACCTTCTCCGATCAGGTGGCGCATTTTCACATTCGCAAGATCTTCCGGCCGCGCACCTACGTCTACATGGGCCTGTGGTCGCTGATCGGGCTGGGCCTGCTCTATTCGCTGCTGACGCGCGATCTGCTCGAACTGAACGTGCTGCATGACCGCAATCCACAATTCGTCACGCTATCCGATGGCTCCATCCGCAACGGCTATACCGTCAAGCTGCTCAACATGATCCCCGAGCCGCGGACGCTCGTCGTCACCATGCAGGGCCTTGAAGGCGCCGACATGGTCGTCGTCGGCGACGACATCCCGGCACGCCGCTCTTTCGCCATTCCGGTGGAACCCGACCGCCTGAAAATGCTGAAGGTCTTTGTGCGCCAGCCGGCGGACCAGATCCGCGCGCCGGCGCAGACTTTCAAGTTCCGCGTCGAGGACAGAGCCAGCTTCGAGTCGAACGAGTACACCGCCACCTTCAACGCGCCGGAGGCCCCCAGATGACTGCCAATGTACAAAAGCCTCGTGAATTTACCGGCAGGCACATGCTGGCCATCATTCTCGCCTTTTTCGGCGTGGTCATCGCGGTCAATCTGACCATGGCGACGCTCGCCAGCACAAGCTGGACTGGCCTTGTCGTCGAAAACACCTATGTGGCGAGCCAGCAATTCAACAAGAAGGCCACGGAAGGACGGGCACAGGCAGCCCTTGGCTGGACCGGCAAGCTGACCATCGCATGGGGTGAAGTCCGCTACAGCCTCACCGATGCCGCTGGCAAGCCAGTTCCCCTGCACGGCGTCAAAATGCTGTTTCGTCATCCGGCTTACGAGAAAGAGGACGAGTCTGTCATGCTCGAGCTCGGCTCCGGCCAGGAATTCGCCGCGCAGCATATGCCCAAGGACGGCGTCTGGATCGTCGAGATCGACGCCGACGCCGGCCTGGATAAACCGTATCGCGACATCCGCCGGATCATGATCTCCCATGGAGCGCTACAATGAGCTGTTGTGCACCGGGCGCCGAAATGGCGCTGGACCTGGGCAGCGCGGCATCGGTGCTGCCATCCAGCCAGGAAATCAGGCTCGCGAGCCGCTCGCTTGGCGACGATCTTCGTCAGACCGATCTTTCAGTGCCGATGGTTCATTGCGCAGCCTGCATCCGGACGATCGAGACGGCGCTGGCGAAACTCGATAATGTCGAAGGCGCGCGTGTCAACCTGTCGACGAAGCGGGTCGCGGTCCGGTGGCGTGGAGACAAGGTGCCGCCTTTCGTCGCTTCACTGGGACGGCTGGGCTACGAGGCGCATCTGTTCGCCGCCGAGATCGATAAAAATGACAAGACGCTTGCCGAGCTGATCCGCGCCGTTGCTGTCGCGGGCTTTGCCGCAGGCAACATCATGCTGCTTTCGGTCTCGGTCTGGTCCGGCGCCGAAGGGGCTACCCGCGACCTGTTTCACTGGGTCTCGGCGCTGATTGCCATCCCGGCGCTCGCCTTCGCCGGCGGCATCTTCTTCCGTTCGGCCTGGAATGCACTGCGCCATGGCCGCATGAACATGGACGTGCCAATCGCGGTTGGGGTGTCGCTCGCTTACGCGATGAGCCTCTACGAGACGATCAACCATGGCGATCACGCCTATTTCGACGCGTCGGTATCACTGCTGTTCTTCCTTTTGATCGGCCGCACGCTGGATCACGTGATGCGCGAACGTGCCCGCACCGCGGTGAAAGGCCTGTCGCAGCTCGCCGCGCGTGGCGCCATGGTGCTGCGCGGCGACGGCGCGCGCCACTACCTCCCGGTCGGCGAGATCGAACCCGGCATGCGGTTGTTGATTGCAGCCGGTGAGAGGATCCCCGTCGACGGCAAGATCATTCAAGGGGCGTCGGATCTAGACTGCTCGCTGGCCTCAGGCGAAAGCACGCCGAAAAACGTGGCGCCGGGCGAAGTCGTGCAGGCCGGTGTGCTCAATCTTACCGGCCCGTTGACCATCGAGGCGATGGCTGCCGTAAAGGATTCGTTCCTGGCAGAAATGGTTCGGCTCATGGAGGCCGCCGAGGGCGGCCGCGCGCACTATCGCCGCATCGCTGATCGCGTTTCGGCGCTCTACGCGCCCATGGTTCATCTCACCGCCTTCGTGACATTCCTGGGCTGGATAGTGGCAACCGGCGACTGGCACCGGGCGACAACCATCGCCATTGCCGTTCTGATCATCACCTGCCCGTGCGCGCTCGGCCTCGCTGTGCCGATCGTGCAGGTGGTCGCCGCAAGGCGCCTGTTCGAGAACGGCATCATGGTCAAGGACGGCTCCGCCATGGAACGCCTGGCAAGTGTGGACATTGCAGTGTTCGACAAGACCGGAACGCTGACGCTTGGCCAGCCCCGGCTGGTCAATGCGGGCTCGATTGATCCGGGCATGCTGGCAGTCGCGGGAGGCATGGCCGCGCATTCCCGCCATCCGTTTTCAAAGGCCATAGCCGGCTTTGCCATTCCTGGCGGGCAGCTCAAATTCGATGCCGTCACCGAGCATCCGGGATTTGGAATCGAAGCCACTGACGCGGGAAGCACCTGGCGACTGGGCCGACGCGGATGGGCTGGCTGGAAGACTCGAACCGGCGGTGAAGGCAAACACGGCTACGGCGGAACGGTGCTGACGAGAAACGGGATGATCGCCGCATGCTTCGTTTTCGAGGATGCATTGCGCGCCGACGCCAGAGCGGCCATCGATCAATTGAGCGACGCCGGGGTTCCCGTGGAGATGCTGTCGGGCGATACCGCGGCAGCCTGTGCCGAGGTTGCGAAGTCACTCGGAGTCGACGACTTCGTTCCGTGCCTGCTGCCATCCGGCAAGCTCGAACGCATCGAGACCCTCGCGAAAGTTGGGCACAAGGTTCTGATGGTTGGCGACGGCCTCAACGATACGCCGGCGCTGAGCGCAGCGCATGTCTCGATCGCACCGGCCACCGCCGCCGATGTTGGCCGCAACGCGGCGGATTTCGTCTTCCTGCGCGAAAGCCTCCTGGCGGTGCCGCTCGCACTGGACATCTCGCGCAAAGCAGGAAATCTGATCCGGCAGAACATCGCAATCGCAATCGTCTACAATGCGGTGGCAGTCCCGATCGCTATCTCGGGGCACGTCACACCGTTGATCGCCGCAATCGCGATGTCCGCCTCGTCGCTGCTAGTCATCGGGAATGCATTGCGCCTGGAAGGCTTTGTTCGGCACACACCAGCGGAAACTGTTGCCGATGATAGACACTCCAACAATGGCGGATGGGCACAGCTGTAATGACGACGCTTGCCTATTTGATACCTGGGACCCTGCTCCTCGGCGCGCTTGGGCTGTCGGGCTTCCTATGGGCGTTGAAAAGCGGTCAATACGAGGATCTCGACGGGGCAGCAGAGCGTATCCTTCTCGACCATAACGACAAGCCAGAAGGCTGATTCAAGCCGCTCCGCAGACGACCGCGCGGAATGAGGTTGCATAGGGCAGCTTCACTGCCGCCGGTTGACGCTGATCTGTGAAAAGCCTGTGTCGCGGCAGGATTACGTCGCCCCTTCCGCCCAATATGCAGGCGTTGATCGTCTAACCGCGGTCGCCGGATTTCTCACGCCCATTGACCCAGATCAGGGTTATCTACTCATCGGTGTGGTTTCATGGGTCAGTCTTTCAAGGAGAAACCATGCCTAGGTCGACTAATCGCGCCGCCGAGCGCCTCGCGATCGGTCTGGATCAACACCCACACATCGAGCCTTTTGCCCGATTGTTCCACGGGTATGGCAGGGCGTCTCTTTCGGCTGAGCGAGCGTGGCGAAGTCGAGGTGGATGCTGAACATGGCATGCGTATGCCAACGTTTTGTTTGCAGGAGTGAATGGATGTCGCGATTTCGCCTATTGACAATCTTTATGTCGGGAATGCTGGGAACGGCGGCGTTGCCGGGTCCAGTCGCCTCGGCACCAGTCCTTAACCCCGCCAATCGCAATGCGCTGGTCGAGCAGAACGAATCACTGATGCTGGAGAACAGGCTGAGGCGGCAGCAATTTCAGCAGCAGCAGCACTTCCGTGCCCAGGATCGCGAGATCGCGCCGCTGCAACGGCGCGATCGTATGCTTATTTGCCAGCTTCAGCCGTCAAGCAACGGCTTTGTGAGCATCTGCCGCTGATGAGGCGGCTTGCCACCTATTTAGGCGGCCATAGCTCGCGCGCGTCGTGCTTAAACTAGCATCAAAGGCGTCTTTGATTTCGCAGTTCGTGCTTGGGCACTGGAGAGCCTACGCGATGGCGCCATGTTGATGGCCGAGTCCGATTACAGCTTCGACATCATTGTCGTTGGAGCGGGGCCGGTCGGACTTTCCTTCGCCGCGTCGCTTGCCCAGAGCAAACTCAAGGTGGCGCTTGTTGAAGCGCAGGCCCTGGAAAGACTGGCCAATCCGGCTTTCGACGGTCGCGAGATCGCGCTGACTCATGCCTCGATCAGAATCCTTCGGGAGCTCGGCGCCTGGGATATCATTCCCGCTTCGGACAAATCACCACTTCGAGGCGCGCGCGTGCTTAACGGTTCGAGCGGTTTCGCACTGCGTGTTGATGCTCCAAGGGCGTGTGGAGAACCACTCGGAATTTTGGTCCCGAACTGCCGCATTCGCGATGCGCTGTTCAAAATCGTTCGGATGCGTGATCAGCCAGAGCTCCTGTGCGGCCACTCGGTCATCGATGCAACGACCAGCCACAAAGGAGCCGTGGTAAGGCTTTCCGACGGCATGCAGTTGAGCGCCAGGCTTGTTGTTGCCGCGGACTCGCGCCTGTCCCCCACGCGTGATCTGCTCGGCATCGGCGCCGACATCAACCGGCTTGGCCACTCGATGCTGATCTGTCGGGTGCGGCACGAGCGCGACCATCACCATGTGGCAACCGAATGGTTCGATCATCATCAAACGATAGCGATGTTGCCTCTGGGGGAGGGGGTGTCCTCGCTGCTGCTCACTCTGCCCTCAAGCGACGTCGACAGACTGCTTGCCTTCAGCGACGAATTGTTCGTCAGGGAATTGACGAAGCGGTGTCGAGGCCGTCTCGGTGAAATGACATTGGCAAGCAACCGCCACACCTATCCACTGGTCACCACTTGGGCGCACGAATTCAGGGCTCCGAGCGCCGCACTCATCGGTGACGCTGCTATCGGAATGCACCCCGTGACGGCGCATGGCTTCAACATCGGCCTCAGCAGCCAAAAGCAACTCGCCGATGCAATCCTGACTGCAAGTCGGGACGGCCGTGACATTGCCGATCCCGACATGCTGCACGGATACGAAAGGCGGCTTCGCCTGTCCGCGGCGCCGCTCTACCATGGTACGAATATGCTCGTCCGACTCTACTCAAGCGAGCGACTGACGGCACGGCTTGCACGCCATGCGGCTCTTAGGTTCGCCCAACATTTTCCTCTTATCCGGCACGGCATTTCGGCCATGCTCAAACGCTGAAAGCAACCAGCAGCTCTGGAGCTCGTGGACTTGTTGCGACGACCGCTCGGCAAAGGTGGCATCACCGCCCAAATCATCAGTACCGCCGCGTCAGCGAACGCCTGTTCGGTGAGGTTGTGGTGAGACGAATGAGCGGTATTTCGGCGCGGATCATCGGCCGGCGGCGAGCTGAATGACCTCAATGGTCCGGGTTTGAATCGGATTCCACAAGGCTGATTCCTGGAAAACCACTGCGCAAGATCCCGTGCCGCTGCAACTGCAAAACAAGCGGACCCCGTGCGCTTGGGGCGGAGAATCCTTCGATGCGGCCTAGGAGCGCTCCGTCGGTTCAGGCAAGGACGTGACTGCGCGCGAACGGGCCGGGTGAGGGGAAAGGCTCCCCCGGTCCGAGCACAAAGCGCCCAGCGGGATGGCGGCGCGTTAAGGAGCAAACTTCCCTGACGCCGATGCTCTCGCGCCGCAAATTTGATCGGTGCCCAGGTGAACGGAACTTTTCTCAAGAACCATGGTTTCGCATCTGCGAAGCACGTATCTGCTCCCCGCATGTGCCAAGGAGATTCGCCATGAATGTTCGCGAGTTGCTGGACCAAATAAAGGACCTACCGCCTGAGACTTTGGTCTGTGTCGCCGAGATCGATGAGGCTTTTGCGGCCAATGCCGCCAATGTTGAAGCCGTTGAGAGCGCCAAAATCCAGAGCCGCAAGCAAGATGGCACCGAGGCTGTCGAACTCGCCAACGGGACTGAAAAAGTCGTCGTGATCCGCTGGTAATACCCGCGGTAGATGTACCAGCCTTTCGGCGGGCAGGTCTGGCTTCCTGCGCCGGCACGTGGTCGGCTTCGTGCAGTAGGAAGTGGCAACGAAACGATTGTCCCCGCCTTCGATGCGAACTCCCGGAACGATGCAGACTGCAGACGTCCTCTGTTTCCCTTCGGCCGGCTCGGGGAAAAACGCGGAACTGAGGCCTCAATTAGACAGCCTCACGCGAGCCACGCGTCGAGAATTCGCCTCCCCAGCATCGACGAGGCAGACCAACGTCATCAGGTCAATACTGCCGCGGTCAACGCTCCGAATGTTCTTCCGAGGTGAACTCTACTCTGAAAGTCCAGCCCTGCGCCAGGCGTGTTCTACACCCACATGGCGACGCACTTTGTTTCGGCCCCGGCACGCCGGTAGAGAGAACGAAACGGTTAGAGCAGATGTAGCTGGGTTTCCCGGGCGGGCTTAGAGCGGACGCAGTAGAATTCCTCAAGGCGGCCTATAAACTCGCTCTGCCCTCCATAGCTAGGGTGACGAACCGCAGTTGCCTCAAGGCCGAGGTCCACCAAAGCTGCTTGGGCATCGCGTCCAATGGCAACAAGATGTTTCGGCTGCAAGGTGTCGATCAGCGCTTCCAAAAAGGGTTTGCATGCCAATCGCTCGCTACGGGTATGACACCGATTTGTCATCGGCTCATTGGGGCCATGCGGATGAAACGGAAAGACGTTCCAGAGAAAGATCGGTTGTTCGATTGAGCGCAGCATCTGCCATACAACGGTGGCGGTGCGCTCGGCCACGGGGGGGCCTTTAGTCGCTCTCATGAGTGGTTCAGTACCGAGAAGTTCTGAGTGCCAATCAAGATGCGCCTCGTCAGTTAATGCCAGGCCCGTTCGGCGACCGCCCCGATAGCCAAGATCTCGAGCAATCCAGAAGGAATCAACTCCTCTCTCGATTGCTGCACTTAAGACGGCTTCCAGGTTCCGCCGACGGACTCCTGGCGCATCTTCGGCGTCAAATTCTGGGCACGCATCGGCGTAGGGATTGAACGCGTTGGCAAACTGGTAGGACGCGAGTTCTTCGACAAAGTCAGCTGGTTTCATGGCGCAAGCTCTTCCACCATCATATCACGTTTGTCCAGATCAAGGATGAGGCGCCCACGTCGATGCTGTCGCAAAAAGCGATAGGCGGCGTTTCCTTTCAGGATCGCTTCTTCCCAAAGCCACAGCGGGCACTGCTCCGCTTCAAAACCCTGGACGAAACTCCTGACCGTCTTCAGCAGGTTGAAATCAACCTCATCGCGTCCCTCGAAGAACTGATGTTCTTTGGCTCTCGCGAAAACGTAGGCCGCAACACCTTCTTCGAGAATAATCGCGCGGGCACCGTCCTCGCCGTCATCGACTTTGGTCTTGCTCTTCCGTTTGAGCTTCAATAGGGCCCGCGTTACCGGCGACCAACCAAGGATGGCTGCATAGGCATAGTGAAAAGCGTCGTGAAAGCGATAGAAGTCTTCCACGACACTATTGTCGGTGAGGCGGTCCCCGATATTGACGCCGTTGCAGCGCTGATAAACGTATTGTTTGGGGCCAGAATTGCGCTCGAAAATCTCAATCGCGAGTTTTCGAGGCAGCTGCTCCTCAGAGGGGAATTCCAGATCAAACAGCGGAGGGGGAATGCGGTCCGTTGGCCAGCGATCCTGCGCCTTCCGCAGATTGTGAACCGCCGCGTCCCCCAAGGTCACGCCTGCCTCGTTGGCCGCGTGCACCAAATTGCGGAAAATCATTTTTAGCTTTTGTGCAAAAGCGATTGGGTCGCAGTCTGACAGAGCTTCACCGTCGCTATTGGTAAGATTGCCTACCGAATTGGCCAGTTTCAGAAGCGTTCGTGCGAATTCCGTCGTGGGAGCTGCGAGGTTAAGCGTTTGTTGCGGTTGCAGATTCACGAAGCGAAGCGCCTCGTTAGGACCGAACTCGAATTCCTCTGCAATATCAGCTAGCCGGATATTTGCATGGGCTGCAATGACCGCCAGGTACCAAAGCGCATCGCCGAATTCCTCGATCACACCGCTTTCGTACGAGTCGTAGGCTTTGGAGTCCCGCTGCTTCTTTTTCACCTCGCTAAGTAAACTGCCGGTTTCACCAAACAATCCAAGGATTGGCAGGCTCAAATTTCTGGATTTCAGGCCTGTTCGATCCGTCTTGAGCGCTAAATCTTGATATTCGTTTAGTGATAGAGTCGATCCATCCATCGCGAATCCCCCACCAGGGCAGATTGCCAGATGATCACGATATAAGGAATCGCAGCGGCTGAACTTCCTCCCGCTGTTGCTCGTCGGCAACAGGTAATTCGGGGCAAAACGCTCGGTTGATCAGAGAACTGCAGCTGCGCTGAAGGCGCCAAACGCTTCAGCGTCACCAATGTCCAGGTTCACCGACATACCCGCGTTCGGGCAACGTCTTCAGCCAACCCTCAATAGCGGCCCGCTGCCCGTCGGGAAAACGGCATTTGTGGCTTGGCCCTTTTTTGATCAGAAAACGCAGGTGTCCAGGGATAACCGGAGCCGATTTTCCGAAGTATGCGAAGTCGGTCGCAAGCATGACTTTTTCCGTGTTACCGGTATCGCGTTTCCGATTTCTGACACTCAGAGTACCATCGTCTTCACTATGGAAAGAGTCGATCTGCTGGAATGTGCCGTCGTGCGCCGTGTGGTAGATGTTGTCGCCGTAGCGATGCATCATGCTGCCGTTCATGTTTGGCTTTTTGCGCGCGAAGCGCGGGTCTGACCAATAGCCATCGAAGGAGGTGATTTCCGATATTCGCATCCAGTAGACGAGGTAGCCGGTAGCCCGCAGGTCAGCCGAACCTGTTCCGATTATGAGGTCGCCTGCGCTAGCGAATTTTCGGATTATCGGTTTGCAGTTTGCTAGCGTACATACACCCCAGAACGGGTTCGGTGCAAAGCCAAGGTCATGTTCGACGACGTAGGAGTAGATTCGGCTCACGGCTCAACACTTGTTGCGTTTGGTGTGAGGCTTTGGTCTTTTCTCCCCGCCTGGTTGTTCCCAGACATCGGTCTCGCCCTTTAGAGTCGGCATCAAGACTTCAGAATCGCGGTCAACTGTGGTAGCGTATTTCCCGATCGAAGCGGGAACACCGCCTGTGCCCTCCTGGTCCGTGTGCAGCCAAATCGCCACGACCCGAATGCCAGCACCGGCAAACGCCATCGTTCGCGCATCTATGGTGCCGAGATCTCCTGGGACTGCTGGGAGCCCGACGACGCCGATGTCAGTGTCCGGGTCGACTGAGGACATGTCACTCGGAACATCGTATCGTGGATTGAAACCTGCCCCTTGCAGGATCGTCTCGATTGTAGCACGGTCGCCACCGTTGAAATGTTCATTAAGAATGAAAGCGTCTGCCATTCACGGTCCTCCTAAGGCTTTAAAAGCCATGCTCGCAATGACGCCGGCAACCGCAGCAACCGCAACACCGCCAGCAAGTGTCATTATACCGAATGCGTAGGAAATGCGTCGCTCGATTTGATCCATCCTTTTGTTGATGGAGTTCAGCGATGCGGTCTCGGCGGGGAGTAATCCCATCAAAGTCGTGTCGATCTCCCGAAATCCCGGTTTTTGCCGGGCGTATTGTTCCGTCGCGCCTTCGAGACGCGCAAACCAGATCAGGAATGCGTCCTGATTGCACCGCACCGTCACTGTCTGCGGTCCTGCGTTGAAGACAGCGAACAGAAGCTTTCCTTTGTAGCCCGGATCGACGTGAAATCCGCTTACATTCACAAGACCGCTGTTTTTTAGCGTACTCTTCATGTTGATGAAGCCGAGAAGGTCATTCGGGAGCGTTACGAACTCTCGCGTGGTCAAATAGGCGAACTGCCCGGGCGGTATTACGATAGCCGCCTTGTGCCCTAAGCGTTGAACCAGGCCCGGCTTGCGGGTGTCTCGACCTTCCGGGCTGATGAAAGCTTCGTCACCGATCCGCAGTGTATAGGCTGCGCAATCGACCCGCTGCGGGGCGAATGGTGCGATCCAGCCGCCGCCATGTTCAGCGATGAGCTTACCCGATAGAAACATTAAGTCTCCTGAGCGTAAACCTGCCTGCGCGCAAGCTGTCGTCGACGATCGTCCACGAGAGCGTCGAGATCAAAATCAGCCGCTTTTGCGCTGTGAACGATCCACTCTGAAAGCGCGGCGTTTGCAGCAAGGGCGATCGCACGGAATTCCTCGAGATGATCGATCTTCTCGCATGCATCGGCAAAACGTCCGGCGTGGTCGGTAAAGGCGAGGTCGGAGGTCGCACCACCGACCAATCCCCCGGTTCCTACATCCGGCAATCGTTGGTTCAGCGCATTTGCAGCGCTCAGCACAACGAGAAACGCGTCGACGAGCGTTTCGCTTCTGGTTTTGACTTCGGCATCACCCCGGGCAAACCGTCCCGCGTATTTCGCGAAATGTAAGCCGTAATGCTTCAGGCGATCCGCGCGCGACAGCGACAATATGTCCAAGTGATTGTGCAGATCGTGCTCATACTGTGCTCGCTGTCGCGACCGCATCGAAATGCGGGGCTTCTCCGGGCTCGCCTTTCGATTCTTAGCTGTGATCGGCGCCATTGTTATAGCCCGCCTCCGCCTGCTCAAGTTGCTCATATGCCAAGATGCCGGCCATCAGCATCGCCTGGATCGGCTCGATTTCCGCGGAGACCGCTTTAGTCACTTCGCCAGCGTCAATTTCAAAGCGTTTGGCAAGCCGAAGAGCCTTTTCTTGTTCTCCCTCGATGCATCCGATAACGATGCGTTGGCCGAGAAAGTCCACCTCGATCTGTCCGATATCCTCAAAGGCGGGGAGCTTTGCGTCGTTCATAAAATCATTCCTTTGATTGCAGCCCCTAAATTTCGTATACGGGCGCAGATTTATCGAGCGCCAACCCGATGTTGCATACTGCTACGGCTCGACTAGGCCGCCAGGCCTGTTGGACCGTCGCAAGCTGTTATCAACTCGAAAATCTCGCCGCGTTGCAGGTCTGGATCGAGACACGCATGCGTGGACTGGATTGTCAGCGTCCCAATCTCAAAACCCGTTTCGTTGGCGATGAACTGCAGCAGGCGGCCGAGGCCAATGAGATTACCAAGCGTACGCTGGACGTAATAGTGGTTGCGATAGACGGCCATCATGCTGAGCCGCCAGATATTTCCCTGGCGCTCGGGCTTTAGCTCGATGAAGCTCAAGCATTGCCGGTTCATTTTCTTTCGCAGATCGCGAGCCGGATCGAAGAGGGCGATCTCTGTCACGTTGCCGAAGAACTTTGCTTCTCCGCTTCTCATCGCCCGCAGCGTCTCGATATTCGCGGAAAGCTGATTGACGGTTCCCGCACCCCTTCCGCCGCCGTTCGGCCAGGCGACCATACGCTGAAAATAGCGACCCCACTCGCCCTGACGATGCATGCGGCGCTCGTAGACCTGCATGTAACGCTTCGTCAGCGCGTCGATGCCGTCGCCTCTATCAAGGGCGGCAGGGAAGATCGTATTGGCGACCGTGCTGACGCAGCATCTGTCATGATCGCGCAGAAACGCGTCGACCTGACACACAATCTCGTCCTCTCCTGGCGAAAATCCGGTCGGATTTTCGATATGGAGCATAAGCCCGTGTTGATCACCGTCGGCCTTGAGCCGGCGGGCTGCCCTAACCCATGCGGAGACGGGGGTGGGTGCGGGCGTCATAGGATTATACATCGTCGGATGCTCCATGTTGGATGACGAAGGCGCCAGCAAAGCGGCGGGTGAGGTAGGTTTCGGAAAACCAGGCGTAGCCCGCCCATCCCCATCTCAGTCCCCAGGAGTTGCGGACCAGAAAATGCGATGCGCCGTTAACGTAGCCGTATCCGGCTAGGACGACCGCGTGCGCCAGTGTAGGATCGATTGGAATATGATCTTCCGCCATCAGCGCCTCCGGTCCGATGAACCGTGCTGGCTGGTAAAATGCGGACGAAATGAACAATGTGATGACGACAGGTGACCCCGAGTCGATCTCAGAGCGCCAGCGATCAGAATCGCTGCTTCGTTGACCGGTATCACAGCGGACGACGACTGGGCGTTGCCCGGCCGGTTGATAGGGATTGAGGCAAACTTCGCGATCTTGATAAGGCCAGAACTCCTCATCTGGTTGGCCGTCATTCAAGATCGCTGTACACGTCGCTTCAATCGTCGAGCCTTGGTCCGGCTGCAACCCATCACGTCGCGTTGCGTGGTAATAAAGCCATTCAGGAGACAACTGGGTCGGGTGCTTATGCGCCGCTCGGTGGGTCGCGCTCGCCGCGAAAGACAGGCAGGTTGGGCGGCGACCTTGATCGCGAGCCGGCTCAAGCTGGTTTCTGAGATCGGCGACGACATTCAACATCAGCGCGCAACGCCCGCGTGTCTGAACGAGGGGCGAAACAATCCTGCATCGTGCGAATAGACAGGTCTGTAATCGAACGACCATCGTTTAGGATTGTCGTCCGGAGCCCACTGCCGGCGCTCCCACAAAGTATAGACTCCGTGCACGGTCGCATCTGAAGCCCGCGCGAGCACATGCCGGATCGCGGGAGCCCCAACCACCCCTTCGGTGACCTGTTCGCGGCCATCTTTCAGTATCGCGAAGCCGGCCATTTCCAGTTCGTCGAAATTCCAGACGTAACCGGCGTTGCTATCTTCGCGCAGCTTGACCACGAACAAGTCGTCTCGGCCGGCTTCGATCACCGTACCCTCGTCTCGCTCCGTCAGGTGCCACACATCGATGTTTTGCGTGGACCCAATTGGATAGTCGGGCACGAGTGCACGCTTGATCGTCGCTGGTTGCGCTTTGACAAGCTGCGTCCGGATTCCGGCCCCAATAACCCTGTTGCGCACTAGCGCGTAGAGTGTCGCGCGATAGCTTGCGCCAACGCGCAAAGCCAATTGGTAGACGACGTCTGCCTTCTGAAGATGCTGCGGCGTCCAATGGTGACGCTGCATGAGTGCCGTAATCAGCCAGTCAGGCACGAGGAAGTATGACGCGAAAGCATCGGCTTCTTGCTCGGCGGGTGGAAGGTTGATGTAGTCCCGAGCATGATCCGGCGACCGGCGCAGAATACTATCATCATCCGCATGGGGATCGTGGTTCAGCACATGGTGGCCAAGCTCGTGCGCAGCAGTGAAGCGCTGTTGGCCAAGCGGACGGCGCGTCGTCAGAATGATCCCTGGATTGCCGCCCTCGCGCAGATAAGCCCCCAAGAGCGGTTCAAGCTTCCGGAAAAGCAAGGGGACGTTCTGTCGGTAGATCGAACCGAATACGTCCACGCGATGCCCTCGCGCGGCGCCTTGATCCAGGCCGAGGTCGCGCTGCAGGCGAAGCGCTGCCCGCATGCCTTTCAGGACTGCGTCGCGCGTGGGCGCCCTAGCCATTCTTGTTCACCTTCGAACGGGAGCGCAGGAATTCCGCAAAGCTTGCCAGCTCACCCCTGTCGTTCTCTGACAGATCGCTTACTGTGCGCGCCAGAAATGCGACGTCTTCGGGCACGTGCAGCTGCTCGGATTCGCCGGTAAACCAGGATGTCGGCCGCTCGTACAGAACGGCTAGGCTTTTCATTTCGAGGGCGCCGACCCCCCTCTTGCCCGCCTCCATTTCCGAAATTGCCGAGCGGCGGACTTTCAGGTGGTTTGCCGCTTCTTCTTGTGTGATGCCCACATATTCACGCGCGTCCTTGAGGCGCTTGCCGAGCCGAACGGCCTCCGGGTTTGGACCTGCGAATCCAACAGGGGTCCGTGCCATATTACACCTCCTCGGTTTCGGGCTGGCTCACTCTCCACGCTTCACGACATGTCTCCATGACGGTCACGACGCAGTGTTCGACACTACGGAAGCCACCAGCTGGCATTACGTCGTCCGGAAGGTCGAGTGCGAACTCTTCCTCGATGCGCAAAACAACCCGGACCATCACGAGCGAGTCGACCGCAGGCTCCCATGCCGCACGTGGAGCAGGACGGTCATTGATGGCCGTACTGATTTCATTTCGGATTGCGTCTTCAAACGCTTGAGCAGGGAACATGATGATACCTCGCATGTCCATTTATCCGACTCGAATCTAGCACATGTCTGAAAAACAGACAACGGGGGCTCTGCGTGGCGCGGTTTATCTAAAGTTTGCTGCGACCCTAGAGCAGCGGTGATAGCAGCTTTTCTGGTTTGGGCCGAAGGAGACCGAATTGGGCATTACCCCGCCGGCCGGATTCAAATGACTGCAACCTGCGGGATCGCAACCAATGTCGTTGCGGCCAATGGGGTGCCAGCGGAATGGCCTTTCTGGCTAGTTCGTCCCAGGACCGGCTCGTCCGCTTGCGGCACCAATGCGGTCATTCGCCAACAGGCTGCGAATAGTCCAAAGCTCGTATACAGTCGAATTGTAGGAAATTCGTCGGTGCTCCGTGGGCCAAACGGATGCGAAACCAAGCAGCCGTTGTCCAGTCTCGGTTTGCATACCGGGTCCGATGGATCCGCCGAAATGGCGTCCACGCGCCTTTCTGTTTGGCGCTGCGAAGGCGCTACCGGAAATGATGCAGTCAAAAGGATGCATGCTGCGACAGCGACTACATTGTTGTAGCGTTTTCAACAGCGTAAGAATCCGACGGTATTTGGGACGGTATTATAGAATTTCGGAAAAAAATTGGGTAGCAAAATCAGTGTGTTGAAATTCCGGTTGATCATCGAGTGGGAGTGAAGGAGCGGCAATCGCGTAGATTCGGCGGCGATTTTCGCCATCGAGAATTGTTCTCGTGTCGTATCTCACTTTCGCTGAACTGGTATCTTCATCTCCAATCTGGCAAGTCCGATCTGCCCAAGTCCCTTACGAGGTAAAGACCTTTAAGAAGGGGGCTACGGCGTAAAACGGCGTGCACAAAGGCAAGATCTGCTTCGCGCCTTGTCATCCTTGGAGTGATCTGCGTTGGAGCGTGAGGCTTCCGGATGTCCGGCTCGCCCGTGGCAGCGGTCAAGGTCCAGCGTTAGTGCGCTGGCGGGCTCTCGTTACCCTGCCCCGCATCTTCTGCCGCGCTGGCTCATATTAGGCGTGCGCTCGTTCGATCTCACAAGCCGATCCGGGTGGCTGCAGCTCCTTCATGTTGAATATTAACCGTTCGCCCAAGTTGGACGTTGACGCTTCCTCCCCAGTAGAGTTAATAATCTCCTAATATAAGCATTGTCTAAAATCTCTTGATCGGAAACCGGCGATTTAGGCGATGCAATTGGGTTGGGAGACGTAGCGCTGCGACAACGCCGTCGCAGCCGCCATCATGCGATCATCATCCGCTAGCTCCAGCCGGCACTGCTTGTCCGGCAGGCTCGCTGATGATGCGCCGCACTCGCTTTCAACCCAGCTGTGTGGCGACTTTGGGATCGATGCTCGGACAGAGCGTGGTCGTACAGGACTATTAACAAACAGGCGTTGGGGCGTCTGCTACAGAAACAGGGGTTGAAAATGGCTACTCAGGTCACCGGTGCCGGCGGCACCACGGCGTCATTCTCCAATACACCGCAGGCAAAGGACGACCTGTTCACCAGCAGCACCACCGGGCTTAATGAGGATAGTTCTCAGCCCATCTTCCTGAATGTGATGGCCAACGATCTCGGCGGGAACGCCAAGACGCTTTGGTCGGTCGACAACGGGATCAACAATACAGGCGCGATGAGTGGATACTCCGCTGCTGATTTGTTGACACAAGACTCGGCGCGGAGCGAAATCGGCAGCTCCGACACAAGTTCTAACGGCGCGAAAATCTGGATCACATCCGACGGACTCGTTGGATACGACGCGGCTACCTTAACAGCGGCTTTCAAGACGCAATTACAAAACTTGAATGCAGGGCAATACCTGACTGACACGTTTATCTATTCAATTCGGCTCGGCAATGGAACGCTCAGTTGGGCAACCGCCACGGTACAGTTCGCCGGAACCAACGACGCGGCCGTGATTTCCGGAGTCTCTACGGGCGCAGTGATCGAGGCGGGTGGCGTCGGCAATGGAGTTCCTGGGACGCCGACGGCGAGCGGCACGCTCACCGACACCGACGTCGACAACACACCCAATACATTCCAGGCCGTCGCGGCCGGACATGCAAGTGACCATGGCTACGGCACGTATCAGATGACCACGGGTGGCGTCTGGACCTATACGCTCGACAACGGCAACGCCACGGTCCAGGCGCTCAATGTCGGCGACACGACCACCGACACCTTCACCGCTCATACCGCCGACGGCACCGCCCAGGTGGTGACGATCACCATCCACGGCACCAACGACGCGGCCGTCATCACCGGCACGGCGAACGGCGCAGTGACCGAGGCCGGCGGCGTGGCCAACGCCATTCCCGGGACGCCGACGGCGAGCGGCGATCTCAACGACACCGATGTCGACAATGCGACCGACAGCTGGCAGACGGCTCCCGCCGGCACGGCAAGCACCGGCGGCCTCGGCACCTATCAGCTCGGCGCCGACGGCCAGTGGACCTATACGCTCGACAACGGCAACGCCACGGTCCAGGCGCTCAATGTCGGCGACACGACCACCGACACCTTCACCGCTCATACCGCCGACGGCACCGCCCAGGTGGTGACGATCACCATCCACGGCACCAACGACGCGGCCGTCATCACCGGCACGGCGAACGGCGCAGTGACCGAGGCCAATGCGGCGCAGTCGACCGGCGGCACCCTGGTTGCCACTGATCCCGACAGCTCGAACGCCTTTGTCGTGCAGACCAACGTGGCCGGCAGCAACGGCTACGGCACGTTCTCGATCGACGCTACGGGTCACTGGACCTACGCCATGGGCAGCGCCCATAACGAGTTCGTGGGCGGCACCGACTACACCGACAGCATCACGGTGGCGACGGCTGACGGCACCTCGCAGGTCATCACCGTCACCATACACGGCACCAACGATGCACCTGTAGTAGATCTGAACGGCGCTTCAGCTGGATTCTCGACGACCTTGAACTATACAGCTGGATCTGCCGCCGCTGCCATCGCTCCTGCGGGAACAGTAACGGACATCGACTCCATCAACTTCGGCGGCGGCTCGCTCACTGTCGGGTTCACGGCAAACGGCGCGCTCACGGACCAGTTGACCATCCAGAATCAAGCCCCCGGCGCTGGCCAGATCACCGTCAGCGGCAACAGTGTGAGCTATGGTGGCACACTCATTGGTACCTTCACCGGCGGCACGAACGGGTCGAATCTGGTCGTGACCTTCAACGCCGCTGCTACGCAGGCGGCAGCGCAGGCCCTCGCCGATCATATCCTCTATGCCAACGCGACCAGCGCCACCATCGCCAAGACGGTGACCTACACGTTGGTGGATGGAGACGGTACGGCCAATGGAGGCGCGGATACCAGTAGCGTTACTGCGACGATCAGCGTTACGGGTAGCGACCTTACACCGCCGAACGTCTCGATAAGCCACCAGCTTTCGTCGAGCCAACAGGAGTCGACCTTCACTGTTCATGCGACGGATGCCAGCGGTATTCAGAGCGTTCAATTGTATGACAACGCTAGCGGTGCGCCCGTTCTCATCTATACGATGACCGCTGCGGAACTGGCTGCTGGGTCAGTGAGTGGAGACTACGTCCATACATTTATCGACGGCGCGCCTCCGTTCCCAGTCAGCAACTCTGTTCATCAAATAAGCGCGGTCGTCACCGACAACAGCTCGGCACACAATTCCAGTACGGCTGTGGACAGCGTGACATTCAAGACCAATGCTGGCGGTGGGAGCAGCTCCAAGTTCACGGCCCCCGCCGGCACCTCCGGCGAGCCTATCAACCTTGCTCTCACCGACCCATCACATGAGGGCGCGCTCATCACCGTCACGGTGAAGGATGTGCCTTCGGGCTGGACCATCGACGGCGCGATCCACAACGCCGACGGAAGCTGGACGATCCAGACCAACGACCTGCACGGGCTGACCGTTACCACGCCGGCCAGTTTCACCGGGGCAGCCGTGCTCGATGTCGAGATGACCTGGATCAATGCCGACGGCACCACGGGCACCGCATCGATCGCCGATAATGTCGAGGCCTACGCACCGGGTTCGCCGATCTTTGCCTGGTCCGGCGACGACGTGCTGACCGGCTCGCACGGCAACGATCTCTTCGTCTTCTCGCAACCGATCGGCGCCGACACGGTGCACAATTTCGATGCCGCGGCCGACCAGATCGATCTCATCGGCTATAACGGATTGGCGGACTTCGCCGACCTCCAGACGCATATCGCCGACGATGCCAACGGCAATGCGGTGATCGCACTCGGCGACGGACAGTCGATCACGCTGGACGGCGTGCATTCGGGCGCACTCACAGCCAGCAATTTCGTGTTCGACCAGACGCCGGTGGTCAACAATTCAGGCACCATGACGATCGGCGACGGTGCGTTGCTGCCGCTCAGCGGCATTATCAACAATAGCGGCCTCATCTCGCTCGACTCGACCGGCGGCGATACGCTGCTGCAGGTCATCCAGCACGGCGTGACCTTGCAGGGGGGCGGGCAGATCCTGCTGTCCGACAGCGCCGCCAACATGATTTCCGGCACAGGGCCGGACGTCACTCTGGTCAACGTCGACAACACGATCTCGGGCGCCGGCCAGCTGGGCGGCGGCATGCTCAGCCTCGACAACCAGGGCACCATCATCGCAACCGGCTCGCACGCGCTGATCATCGATACCGGTGGCAGCATCGTCACCAACTCCGGAACGCTCGAGGCAACGGGTTCGGGCGGCTTGACGGTCGCCGGCGGCCTGGCGAATTCAGGCATGCTCTGGGCCAATGGCGGCGACATCGTGATCCACGGCCAGGTTACCGGCGACGGCGATGCCACCATCGGCAATTTGTCGAAGCTGGAATTCGGCGGCGCCTCGTCGACGGACGTCACCTTCGGACACGACGCTGCCGGCACGCTGCAACTCGACGATTCCTTCGACTACAGCGGACGGATCGGGGGCATCACCAATGATGACAGGCTGGACCTCGGCGATATCCTGTTCGGTGCGGGAACGACGGCCGTCTATCAGGCAAACCAGGATGGCAGCGGCGGAACGCTGACCGTTTCGGACGGCACCCACGGCGCCGCGCTGCATCTGGTCGGCAATTATGATGCGAACGCCTTCAAGCTTGCCGATGATGGCCAGGGTCATACCGTCGTTTCGTACAATCCGGCGGAATTCACGCTGACCGGCATCGGCAATGGAGCGATTTCAAGCGACTTCGTGGTGTGAGCGAAAAGGGCCGCCGGCTACGGCGGCTCCCTGACCTGACGAGTATCGAGTGGGGTTCTGGAAGTGGATAGCAAGTCTCGAATTGTGAAGGATGCGCTTCGGGCATGCCGCCGCTATTTCCTGGTTGCGGCGGCATTCAGCCTCGCGATCAACCTGCTCTACCTCGCTTCCCCCCTCTACATGCTGCAGATCTACGACCGGGTTGTCACCAGCGGCAGCGAAACCACGCTCGTGATGCTGACCCTGGTGTTGCTGGCAGCCTTCCTTTCGCTGGCGGGTCTCGACCTGGTTCGCGCCTGGATCCTGACGCGTGCCAGCGCCCGGCTCGACCGTCTGCTTTCGGCAAAGATCCTCGCCGCGTCCGTCGAGGCCCCATCGCCCGGCTCCTCGCCGAGCCAGCCGATCCGCGACTTCGATACGTTCAGGCAGGTCATCACCGGCAGTGGCATCCACGCTTTGTTCGATCTGCCATGGTCGCCCATCTACATCGGCATCATCTTCCTGCTGCATCCGTGGCTTGGCTTCTTCGCACTGGGCTGCTCGCTGCTCCTGATCGGCATGGCCGTGCTCAACGAGTATCTCGTGCGCTCGCCGCTGAAGCAGGCCAACGAGCTGGCGACGAACAACTATAACTTCACCGAGATGAGCCTAAGGAACTCCGAAGTCGTTCGCGCCATGGGGATGATCGACGGTCTCATCCGCCGCTGGGGGCGCGACCGCAACCTCGCGCTGCGGCGCCAGGCGGAGGCAAGCGACCGTGCCGCCTTGATGTCGGGCCTCATCCGGTTCCTGCGGCTCACCATGCAATCGCTGATCCTCGGCCTCGGCGCCTATCTGGTCATCGAACGGCAGATTACCGGCGGCACCATGTTCGCGGCGAGCCTCCTGCTGGGCAGGGGGTTGCAGCCTGTCGAGCAGATCGTCGGCCTCTGGCGCAGCCTGATCCTGGCGCGGGCAGCGTTGGCAAGGGTCGAGAGGCTGGTCGACGGGGGCGCGCGCAACGAAAGAGCGTTCAACCTGCCGAAGCCCAGCGGCATGATTTCCGTCGAGCAGGTAAGCTTTGCAATTCAAAGCCAGCAGAAAGTGCTTCTGCGCGACGTGTCGTTTCGGTTGGAAGCAGGCGAGGCGCTCGGAATCGTTGGCCCTTCCGGTGCCGGCAAGTCGACCCTGGCGCGCCACCTTGCCGGCGTCATGCAACCCAGTCGCGGCACAGTCAGGCTAGACGGCGCCGACCTGTCGCAATGGGGGCACGACGCATTAGGTGATCACATCGGCTACCTGCCGCAAGATATCGAACTCTTCTCCGATACCGTCGCCGCCAACATCGGACGCTTCAAGACCAATGTCGACCAGGAGGTGATCGAGGCCGCGCGGCTCGCCGGCGTACACGAGATGATTATCCGACTGCCGCAGGGCTACGAGACGCAGATCGGGGAGGGCGGCGCCGTGCTGTCGGGAGGATATCGGCAACGGATTGCTCTTGCCCGGGCGGTGTTTGGAACGCCGAAACTGATCATTCTCGACGAGCCGAGTTCCAATCTCGACGCCGATGGCGATCGCGCGCTGAGCGACTGCGCGATCGAGCTCAAGCGCCGCGGCAGCACTGTTATCATCGTCTCGCACCGGCCCTCGACCTTGGCGAATGTCGACAAGATCCTGCTGTTGCGCGATGGCGCCGTCGAGGCGTTCGGCATGAGAAACGAGATCGTGGCGCTGCTCAACCAGCGCGCGGCTCCAATGGCGGTGGCGACCCAATGAGCTGTGGTCGGAGAGATCGATGAGCGACAGTGCCCTCACTTACCATAGCCTGCCTGGCGAGTCGGGCATCCTGGCTCCGGATTCCATCCGGGTGCCGGCCTATATTGGCCTGCTGATCATAATGGCCTTTTTCGGCATTTTCGGCGGCTGGGCGGCCTTTGCCCCTCTGAACGGTGCCGTGCTCGCCGATGCCATCGTCAAGGTGGAAGGCAATCGCAAGAGCGTCCAGCACTTCGACGGCGGTACGGTGAAGGAGATCCGCGTTAAGGATGGCGACGTCGTCAGGAAGGGCGACATAATGCTGAAGCTGGATGACACCAGGATTCGGTCCGAGTTCAATCTCTATGCCCAGCAATATGCACTGTTGCGCGCAACCGATGCCAGGATCCGAGCCGAATTGGACGGCAGCCAGGCGGTTGCCTTTCCCAAGGACATCCTCAAGGAGCACCAGGACTACCTCAAGGACGCAATGGCAAACCAGATCGCCGATCTGGAAAGCCAACGCGCCTCGATGGCCGGCGCAAGGCAGATCCTCGAGCGGCGCATTGCCGAGCTCGAGGAGCAGATACGGGGCAAGCAGTCTCGGGTCGAATCCTACCGGGCCCAGCTCAAATCGACGATCGGCGAGAAGGCCAGCCTGTCGAAGCTGCTCAAGGCCGGTTTGACGACCCGACCACGCGTCCTGGAACTGGAAAGGTCGGCCTCGGATTTGCAGGGCTTGATCGATGATAATCTCGGCGCCATCGGCGGCACCCAACAGAGCAAAGCTGAGCTCGAGAGCCAGATCGCACAATTGACCAATGAGCGCCGGACCAAATTGTCGGCCATGCTGATCGATACGCAATCGAACCTGTCCGACCTCATACCCAAGATGTTCGCCGCCCAGGCCGCCATGGACCGGGCCGAAGTGCGTGCACCCTATGATGGCCAAGTGATGGATCTCAGCGTTTTCTCGATCGGTGCGATCGTGGCGCCGGGCCAGACCATCCTTGACATCGTGCCGACCGAGAATTCACTGATCGTCCAGGCACAGGTTCGCGTCGAGGATATATCGAACCTGCGTCCCGACATGGCCGCCGAAGTTCGTTTCACATCATACAAGCAGCGTTCGATACCCATAATTCATGGACGCGTCGCCCGCATTTCGGCGGATCGCATTACCGACACTAAGACCGGCTTTCCCTATTACCTCGCGGACGTAGCGGTCGATCCCGTGGAATTGGCGGCCGCCCCACAGATCGCGCTTTATCCGGGCATGCCGGCGTCAGTCATGATCGTTACCGAGCAACGCACGGCGCTCGACTACATTCTAGGCCCGCTGGTTGTGTCGTTCCACTCAGCGTTTCGCCAGAAATGACGGATCAGTCCATCACCGCACGCGGCGAGAACTCCCGTTAAACAAGTCGCGAAGAATGCGTGTCTCCGCGTTACGGCGCGCCTGCCATCTTGTGAAAAATCGAGGAGACACTCGGATATAGGTGCGGGCGTGGTGTGCGCGCTGAATTGGTTCAGCCGCTTGCCAAGCTCAATATCGAAGGCTCTATGCTGTCTCGAGTGATGTCGACCGTCGCAAGGGTGACAGGCAGCTTAAACCGTCGCGGGCCAGCGCTGCCCGGATTCAAATAAAGCACGCCATCCACTGTCTCCATCCCCGGCACATGCGAGTGACCGGACACGATCAAGTCGATGCCGTGAGCAACCGGGTCGATCTGCAGCGTCTTGAGATCATGAAGCACGTAGATTGCTCGCCCGGCAAGACGTACGAGCTCGGTTTCCGCGTATGGCAGCGCCCAGCCACCGGTGTCTACGTTTCCTCTGATCGCGGTAACCGGCGCGATACAGCGAAGCGCCGTGATGATCTCAGGGCTACCGATGTCCCCTCCATGAATGATGTGGTCGACCCCGGCCAGGCAATGCGCCGCCTCCGGCCTCAGCAAGCCGTGCGTGTCCGAGATGACGCCAATTCTGAATGTCATGGCCCTGCCACTAAACGGTGAGGGTGGTGAAATCCGTTGCGATAAGGCTGTTCGCAAACGCCTGAACGGCTTCCGCGAGAATTTCTTCGTCGTAATAGCGGCCGGAGATGTGCGTAAGAACGAGCTGCTTTACATCGCTGGTCGCTGCCAGCGATGCTGCCTCCGCGGCTGTCAGATGTCCGTAGTCGCGCGCCATCGCTGCATCTCGTTGCAGGAATGTGGCTTCGATGACAAGCAGGTCGGCGCCGCTCACCTTGTCGGCCAATCCATCAGTGGTTTCGGCGTCGCCTACAATGACCAGCTTCTTGCCAGCCTCGGGTGGTCCGAGGACTGCTTCGGGAGCAATCGTTCGGCCGTCGGGAAGAGAAATTGAGCGGCCTTCGGCCAAATCTTTCCGGATCGGACCGTCTGGCACACCGAGAGCTGCCAAGCGGTCCGAACGGAGGTGACGACGCGCCGGCGTCTCGAAGACGAAGCCATAGCTGTCGGTGTCGCGATGGCGAACTTGAAAGCAATCGACGGTGAACTCATCCACCTCGAACACGCGTCCGGGGGCAAGCGGCACGAGTTGCAGCGGGATCGGCGCGCGTCCCTCACCCCAAAGGCCAGCGAGCATGCGGGCGACGACGTCAAGAGTGTCTGCGCTACCATAAATGGTCACATGGTTCTTGCTCTGCCGGAGCCGAAGCGTCGAGAACAAGCCTGGAATCCCGAGCACGTGGTCGAAATGCGCGTGCGTGAGGAGCAGGCGATCAAGTCGCCTGAATCCGGCGCCGCTGCGCAGAAGCTGACGCTGGGTGCCTTCCCCGCAATCGACCAGCACCCGTTGACTGCCGGCTTCAACGAGCAGCGCCGGGTGATTGCGCTCGGCCGAGGGCACGCTGGCCGAGGTCCCGAGGAAGATAAGCTTGAAGGTCATGCGAGCAGTCTACCTTGCGGGCAACGAGACCTCAAAGCGGGCGAAGGAGCGGTCCTTGATAGACGTTCGCTAGCCGGCTTGGAGCGACAAAAGAGTGAGCGTGAGCGCATTCGGCATCGCGTGTCGCGTATCGCGCCAGATTATAGGCAGTGAGATAGCTCACAATCTTCTCCGATCCCTCTTCAAGAGGGCTGCGTTACACCAGCACCTTTGCTCAAGAGAACGGACAGCCAAGGCCCTCCGTGTGGAAACGGCAACGCTTTCACGCTTGCGGGAGCTGAGCCACTGTGGGGCGGATGACTCACTGTCAGGGCCTCAGGAACCGAAAGGCGAAGTGATCGGTCTTGCCCTTGATCGAAGGATCGAACACCTTGCTCGAGTGCGGATCGTCCTTGTTCGCCAGCATGGTGCTTTCCGCGTCCAGGATGAAACCGGCCGCCTCCACCTCCTCGCGAACGGATGCAGGCTCGATCCGATGTAGCGACTGTGCCTCGCTCGTGCCGGCCCCAACGGCGGCGGCGTGGTCCACGATAACGTAGGAACCACCGGGCTTCAGCCGCTCGTAGACGGCTTGATTGAAGTCGGCCGCCGTCGCGCCCCCGGCTTGAATCAGAGCGGTGTGGAGATCGTGATAGAACAGATGCAGCCATATAACATCCGCTGGCTGCGTGACCTCCGGCATCGCCACAAGGTCCGCCGAGACGGCTTCGACGTTCTCTCGGCCCGGCTCCTTCGCGAGCGTCCGCATGCGGCCGACCGGATCGTCCTTGAAGTGGGCGACTTCGGCCGGCACGAAGCTGTAGACACGTCCTTGGGGTCCCACGATGTCTGAGAAGACGCGGGTCCAGTCGCCGTCGCCCGGGTAGACGTCGATGACGGTGAAGCCCGCATCCGCGCGTGCGAACCGGATCAACTCGGATAGCTTGGATTGGTCGTACATCGAGATCTCCTTTCGTTTGAGCATTCGACGAGCGCCAGCGTGCGAGGGGGCGATCCACGGCTGATCCGCCGTCCACCCCATTCGATGGCCGCAGACGGCAAGCGCTACGCCGATCCGGACGCGTCCATCTGCGAGGCGCGTGCCAGTGCTTGTGTGTCGACGTATTCCCGGATGTTGGTCAATCTGCCGTCCCGGACCGTGATGGCGAAGATCCAGTCGTCCTCGAACGTCTTGTTCGTGGCCTTGATCTTTCCCCTCGCGGAGCCGACGACCAAACCCGGCCGATCGCGGCGAAGAAGTCCCTCACGGTCTGGATGGTCTTCTCGATAGTCATGGGAATTTCCCTATTTCGCACGGACCGCATCACGCTCGGTCCGGTCCGTGCATCGTGACCCTGCCGGTGGGCACGTCGTGTTCATCGGTCGAACTTGACCAGGTCCTTAAAGATCAGATGACCCCAGCTATTTCCGCGCGCCTGGACCAGCAGCCCACCTTCCGAAAGCCCGCCAAGTTTGATCGGCGAGAAGCCGAGATTTTCCGCGAGCGTACCAATCTCCGCTGCGGCAGCGTCATCGTCGCTCGCCAGGAACACGACTCTCCTGCCGCCATGCACTGCTGGATCTTGCTCAAGGGTGGCAGCGCCCAAATGGTTGAAGCCCTTGACCAGTCGTCCACCGGGGAAAGCCTGCGCGATGAACTTGGAAGAAGGCTGTCCTCCCAGCTTCTCAGGGGGTACGCCGTAGGCATTGGTCACATCGACGATGGTCTTCCCCTTCCAGGTGGACAGCGCCTTCGCGACATCCGGATGGGACTCGAAACGGACTGCCAAAAAGATGATGTCCGCCTTGACCGCGTCCGCCAGCTTTTTGGGGATGATCGTAGGCCCGATCGCGGCCGCGTCCGCGGCAAAGCTTTCCGGGTCGCGCGTGGTCGCGACGGATACCTCGATGCCCTTGCGAGCAAATGCCTTGGCGAGGGCTCGGCCAACATTGCCGAAGCCGATAATTGTGTAGCTCATGATGTTTCTCCGATCTTGTGTGATGCCGAGGTCAGACCTGGGCCATGCCTCCATCAACGGCGAAATCTACGCCGGTGATGTAAGAGCTTTCGTCAGATGCAAGGAACGTGACGGCAGCCGCGATTTCCTCTGGCTTGCCCCTGCGACCCATTGGGATCTGTGAAGCAAACTGGGCGGCCGCTTGCTCGGCTTGCTCGGGGGTAAGGCCCGTCGTTGTCGCCAATGCCGGGGTCTCGATTGGTCCGGGACTCATTGAATTCACGCGAATTTTGCGATCTTTCAGCTCCAGTGTCCAAGCGCGCGCGAAGTTTCGCACCGCCGCTTTACTCGCTGCGTAGGCGCTGAACCCTGGCAGCCCCAACACGTTGGAGACCGAAGAGGTCAGGATGATCGAACCGCCGTTACTGAATAGTGGAAGCGCCTTCTGTACCGTGAAAAACAACCCCTTCACATTCACATCGAAGGTTTGGTCAAAATGGGCCTCAGTCGCTGCCGCGAGCGGTGCGATTGTCCCTGCGCCTGCGTTCGCGAAGAGAATGTCGATGTGGCCGTGTTTCTCTTTCACGACGGCATAGACCCGGTCCAGATCCTCCAAGCGCGACACGTCGCCTGCGACCGTCGTAACGTTTCTCTCGATGAAGGCCGCGGCCTCCTTCAGCTCTTTCTCTCGTCGCCCGGTGATCACGACGTGCGCGCCTTCTTCAACGAAGCGCTTGGCTGTCGCCAAGCCGATCCCGCTGCTTCCGCCGGTGATGACGGCGACCTTATTTTCTAACTTTTTCATGATCTTCTATCCTTCGTTGTGTGAGCCAGGCGCGGGAACGCGCCAGCGTCAGAGTTGCGCCAGGCCGCCATCAACGGCGACCTCGCTGGCGGTCATGAAGCTGCTGTCCGACGACGCGAGAAAGGCAGCCACCGCCCCGATTTCCGCCGGATCGGCCATGCGCTGGAGCGGAGTCATCGAGGCGAAGACCTTCTGTCCTTCCTCGCCCAGCGCTTCCTTTGCGAGGTCGGTCGCGGTCGCCCCGGGCGACAGCACGTTTACGCGGATACCGGTGCCCTTCAGGTCCTCCGCCCAGGTCCGCGCGAGGTTGCGCACTGCCGCCTTGCTCGCGCTGTAGGCAGTGAACCCCGGGGCGCCCGTGGTGCCGGCGCTCGATCCGGTCACGATGATCGAACCCCCTGGGCCCATCAGCGGCAGCGCCTTCTGGACCGTGAAGATCGTACCCTTCACATTGGTGTCGAAGGCTTCGTCAATGTGCTCGGCGGTGATCTGGCCGAGCGGAAGCGGGCCTCCAGCCCCGGCATTGGCGAAGACGATGTCGAGGCTTCCGCGTTCGGCCTTCACCGCAGCGTAGAGCCGGTCGAGGTCGGCCTCATCCGAGACCGAGCCTTTCACCGCGCGGGCATTGGGCCCGAGGTCCGCCACAGCGGCGTCGAGCGCTTGCTGCCGGCGGCCGAAGATGAAGACGAAGGCGCCTTCCTCGATGAAGCGCTTTGCAGCGGCGCGGCCGATGCCGGTAGCGCCGCCGGTGATCACGGCGGTCTTTCCATTCAGTCTGTTCATGTCGTGCGTCCTTCGTTTCGCCATCTCGGGTCTTTGGCTGTACGGTGGGTCAACCCGAGAGCCTGAACATGGGATCGCCGAAGTCGGGCGGTGAGTGCGGAATCGCGCACATCGGTGGTGCGAAAACGATCCACCCTGACGATTGAACGCCGCAACAGTCGCGCGCATTACAGCTCGGCGTGCTAGAATGGGCTTCGGAAGGCGCAGCTGGCGGCGCGGGAATGCACCATGATTGACTGGGATGACGTTCGCTACTTTCTTGCCGCCGCGCGCGGCGGCTCGGTGCGGGCTGCCGCCGAGCGCCTCGGCGTGTATCACTCGACCGTGCTGCGACGAATCGCTCAACTTGAGGAACGCCTCGGGGCGCAGATGTTCGAAAAGCTGCCTTCGGGCTACCGCCTGACGGCTGCGGGCGAGGAGGTCCTCGAGCTCGCGAACCAGATGGAAGCGTCGTCGCACCAGCTGGAGACGCGTGTCTTCGGTCGCGACCAGAGCGCGCGCGGGCTGTTGCGGGTGACAGTTCCACCGTTCCTCGCCACACACCTGCTCATGCCGGATCTCGCCGACTTCGCGCGTATGCATCCGGACATCGAGATGGAAATCTTGACCACTGGCGAGGTGGCGAATCTGACTAACCGAGAGGCCGACGTCGCGATCCGCATTGTCGCCGACCGCAAGACCCTGCCGCTCAATCTTCACGGCCTGAAGGGACCGGAGGTGTTCAGCGGCGTCTACACGTCTCGCGATCGACTACCCGCGTTGCGTGCGGGCACGCCTGATCCCCTCCGGTGGATCGCAATAGACAATCATGGAATTCCGGACTGGGCGCGCGAGGGAGAAGTTCACATCACGGGAGCTCCGTTCAGGACTCCGGATGCCGAGACGCAGATCATCGCGGCGCAGCAAGGGATCGGGATGACGAAACTGCCGTGCTTTGTCGGAGATGCCGACCCCCTGCTCGTGAGGGTGCCGGGCACCAACCCGCCCATGCATGGGACACTCTGGATTCTCACGCAGGGGGAGACACGCAAGACGAAGCGCGTTCGGCTTTTCACGGAGTTCGTATCCCGCAGGCTCGCCGCGTACGCTCCGCTTATCGCGGGACTGTCCGTAACGCGTGACTAACGCCCGTCTGGGACTGGCGGTCGCCTGCCCTTCATGAGACATTTCGGGATCTCGATCGTCCATCAAAATTTTGGGTTGGTTGCCCGCCAAGCCTCGTACTCTTCGGTCGCACTTGGGTGCAGCGGATAATAGCGTTGCAACGACCCGCCCTCCATGAGCTTCATGCGTGAGAACTCCTCCCAGTCGTGATGTTTCTGGGATTCTTCGATCACCTTCGCGGCCATCGCAACGGGTAGCACCACCACCCCATCATCGTCGGCGACGATGATGTCGCCGGGGATCACGGTGACACCGCCGCAGGCAATCGGAACGTTGACGGCATTGGGATAAATGCTGGTTTGCACATGGTAGTTGGGCGTCCAGCCGCGCAGCCATAGGGCCAGATCGAGCTTTTCGACATTGGGCCGGTCGCGCATGCAGCCGTCGATGACGATGCCCGCGCCGCCTCTGCCCTTGAAATACGTCGACATCATATCGCCGAAGACGCCCGAACTCATGTCGCCGCGCGCATCGACCACGACCACATCCCCTTCCTGTGCGTGGTACAGCACATGCCGGTGCAGCTGTGTTTCCGGATCGGCATATTCTCCCTCGTTGAAAAGATCGGGCCGCTGCGGCAGGAACTGCAGCGTCAGCGCCGGCCCGACGATCGATCTCCCGTGGTTCTGCGCCACCGGGCCGACCATATGCGGATTGCGGAAGCCCATATGGCCAAGCGTGCCGGCAACCGTCGCGGCGCCGATCTCCTTTAGCGCGTCGATCAGATCCTTCGGCGGCCGCGTGATGTCGGAAGTATGTGTCATTGTGGACTCCGATTGAAAGGGAACTACCAGTTCGTGACAGAACCATCGCGGCGCTTGAGGTGGGGCGCTTCCCAGAAATGGAAGCTCTGCGCCTGGACGGCCTCTTCGTTGACCTCGACGCCGAGCCCCGGCAGATCGCCCACCGGGTAGTCGGGGCCGTCGAGCCGTGGTTGCACCGGGAAAAATTCGGAATTGTCGAAGCCGAGCCTTGCTTCGGGGGCCCTGGTTTCGAGCCACGCGAAGTTGGGGACCGCGGCGGCCAGATGCACGGTCGCGGCCGTGCACACTGGACCAAGCGGATTGTGCGGCATCAGGTCCACATAGTGCGCCTCGCTCCAGCCAGCGATTTTCATTGCCTCGGTGAACCCGCCGGCATTGCAGATATCGAGCCGGTTGAACTGGTGGATGCCGCGCTCGATATAGGGCAGGAACTGCCACTTGCTGGTAAATTCCTCGCCAATGGCGAAGGGGATGTCGGTCATCGTGCGGAGGGATTCGTACGCTTCTGGCGTCTCGTCGCGTATCGGCTCCTCGAGAAAATCGAGCACGCCGCGGTCGAGCTTGTTGCAGAAGCTCGCCGCCTCCGCCACCGACAGCCGATGATGATAGTCGATGCCGAGGACGACATCGTTACCCAGGTGCCGGCGCGCCTTGTTCAGCATGGTCGCGGTAGCGCCGATCGACTCGCGTGGCTCGAAAACATCCCTGCTGTTTTGCCCGACGGGAAAGAAGCGGATCGCCTGCCAGCCTTGTGCGCGCAGTTCGCGGGCCCGCTCGATGGCAACATCGCCCTCGGCCTCGTCTCCGGTCGAGGCGAAGGTGGGGATCCGGTCGCGCTGCTTGCCGCCCAGCAATTCGTAGACCGGCACCCCCAGCGCCTTGCCCTTGATATCGTGGAGGGCGATATCGATGGCCGAAATAGCTGCCTGCAGAACCCGACCGCCTTCGAAATACTGGCTGCGATAAACCTCCTGCCAGATCCGCCCGATCTGCATGGGATCGCGGCCGATGAGAAACTCGCGATAGTGCTCGACCGCGCCGGCCACGGCCTTCTCGCGGCCGCTCAGGCCGCTCTCGCCCCAACCGAAAATGCCCTGGTCGGTCTCGACCTTGACCAGCATCTGATTGCGCGTTCCCACCCATGCCGGATAGGGTTTGATCGCCGTGATCTTAAGTTTCGTAGTCATCCACGCCCATGTCCCACACGCATCCGCCCTGTCTCAGTTGGCCTCGAGAGCCATCTCGGTTTCACCGTCGAACAGATGCATCCGCTCCTGGTCGAACTCGAGCCAGATCCGCTCGTCGGGCGCGACGGCAATGTTGGGCGGCACGCTGACGTTGACGATGGCACCGGACAGGAACGCCTGCACGAAGGTGACGTCTCCGGTTGGTTCCACCGTGTAGACCTTGGCCGGGATGCCGCCTTGCACGGCGCTCTTGTGCAGCTTGATCGTCGAGTGGCGTGCGCCGAGCACGATTTTCCTGGTCGTTGCCCCCGTGACCTTCTGGACGTTGCGCGGCGAGAGCCCGAGGCTCCAGCCCTCCGCGCTGGTCAGCACGGTGTTGCCGTTCGCCGTCGATGTCTCCAGCGGAATGAGGCTCATTGCCGGGCTGCCGATGAAGCTGGCGACGAACATGTTCACCGGATGGGCAAAGACCTGCGCCGGTGAATCGTATTGCTGCAGGAAGCCGCCGTTCATCACCGCCATCTTGTCGGCCATGGTGACGGCTTCGAGCTGGTCGTGCGTCACATAGATGATCGTCGCCTTGAGGTCCTGGTGGAAGCGCTTGATCTCCGACCGCATCTGTACGCGCAGTTTCGCGTCGAGGTTGGAGAGCGGCTCGTCCATGAGAAACACCGCGGGATCGCGCACGAGAGCACGGCCCAGCGCCACACGCTGCTGCTGCCCGCCCGAAAGTTCGCGCGGCTTGCGCTCGAGCAGGTGCGTCATGTCGAGCACGCGCGCCGCTTCCTTGACCTTCTTCTCGATCTCGTCACTGGGCAGTTTGCGCATCTGTAGCGGGAACGCGAGGTTCATGTAGACCGACTTTTGCGGATAGAGCGCGTAGTTCTGGAACACCATTGCGATGTCCCGGTCCTTGGGGTCGAGATCGTTGACCACCTGGTCGCCAATGAGGATGTCGCCCGATGTGATCGGGGTCAGCCCGGCAACGAGATTGAGCGTGGTCGTCTTTCCGCAGCCTGAAGGGCCGACAAGCGCAACGAACTCGCCGTCGTTGACCGTCAGTGAAACGTCGTTGACGGCCTTGAAGCCGCCATAGGTCTTGACGAGATCTTTGAGGACCACATGGGCCATCGGCAACTCCCTAATGCTTGACCGCGCCTTCTGTCAGGGCGCGTACGAAGTATCGCTGCAGGACGAGGAACAGCACCACGACAGGCACGCTCATCATGAAGCTCGCCGCCATCAGTCCCGGAAAGTCCGTCGTGTTTTCCGAGAAGAAGCGCTGGATGCCGACCGGCAGGGTCAACTGTTCATTTTTGGAGAGGAACGTGTAGGCGTAGATGTACTCGTTCCACGCGCCGATGAAGGAATAGATCGCGGTGGCGATGATCCCCGGCGTCGAGAGCGGCATCACGATCATGATGAAGGCCTGGAACCGTGTTGCCCCATCGATACGCGCCGCCTGCTCGAGCTGCACCGGGATGTTGTCGTAAAAACCCTTGAGCAGCCAGATCGCCAGGGGCAGGCCGAAGGTGAGATAGGTCAGGATCAGCGAGCCATGCGTGTTCACCAGCCCGATCGCACGCATCAGGATGAAGAGCGGCACGAGAAAGATCACCGCTGGGAACATGTTGCGCAGCAGCACGGCGAAGAACAGGAAGTTCCGGCCGGGGAAGGTGAAGCGCGAAAACGCGTAGGCCGCGGGGACGGCAACGATCACCGAAAGGATTGTCGTGACGGTCGACACGAACAGGCTGTTCCAGAAGAAGCGCAGGAAGTCCTGGCCGACGCTGTTCTGCGGATCGAGCAGCTTCTTGTAGCTGGCAAGCGTAGGCTCGTTTGGCCACCATTGCGGCGGGAATTGCGTCGCCGCGAAGCCGGACTTGATCGAGGTGATCAGCATCCAGATCATCGGCACCGCGGTGTAAATCAGCATGAACAAGAGGAAGATGCGCCCGGCCCAGCGCCATCCGTCGACGCGCATGCGGCGATGGGGCCGGCCTCGGGAGGCTGTCTCTGCAAGCGTGCTCATGTGCTCCCCTCTTTCCGCTCATTGCCGCTTAGCGCCCGGACGTAGAAATAGCCCAGCGTCATCAGGATGAGGAACAGGAGCACCGAATAAGCCGATGCCACGCCCCAGCGCTGGCGGCCGAAGGCGAGCTCATAGATGTGGGTTATCCAGATATGCGATGCGTTCGACGGCCCGCCTGCGGTCATGATCCAGGGGATGATGAAGGAATTGAAGTTGGCCACCGCGAGCAGCAGGATCGTCACCACCGAGACGTTGCGCAAGTGCGGGAAAGTGACGTGCCAGAAGCGCTGCCATGCATTGGCCCCGTCGACCTTGGCGGCCCGCAACAATTGCTCGGGGACTGTCTGCAGGCCGGCCATCATCATGATCATGGCAAACGGAAACTCGCGCCAGATATTGACGACGATCAGGGAGGGCAGCACCGTGCTGACGTTGTCGATGAAATTGGGTGGCCGGTCAGTCAATCCGAGGCCGACCAGCACCGCGCCGATGATGCCGAAATCCGAATGGTAGATCCACTTCCAGATATAGGAGGCGGCAACGGCGCTGATCACCCAGGGAATGATCAGGATGGCGCGCAGGACGCCGCGGCCGACAAAGTCTCGGTGCAGCGCCAGCGCCGTGGCAAATCCCAGGACAAAGGAGATGAAAGTGGATCCGAATGTCCAGATCAGGGTGTTCCAGGTTACTTTCCAGAACACATCGCTGGTGAGGATGGTGGTGTAATTGTCGAAGCCGATGAAGGTCTTGTCGCGGAGCTGCAGACCGGGGGGCGTCTTATAGAACGACAGCTCGATCGTGTAGTAGATCGGATAGGCGATGACGACGAGCATCACGGCGATCGCCGGGAGCACGTATGCGTAGTCGGCGCGATGGGCCCAGATGTTCCGCAATGCGCCTGACCCGCCGGGTTGCGATTTTCGGCGAGCCTCGGCCTTGCCGGTCACGATCGTCACTGTGGCGTGCCCTTGTTTTTCGAAAAGAACCGGCTGCGCTCTTGGCGCAGCCGGTTCGCAGGTCAGGTTGGGACTAGAGCCCGCCCATTAGGTCTTTCACCTTCTTGGCCGCATCGTCCGCTGCCTGGTCGACGGTCATCGCGCCGGTCAGCGCATTCTGCAGCATGTCCGGGACGATGATATTCATGATCTCGGGGGATTCCGGCAGCGCCGGGAAGGGGATGCCATAGGGCAGCATCGAAGTCGTGACATCGAGGAACTTGATATGGTCCAGACGTTCCTTCATCCATTTGGTCTTGAAGCCGTTAAGATTGCCCGGGTTCGAGCCGGCATAGGCCATCTTCAGCGACCATTCGGGGCTCGCCCACATGCAGATCATCGCCTTCGCGGCCGGCTCGTCCACCTTGCCACCCTCTACATACTCGGGCTTCAGGATGTGAATGTTCGAGCCGCCGAACACGACGGCGCGCTTGCCGTCAGGACCGGTCGGGATCAGGCCGTAGCGCATATTGTCGATGACGGTCTGCGCCTTGTCCTTGTCGGTCCCGGTCGCCTTGGCCTGCAGGTCGAGCATGACGTTGTAGTCGGACGGGTGGGAAACCATCATGCCCAACTGGCCGGCGACGAACAGAGGCTGGTTGTCGGCCTGCTGGTTGGTGAGCGCCGAGACCGGAACCGACTTGTCGCGGACATACATGTCGTATGAGGCTTGCAGCGCCGCCTTGCTCTGCGGGCTGTCGAGTTCCACCTCCTTGTAAGTCGGGTTCGCGGTGGCTTCGTCGAAGACGCCGCCGCCATAGGCCCACAGCTGTGGCATGAAGCGATAGGGCGTATTGCCGGCATTCTTGCGAGCCACGAGGCCGTAACCGGCAATGCCGAGCTTGTCGTGGATCTGCTTGGAATATTTGACGACGTCGTCCCAGGTTGCGGGAGCCTTGTCCGGATCGAGACCCGCACGCTTGAAGATGTCGGCATTCCAGATGAACGCCATCGTCTCGTTGTTCGTTGGAACGCCGTATGTGACCCCATCCCAGGTCACGGCCTTCATGGCGCCGGGCCAGAAATCCTCGGTCGAATAGCCCACATCCTCCGGCTTGAGCGGCTGCAGATAGCCTTTCGAGGCGAATTCGGTACCGCCCAGGATTTGCAGGCGCACCGCCATCGGCGCGGCATTGCCCAGGAGCGCGGTGCGGAACTTGTCGAGAAGGTCGTTATAGGTGAGGGCCTGTTCCTCGAGCTTGATGTTCGGATAGGTCTTGCGGAAAGTCTCGAAGAAATCCTTGTAGTACTGGCGCAGCAGGTCGGGATCGCCCTCGAACACGCCCTGATACCAGAAAGTCAGTCGCCCCTTGTAATCCAGCGGCGTGACCTTGGCGCAATCGCCGGCCGTGTCGAAATCCTGTGTTCCCGCGATGGAGCGCACATATTCGGGCGACCATTTGCTGAGGTCGACCGGTGGCGCACCCAACGCCGATGTGGACATAAGTGATGCCGTCAAAATACCGACGACAGTGCCGCGCAGGACCGCACTGCCGAGCATGATCCTCGTCATAGGTATCCTCCCTGGTTCTCCGCCCTGCGATCGCGAGGATGGTTATTGCAGTACGGTGTATCCTCTCGACCACTTGGTACGTTTTCAGAACATGGATTGCCTGTCAACGCACGAGATCGTACATTGTTTATGGGAACCGTGCGTGATATCGGACAGACTGTGTATTAATTTGGGGAGCCGGCCCTTGGCCGAAACAGACGATTTCAAAGCAAAGCCACCCCCGGGGATCGACGCCACCGGAGCCTCCAGCGAGGGTGCCTCGCTTTACGAACTGATCAGGGAAGACATCATCGAGGGACGGCTCGCCGCCAACGAACGGCTTGTTGTGACCGATCTCGCCCGCCGCCACGGCACGTCGACCAATCCCGTGCGCGAGGCCCTGCAACTGTTGCGGGGCGAGGGGTTCGTCATCTTTTCTCCCAACCGCGGGGCGCGTGTAAGGCCCATCGATCAGGATTTCGTCCGCGATATCTACGAGATCGGAGTTCTGATCGAGCCAGCCCTGACGCGATGGTTTGTAGGTATGGCCACCGGCGAGGACATCGCCGAACTCGAACGCATCCAAGGCCTGATCGAAGAGAACAATTTCGCCGACACGTTCAGGCACAGTGAACTGGATACCGCATTTCACACGGTGATGTACCAGCGGCACTATAACCGCCATGCCGCCGAGCTCTGGTGGAAGCATCGCGAAGTGCTGCGAGCGGTGAGCCGGCGTTTCAATTTCACGCTCGCGCGGCGTGCCGCGATCATTCGTGAGCATCGCGAACTCATTGCGCTCATCAAGACCGGGGAGGCCGACAAGGCGGCCGAACTCATCTCCCGCCACGTCGAGGGTTCCGGCCGGCATGTTCTCGAACAGATGCGTGCACGCAACGCCGCTCGGGCCGGATAGGACGAGGGGTCAGGTCTGGAACAGCGTGGTTGACCACTAGTGAAAAGGCAGTTGAAATGAAAATCACGAGCGTTCGGCCGTGGCTGATCAAGTCTGGTGCTTCCTATTGGGGGGAATTCCTGTTCGTCGAGGTAACGACAGACGAGGGAGTGAGCGGCTGGGGAGAGATCACCACCACCACGAAGCTCGCCAACCGCGCCCTCTGCACGATCCTTCGACAGATCGGAGCCGCCGTGACAGGCGAAGATCCGGCGCGTATCGAATGCCTCTGGCACAAGATCTTCCGCGGCTTCACCTATATGGGTAGCCGTGGCGCCGCGGTCGAATGCGTGAGCGCGATCGACATAGCCCTCTGGGACATCAGGGGCAAAGTCCTCGGCAAGCCGATCTACGAGCTGTTGGGCGGGCCGGTCCGCGATGAGATCGCGCTCTACACCCACCCCAACCAGGCCAAATTCACCAGCAAGGACGCTGTGGTGCGCGAAATCCTGGACATCGTCGAGTCCGGACATACTGCTCTCAAGTTCGACCCCTTCCCCCACCAGGGTCGCGATGCCGACGGTGTGTCGCGCGAACAGCGGGACGGCTATCTCGACGGCGGCATGACCCGCAAGGACGAGCGCGAGGCTGCCGAACTCACGGCTCTGATCCGCGAAACGGCAGGCCCCGACATCGACATCCTCATCGATGCGCACGGCCGCTTCGATGTTCCGACCGCCATTCGCCTCTGTCGCAGCCTCGAGGAGGCCGGCCAGATCGACTGGTTCGAGGAGCCATGCCCGCCCGAGAGCCTTAACGCCCTCAAGCAGGTTCGCGAGAAGGTCAGTGCCGCTATCTCTTGGGGCGAGCGTGGCCACACAAAGTGGGATTTCGTGCCGGTTCTCGAGAACAAGCTCGCCGACTACATCATGCCTGACGTCACCTGGACCGGCGGAATTACCGAACTCAAGAAGATTTCCGCTCTGTGCGAAGCCTACTACATCCCAGTCTCGCCCCACGACGCCGCGGGACCGATCAACGTGGTTGCGGGAGCGCAGGTGATGATGACCGTTCCGAACTTCTACAAGCTCGAAACGTCGGAGTGGAATTTGGGCAAGTACGATCATCTTATCGACAAGCCGCTCGATGTTTCGAACGGTAGCCTCAAGCTCTCGTTGAGGCCGGGTCTCGGCATCGAGATGAACCGCGATTACCTGCAAGCCCATGAGATCGAACTGGGCTAGCAACGCAATCGGCAGCATGCGGGCGACGACCCGCAAATCAGAACGGGGATAAGTCATGCCAAAGACGGATGGAGCCGACGAGGCCCTCAACCGGGTCAACACCAACTCGAAGCCGTCCGAGCTTCGCATCACCGACATGCGGGTGGCCGAGATCGTCGGTGCGCCGTTCACCTCGGCGCTGCTCAAGATCTATACCAATCAAGGCATCGTCGGGCTTGGCGAGGTGCGCGACGGCGCCAGCGCCACCTACGCGCTGATGCTGAAGAGCCGGCTGCTTGGCGAGAACCCTTGCGACATCGATCGCCTGTTTCGCCGCATCAAGCAATTTGGCGGGCACGGTCGGCAGGGCGGCGGCGTCTCGGCGGTCGAGATCGCGCTCTGGGATCTCGCCGGCAAGGCCTATGGCGTTCCCATCTACCAGATGCTCGGCGGCAAGTTCCGCGATCAGGTGCGCGTCTATTGCGATACCGATGCCGAGAAACCGAGCGGCACCGAAACCGGAAAGCGCCTCAAGCAGCGCATGGACCGTGGTTTCACCTTCCTCAAGATGGACCTGGGCTTGATGCAGATCGCCCATGTCCCGGGCGCCGTATCCGCGCCCGCCGGCGCGCTCGAAGGGTTTCATGCCAATCCGCGCGGCCGTGGCGGCACGCTTGAGGAGCGCAAGGCCCGCAATCTCGCCTACGACGCGCAGAACGTGCAGCACCCGTTCACCGGCCTGCATTTCACCGAGAAGGGGATCGACCTGCTCGAGCAGTACATCCACGAGGTTCGCGAGGTGATCGGATACGAGATCCCGCTCGCCATCGACCATGTCGGCCACATCTCGCTGCAGGACGGCATTCGCCTGTCGCGTCGCATCGAGAAATACGCCCCGGCCTGGCTGGAGGATGTGATCCCCTGGCAACACACCGAGCAGTACCGGCAATTGCAGGGGGCCACCACGGTGCCGATGTGCACCGGCGAAGACATCTACCTCAAGGAAGGCTTCGAGCCGCTGCTCAAGAGCGGCGGCCTCTCCGTCATCCACCCGGACCTGCTCACCAGTGGGGGTATTCTCGAGACCAAGAAGATCGGCGACATGGCGCAGGATCACGGTGTCGCCATGGCCATCCATATGGCCGAAAGCCCGATCGCCGCGATGGCCGCCGCGCATGTCGCGACCGCTACCGAAAATTTCATGGCGCTCGAATACCACTCCGCCGATGTCGACTGGTGGGACGATATCGTCACAGGCCTTCCCAAGCCGCTCGTCAAGGACGGCTTCATCACCGTGCCCGACAAGCCGGGGCTGGGCATAGACGATGTGGTCGACGAGGTGATCAGCCAGCACCTGCAGCCCGGTGTCGCCGGGATATGGCAATCCACCGAGCATTGGGACAATGAATATAGCTGGGACCGGACCTGGAGTTAGCCCAGACTCCTGCCCTCACTCTCCTTGGCTCACAGGGCCGACGACTGACCATTCGTGTCGACCTCTCCCAAGGGAGAGGCGAAGAAAGAAACGGACGAAACCATGATCTATGAACTGCGCATCTATGACTGCCTGCCGGGCAGGCTGCCGGCGTTGCTCAAGCGCTTTTCCGAGCAGACGCTGGCCATCTGGGAGAGGCATGGCATCCGCCAGGCCGGGTTTTTCACCACGGTGATCGGCGAAAACAGCAATCGCCTCACCTATTTCCTAGCCTGGGAATCACTGGCCGAGCGTGAGGCGAAATGGACGGCTTTCGTCACCGATCCGGCATGGCACAGGGCCCGGGACGAGTCCGAGCGCGACGGGCAGATCGTTGCCAATATCAGCAGCCAGCTGCTCACGCCGACAGCTTTCTCGTCCGTGAGATAGGACTGCGCGATGAAGATCACCGACCTTCGCTGTGCCGTTATCGGCAAGCACCCCATCGTTCGCGTCGTGACCGACGAGGGCCTCTATGGACTGGGAGAAGTCGAGTTCACCAAGACCTACCTCAAGCCCTTTGTGCTGCATTTCCGCGAGGCGCTGATCGGCGAGGATCCGACCGATGTCGAGCGGGTCATGTTGAAGATCCGCCAACGCGGTTCTTTCAAGCCCTACGGCGCGGCGGTCAGCGCTATCGAACATGCGCTTTGGGACATTGCCGGCAAGGCCGCGGGCGTGCCGGCCTATAAGCTGCTCGGCGGCAAGGTGCGCGACAAGGTACGCGTCTATAACGGCTCGATCCGCCAGAAGCGCACAGGCGACCGGCCGGAGGACTATGCCGCAGACGTCAAATGGATGATGGAGCAGCCGCAGAACTTCTTCATGGTTAAGCAAGGAATCTCGTTCCATTCCAACATGAAGGACACCATCGAGGACTTCCATTACGGCGTGACGCAGAAGAAGGCCGGCTATCACGGCGCCATGGATCAGGGCGTGATCAGCGAACGCGGTTTCAACCACATGCTCGACTGCGTGATCGCGATGAAGGAAGTGCTGGGCGACAAGGTCAGCCTGGCACTCGACTGCGGCCCGGGCTGGATGCTGCCCGATGCGATCAAGTTTGCCCGCGCGGTCGAGAGGTACAATTTGATGTGGCTGGAGGACATGCTGACCGGCGACTATGTGCCGTGGGTCAATCCGCAGGCCTACCGGGAACTGACCACCTCCACCTCGACGCCGATCCATACCGGCGAGCAGATTTACCTCAGGCACAATTTCAAGGAGCTGATCGAGACACAGGCGGTGCGCGTCATCGGCCCCGATCCTGCCGACATCGGCGGCATTGCCGAGCTCAAATGGGTCGCCGAGCACGCCTATATGCACTCGATTCTGATGGCGCCGCATGGCACGGCGAATGGCCTGCTGGGCCTCGGCGCGCTGATCAACGTCTGCGCCACCTTGCCCGCCAATTACGTGGCGTTCGAATACCCCAGTGCCTCGGACCCCTGGTGGAACGACATCGTCATCGGCCTGCCCAAGCAGATCGTGAGGGACAGCATGGTGGATCTGCTGGAAGCACCGGGGCTAGGCCTCGATATCGACGCCGAAAGCGCCAGGAAGTATTTGCTGGCGGAGGATGCCGGATTCTTCGATTGACCGGCGACGGTGGCCCTCGATCTCACCGACCGAGGGCCCGCTTCAAAGACACGTGGATGCACATCCCATCACAACAGAAGCCGGCGCATTGTTGACGCGCGCCGACCTTGTTTAATTATGGCGAATCTCGGTCCCGAGCACCTTCAGGCATTCGCGGATGAAGGCAGCGAGGGCTGTCCATCCCTTGGCCGACACCATGGTTCCGTCGACATACGCCTCCGTCGGCGACAGGTCGATGTAGGTGCCGCCGGCCAGCGTCACTTCCGGTTCGCAAGCGGCGAGCGCGCCGACCTTCTTGCCGCGCACGACACCGTCCACGGCAATCAGAATCTGGACCCCATGGCAGATCGTGAAGATCGGCTTCTGGGTATCGTGGAAGTGGCGCACCATGGCTTGCACCCGTTTGTCGGTGCGGATGTATTCCGGGCCGCGGCCGCCGGCGCAATATACGGCGTGGTATTGATCGAGCTGCTTTTCCGCCTCGGCAAACGTCTTGTTGATCACCTGAAAATGGCCGAGCTTTTCGGTGTAGGTCTGGTCGCCCTCGAAGTCGTGCAGGGAGGTCTTGATGAGGTCTCCTGCCTTCTTGTCCGGGCAGACCACGTGGACCGTGTGACCGACGGCTTCCATTGCTTGCTGGTAGACGAAGATCTCGTACTCCTCGGTGAACTCGCCGGTGAGCATCAATATTTTCTTGCCTGACATGATCATGTCCTCTGTCGTGTGAAAGGGGCGGGGCGAGTCATGCTGCGCCCCGCATTGATTGCGTTCTTCAGAACGGAGAGTCGGGGAAGAAGTATTCCTTGGCGTTGTCCTTGGTGATCAGCGGCGCGTCCAGCTTGACGGCGCCGCGAACCGGGGCCTGGCCAACCAAATTGGCCATGGTCATGTATATGGCCGTCTTGATCATGGACGGCGGGTAGGGAGTCTCGACGGGGGTCATGGTGTCGCCGTCGATGACCTTCTTGACGATGTCCTTCATGCCGTTGCCGCCAAGCGCCAGCTTGATATCGGTGCGGCCCGACTGCTTGACCGCCTCGAGCACCCCCAGCAGCATGTCGTCGTCGTTCGCCCACACCGCGTCGATATGCGGATATTTGGCGAGGTAGTCCTGCATCAGCTTGAAGGCTTCGTCGCTGTTCCAATGAGCGTACTGAATGTCGAGAACCTTGAGGCCGGTCCCGGCGATGGCGTCCTGAAAGCCCTTGATGCGCTCATCGTCGATCACCGTTGGGATGCCGCGCAGGACAACCAGGTCGCCCCTGCCGCCAAGCTTGTCGATCATGTATTTCGCGGTGTTGCGCCCGACGGCGATGTTGTCGCCGGCGACGTAGAGGCCCTGGATGGTCGGGTCGGTCAGGCCACGGTCGACGACCGTGATGAAGGTGCCCTTCTCCTTGATGGCCTTGACCGGCTCAGTCAATTCTTCCGAGGAGTAAGGCAGGATCACCAGCGCATCGATCTTGCGTGAGGCGGAGAGATCCTCGATCGCCGACACCTGATCGGCCGCCGACGGCGACGTCTTTACGATGACCTCGACGCCGGGGAAAGCCGCGTTGATTTCCTTGGCGGCCGTCTGCGCGTGATAGACGACGCCGGCGGTCCAGCCGTGGTCGGCGGCCGGTATCGAAACGGCGATGACTTTCTTGTCCTCGGCCATGGCATGGCCAGTCAGCAGCAGCGTGCCGAGCGCGGCCGCAGCCATCCATTTTTTACAGAACATTTTCTTCTCCCAGATTGGACCTGCAAAGACCGCACCCGTGTGGTCCGGACACGGGGCTATTTCGAATTCGAGAGCCTCTGAATGAGCATCGCGATGATGATGATGACGCCCTGAACCGCGGCAACCAGGTACTCGGAGACGAAGTCCGACAGCACCATGAGATTGGCGATCAGCTCCAGAATGACGGCGCCGGCGACGGTTCCCCAGACATGACCCTTGCCGCCACGCAGCGCCGTGCCGCCGATCACCACGGCGGTGATCACCTGCAGTTCCCAGAGCTGCCCGGTGGTCGGCGTTGCCGCACCCAGTCGCGGTACGTAGCAGATCGCGGCGATGGCCACGCAGACGCCTTGGACGATGTAAGCGATGGTGCGCGTCTTGATGACGGAGATGCCGGAATAGCGCGCGACGTCCTCGTTTGCGCCCACCGCCGCACATTTGCGCCCATACTTCATCTTGTAGAGGACGAACGACGCGACCGCGGCGACGGCGACGGATATCAGGATCGGGATCGGGACACCGCCGACGGTGCCGAAATAGACCGGCCGATAGGCTTCGCGCAGCGACCGGTCGATCGGTATCGTGCCGCCGTCGGTCAGATAGGTGATCAACGCACGGAAAATGCCCATTGTGCCGAGCGTCGCAATGAACGGTTCGATCCGGCCTATGGTGACGATTAGGCCGTTGGCGAGGCCACACATAAGACCGACCAGGGTCGCCACGAGCATTCCAGCCGGTATCGCCCACAGGCCGGCGTGCGGCGCCACCGCGTTCATGAACATGATGGTGATGCCGGTGACGAAGGCGGCCATCGAGCCGACGGAAAGATCGAGCCCTCCCGACGAGATAACGAACGTCGCGCCGACAGCGATGATGGCGATGAAGGCGCTGCGGGTGATGACGTTGGCAAGGTTGGTCGCGGAGAGGAAGTCTGGATTGATGAGGAAGCCGACCACCAGCAGGGCGGCCAATGCCAGGAACGGACCCACGTCGGTCCAGGTGATGTTCAAATCACCGACGCGATGTGTGGATGGGGATCCGGTCATGACAGCCATTCTGTTCCTCCCTCGGCCTTCGGCCTCGGTTTCGGGCCGCTTGTCGCCAGCAGCGCCACATTGCTTTCGGTCATCTCGGCGCCTTGGACCTCGCCCGTCAGGCGGCCTTCCCGCATGACGAGGATGCGGTCGCAGATGCCGATCAGCTCCTGCATTTCCGACGAGATGACGATGCAGGCTTTGCCGCTGCCGACGATGGCGTGGATGAAGGCGTAGATCTGAGCCTTGTTGGCGATGTCGATGCCACGGGTCGGTTCATCGATGACGACCACAGAGGGGTTGGTGAGCAGCACCTTGGCGAGCAGCAGCTTCTGCTGATTGCCGCCGGAAAGCTGTCCCGCCTTCACGCCAGGGCTCTTGAGCCGGATATCGTAGCTCCGGACGGCCTCTGTCAGCGCGGCCGACTCGCGGCGTCTGCTCAGAGCCAATGCGGGATGGAACCGTTCAAGTGCGGAAAGCGTGAGGTTGGGCGCCAGCCGTTCCTCGAGGAGCAGGCCCTTGCTCTTTCGGTCCTCTGTCAGGTAGCCGATGCCTGCGTCGATCGCTTCGCGTTGCGAGCGGATCCGGACGGGCCGTCCCTCGAGTTCGATCACGGCGTGGGCCGGACGCAGGCCCACCAGCCCTTCGAACAATTCCGTGCGGCCCGCGCCGATCATGCCGGCAAAGCCAAGAATTTCGCCCCTGTGAACGGTGAAAGAGACGTCTTCGGCGTAGCCCGGGACGGTGGCGCTTTTCACGCTCAGCATCGGCTCATCGGACGGTGCACTCTTCTGCGGATAGAGCGTTGCAAGCTCGCGGCCGACCATCAGGCGTGCCATGTCCATCTGCGTCAGGGCCGTGCCCGGATAGGTGCCGACCATCCTGCCGTCGCGCAGCACGGTCACCTTGTCGGCAAGCTGCTGCACCTCATCCAGCCGATGGCTGATATAGAGGACGGCCGTGCCGTGGGCCTTTAGCTGCCGGACGATTTCGAGGAGCCGATCCACTTCCTCGCCGGTCAGCACGGCGGTCGGCTCGTCGAAGATCACGACCTTGTAGTCGTCGAGCAGCGCGCGGGCGATCTGGACCAACTGGCGGTCGGCCAGCGAGATGTCGCGCACCAGCGCGGTCGGCGAGACCGAGCAGCCGATCCGTGCCAGCTTTTCGGCTGCCAGGCGCCGCATGGTGCGGTCGTCCATCACATGGCGGCGCGAAAGCTCGCGGCCGAGAAATAGATTGTCCGTCACCGTAAGCGCTTCGGCGAGCAGGATCTCCTGGTGGACGAGGGCGATACCGGCTTTCTGGGCCTGGTCGGGCTTGGCGAACGTCACCGGCCGACCGGCCATGGACAAGGTGCCGCGGGTTGGCTCGGCATAGCCGGACAGCAGCCGCATCAAAGTGGATTTTCCGGCACCGTTCTCGCCGATGATGGCGTGGATTTCGCCCGGCAGTATGTCGAGCGTGACGTCGGAGAGCACGGTCACCGGCCCATATTGCTTCGAGAGACCCTGAGAGCGCAGCACCGGCTCCACGGCCCCAGGCGCATTGCCGCCGGGCAGCGCACTTCCTCCCTCTCCGGCAATATTGGCGGTAACGGACATTCGTTCAGGCCTCAATCGAAGGCCGGCAGCAGGCGATCGCGCGAGTGCTCGATGTGGGCGCGCATTGCTTTCGCGGCGGCATCCGGATCGGCAGAGCCGAACGCGGCGAGGATCGCCTCATGCTCGTCCAGCGCCTCCTCGGTCACGCGGGAATGGTACATCAGGCGGAAAATGTGGAAGTGGGTGTGTTGAAAACCCAGCGTCTCGCGGATGAGCTCGTTTTCGGCGTATTCCATGATCTTGTCGTGGAAGATCGCGTCCTGCCTGGCGAAGTTCGAATAGCGCAGGCGCTCGTCCTTGCCCTCGCGGCGCGACATCACGCCTGCGGCCTCCAGCAGCGTGCCGAGTTTGGCCTCGTCCATCGTGGCAGCGGCTTTCGCCGCGCCGTGCGGTTCGAGCAGGAGACGCATTTCGTACAATTCGTCGAAACGACGCCGCGTGATCTGCGGCGCGGCGCGATATCCGATCAGGTGCGTCTTCAGAACCAGTCCTTCGCCTTCGAGACGCCCCAGCGCCTCGCGGATCGGCGTATGGGAAACGTCGAATTCCTTGACCAGATTGTCGACGGTGATGCGCGAACCGGGCGCGATCTTCAGCGACATCAGCTGGGCGAAGATGGCCTCGTAGACGTCCTCGGCCAGGCTGCCGGCCCGCTGAATGCGGCCCGCTCCCGTGGGCGCTTCACCATTATTGCTCAAACTGACAGATTGCATTTCTCGCCTCTCGACTGGGGAGACTGCTAACACGAGGGTTTGACCGATGCAATACTATATCCTATACGATTTTATCGGCGCCGCTCAATTGAGGATTTTCGGTGCGGATTTTTGCAATGTGTTTCTCCGAAACTCCCCAAGGATGCAGCCTGTCATGAGCCTTCTCACAGCCCTCCGGCTCCCACGCGAAATTCTATTCGGAAAGGGACAACGTCATGCGCTGCCAGCCGTGGCCGGCCGCCATGGCCGCCGCGCCCTGGTCTGCACCGACGAGCGTTTCGCCGGCACCGGCGTGTTCGCCGAAATGATGGAATCCCTGCGGTCGGCGTCGATCGACGTGCTGGTTCACGACGGTGTCCTTCCGGACGTGCCGCGCGATTCGGTGGCGGTCTGCGTCGAGGAAGCGAGGGGCTTCCGGCCAGATATGGTGATCGGCATCGGCGGCGGCAGCTGTCTCGATTTCGCCAAATGTGCCGCCTTGCTGATCAGCCATGGCGGCGAGCTGCGGGACTACTACGGCGAGTTCAAGGTCCCGGGGCCGATGCTGCCGCTGATCGCCGTGCCGACCACGGCTGGCACAGGATCGGAGGTGACGCCCGTTGCAGTGATATCGGATCCGGACCGGACGCTCAAAGTCGGCATATCGAGCCCCTACCTTATCGCTGCCGTTGCCGTCTGCGACCCCGAACTGACAATGACTTGTCCGCCGGGCCTGACCGCGGTTGCCGGTGCCGACGCGCTCACGCATGCGATCGAGGCCTTTACGGCGATGCGCCGGGACGGGGACTTCAGCCTGCCGCAGCGCCACGTGTTCATCGGCAAGACGCCGCTGACCGACCATTTCGCGCTGCTGGCCGTCAAACTTCTCGGCCGCAGCCTGGAGAAGGCGTGCATTGACGGCGGCGACGCCGAGGCGCGCTCCGACGTGATGATGGGAGCGCTGGCTGCGGGTTGCGCGTTCGGCACCGCCGGCACGGCGGCAGCGCACGCGGTGCAATACCCGGCCGGCGCGCTCACACATACGCCGCATGGGCTGGGAGTGGCGACAATGATGCCTTACGTCATGAGCTACAACAGCCGCGTGGCCGCGGCTGAGATCGCCGAGATAGGGATTGCTCTTGGCCTCGAGCCGAACGGTCGTGGCGTCGACGAAATGGCAGGCTCGACCATCGAGGAGATCAGGCGCTTGTTTGCGGCGATCGGCATCACCCCGACGCTGGCCGGTCTGGGGCTCCCGGCCGACAAGCTCGACTGGACCGCCGAGCAGGCGCTCGGCATCGATCGCCTGATCAAGAACAACCCGCGCCCATTCGACCTCGCCGCCATGCGCCGCCTTGTCCAGGCGGCCTATGACGGCGATCTCACCGCCTGCGCCATGTGAACGTCAGGAACAAGACGATGAACCTTCCCTACAATGCCTTCCCTCTCGATCAGGATCCGTACGACGTTCGGGGCTTTCCGCACCGGCTCTACATTGGCGGACAATGGCTGCCGTCGTCCGACGGCGGGCTCATCGAGGTCACCGATCCATCCTCCGGCGCGGTGATCGCGGCAGTCCCCGACGCGACCCTGGAGGATGCCGCCGCCGCGGTCGAAGCGGCAGCCAAGGCCGCCAAGGGGTGGCGCGAGACAGCGCCGCGCAAGCGCTCGGAGATTCTCAGGCGCTGTTTCGAGCTGATGGTCGAGCGGTCGGAGACGCTTGCCATGCTGATCTCGCTGGAGAACGGCAAGGCCCTGCGCGACGCGCGCGGCGAGGTCGCCTATGCAGCCGAATTCTTCCGCTGGAACGCCGAGGAAGCGGTTCGTATCACCGGCGAGTTCGGCACCGCCCCGTCCGGCGCCAACCGCATCGTCGTCGATTACCAGCCGATCGGCATCTGCGTCCTCATCACGCCGTGGAATTTCCCCGCCGCGATGGCGACGCGCAAGATCGCACCGGCACTCGCGGCAGGCTGCACGGTCATTCTGAAACCGGCCAGCGAGACGCCGCTGACCGCCTATGCGCTGGCCGCGCTCTACAGCGACGCCGGCGTACCGGACGGTGTCGTGAACGTGCTGACGACGTCGACACCCGGCCCCCTGACGTCGGCCATGCTGGCCGATCCGCGCGTCAGGAAGCTCTCCTTCACCGGTTCGACCGGGATCGGCCGGGCCTTGCTCGCCGAGGCCGCCAAACATGTGATTTCCTGTTCCATGGAGCTTGGCGGCAATGCACCCTTCATCGTCTTCGACGATGCCGATCTCGATGCGGCCCTCGACGGCGCCATGATCGCCAAAATGCGCAATGCCGGCGAAGCCTGTACGGCTGCCAACCGCATCTACGTCCAGTCGGGTATCCACGATGCGTTCGCCGACGGTCTTGCGCAGCGCATGGCTGCGCTCAAGATCGGCGCCGGCACCAAGGCGGACACCGAATGTGGACCCATGATCACCAAGAAGGCGGTCGACAAGATCGACCGGCTGGTCAAGGACGCGGTCAGCCGGGGGGCCAAGGTACTGTGCGGCGGCTCGGTGCCTGAAGGGGATGGTTTTTTCTATCCGCCGACGGTCCTGTCCGAAGTCTCGCCGGACGCCGATATGGCGCATGAGGAGATCTTCGGCCCGGTAGCGCCCATCACCCGCTTCGAGAGCGAGGCGCAGGCCATTCTCCACGCCAACAACACCGAATACGGCCTCGCCGCCTATCTCTACACCCGCGATGTGGCGCGCGGCATGCGGGTGGCCGCCGAGATCGAGGCCGGCATGATCGGCCTCAACCGCGGCCTGATGTCGGATCCCGCCGCGCCCTTCGGCGGAGTCAAGCAGAGCGGCCTCGGGCGGGAAGGGGGCCAGCATCACGGCATCGCCGAGTTCATGGAGGCCAAATACATCGCTGTAACCTTCTGAGCGGACACCATGTCGAAGGACCCTTTTCGCACCCGTGACCACGTTGCCGATTTCGATGACATCGTGGCCGACATCGTCGCCCGCAGCACCGCGACGCGGGCTTCGCTGCCGATGCTGGCGGACATCGCCTATGGCCCGCACGAGGCCGAACGCCTCGACCTGTTCTTTCCGAAGGGACCGCGCAGGAACCTCCCGGTGCACATCTTCATCCATGGCGGTTATTGGCGCATGTTCGCCAAGAGCGACTATTCCTACATCGCCGAAACGGTGACGAGCGCCAGGGCAATCGCGGTCGTGATCGACTATGCGCTGATGCCCGCCGTCAGGATGGCGGCGATCGTCGACCAGGTCCGGCGTGCGAGGCAATGGGTGCTCGATAATATCGCCAGCCATGGCGGCGATGCCGGTCGGCTAAGCGTCAGCGGTCATTCCGCCGGGGCGCATCTGGCGACCTTTTTATTTGACGAGCGGTCGGCACATCCGCCCTCGGCGGCACTCCTGCTCGGCGGGCTCTACGATTTGAAGCCCCTCCAACAATCCTTCCTTGAGCCCTTGATAGGCCTGACCGACACGGAAGTCGGGGCGTATTCGCCGATGAGCAAATCCCACTCGTCGCGGACAAAGGTCACGCTGCTGGTCGGTGAGCGAGAGACGGAACCGTTTCACCTGCAGGCCAAATTGTTTGCCGATCGCCTGACGGAGCAGCGCCTGACGGCTTCGAGCGGCATCGTCGAGGGGCGCAATCACATGGACAGTGTCCGGGATTTGGGTGTCAGGCATACAAAAGCGGGCACTTGGCTGTACGACATGATCCGAGCCGCTTGATCGATCCTGTCTCAGCCGAACCTTCCCCCGTTAAGCCTTGCGCAACTCATGGCGCGTAATCTGCCTGCCAGATTGCGAGGCACCATGAAGCGCCAACCACTATTGCTTTTCGCCTTTCCTGCCTGTGTCCTGCTGATCCTGGCGGCGGAGCGAATGGCCACGCTCCTGCTCGGAACCTACCCCGCAAGCCCCGACATGTGGAAGATCTGGCTCGCCTTGCACCCCTCGTCGGGCATGGTCTGGCAGCAGGTCGACGTCTATCTGGGAGGGTCGATGGTCCTGGATTTCGCTCTGCTGGGCGCGGCCCTGGTGGTCTGCTGGATGGCAAGCCGGGCCAGAAGGTCGGCCGCATTCTTTCTTGCCAACCACGGCATCTTGATCCTCGCGGCGTCGATGATCTTCATTGGTGGCCGTTCGCAGACCGCCAGCACCATTGCCGCGTTCACGGCGCCGAGTGGCTTTCGGTTCTCGCTGATGATGGATTTCACCTGGCTGAACTGCCTGCTGGCGGTCATCGGGGTCACCGCCTGCGCCTATTGCCACCTTGCCTATGTCCGTGAACTCGGCATGCGCGTTGAATCGCGGCGCGTCCGGATCATGGCACTGCAGCGGGATTTCTAGACCAGCGCAGTGCTACGGGCCGCGCGCAGGTCCCGTCCTAGTTTATCTTGTGATAGGTGACCTTGCCTTCCGGCGATACGCTCCGCTGGTAGTTGGAGCTCGGCGCGGGAGGCGCTGCAGGAGCCGACCGCCTTCGCGTTACCCGCGGCATATCCCCGATGGCGGGCTCTGCGTCGGCGGCGCTGGCGACCGCTGCCGTATCTTCGGCGGGCGAGGGGAGTTCGACGACGCGCGGCTCCTCGCCACCGTGATTTCCCGACATCTCCGGTGGCTGCCGGGCGATGTTGGCGTTGACCTCGCCGAAGCTTGCCCGCAGCCGGTCGTCCAGCGCCTCGAACCGGCTTTGAAATCCATTGTTGACGGTGTCGAGCCGCGTGCTCATGCGCTGCTCGAACTGGCCGAGGTCCTCCAGCCGCGCCTCGATCGCGCGCAGATCGTTGATGCCGCGGTAGAGATAGACGGCCGCGGTGGCGTTCAGCAGGGCAAACAGCGCCAGGCCGACAGAGACGGCAATGGCGAGCCTGGACCGGCTCTTCTCCCTGTCGAGCAACAGCGGTTCGACCGCTAGCACAAGGTCGTCGGGATCGCTGATCGTCGTCATTGGACCACCACCTTGGTGCCGACAGGCACGCGCCTGAAAAGATCGATGACATCGGTATTGGTCAGGCGAAAACAGCCCGACGTGCCGTCGAAACCCACGCCCGAAGGGTCGTTGGTGCCATGGATGCGATAGAGCGTGTCGCGGCCGTCCCGAAGCAGATAGAGCGCCCTTGCGCCGAGTGGATTGTACGGCCCCGAGGGCACCATGTCAGGCAATTCCGGCTGGCGGGCGCGCATTTCCCTGGGCGGTCGCCACGCAGGCCACTCGGTCTTGGCTCCCACCTGGACCGTACCCGTCCAGCCGAAGCCATCGCGTCCGACACTGATCCGGTAGCGCAGGGCCTCGCCCTTGCCGGTCACCAGATAGAGCGCTTTTTCCTGCTTGCGGATGATGATGGTCCCGGTCTTCTCCTGGGTGGAAAACGCCACGGTCTTGCGCAGGCTGGGGCCCATGGCCGGCAGAGGCGGGCGGCTGTCCGCCAACGCAGTCTGCCCGGCCGCGGGCGCCAGCGCCAGGCCAAGCAGGCAGGCGGCTGTCAGCCGCAGGCGGTGGCCGCTAGCGGGCCGCATCGTCGAGCCGCTCGCGGAACATCTTCTTCAGGTCCTTGTTGAAGCGCGCCCGCCCATCCACTTCGGACGGCAGCATGGCGCGGTTCAGCGCGTCGGCCAGCAGGGCGTTGTCGAGGCCGACCGACTTGATGTGCGGCGCCTTGAAGATCTTCTCCAGCTCGCTGCGCGAGAAGTGGTTGCCGAACCATTTGCGCTTGTGCTTGTTGGCGACCAGCGTGATCGAGACGGCATTGCCGCGCAGCTCGCGGATCTTCTTGTAGAGCCGTTTGCCTTGCCGCAGCGAAGCGACATTGAGCTCGAAGACGATGAAGATCTCGTCGCTCGTCGACAGCACGGAATTGTGCCAGGGCGTTTCGATGTTCGGCAGGTCGATGACAATGTCGTCGAAACGGTAGGCGACGAGATCGAGCAGCCGGAAGACGAAATCGGCGCCCTGCGGCTCGAACGGCAGTTGCGGCCGCTCGAAGGCGTAGAGCGTCAGGCCGGAAGGCCGCGACAGCTTGATGACGTCCATCAGTTCGACATCGAGCCGTTCCGGCTGGCCGATAATGCCGGCAAGGTCGAACTGGTTGAACAGGTTGAGATAGGCGCCGCAATTGGCGCTCTGGAAGTCGAGGTCGACCAGGCAGGTCGAGGCCGCGCGCTCCGTCGATTTCGAGGCCAGGAATTCGGCCGCCGACAGCGCCAGCGTCGTGGCGCCGGCGCCGCCGCTGGCGCTGATGAAGGTGATGATGCGGCTCTTGGCGCCCTGGTTGCCGCTGTCGTGGAAGGTGACGGCGTTGAGCAGTTCCTTGCCGTCGAGCGGCTTGTGCAGCCAGTCCGAGGCATTCATGCGCACCAGAACGCGCGTCTGCTCCGATGTCAGCTCGTCCGAAACCGCGATCAGCGGCACACCAGCCCACAGCGCGCGCGCCTCGACGATGCCTGGATTGCCGAGCAATTCGCCATTGCCGAGATCGAGGATGACGATGCCCGGACGCGTGTCGGCCGGCGGCCCCTTGAGAAAATCGCCCGTCTCGGCAACCCGCACATCATAGATCGCCAGCGCATCGAGCCGCGTCGCCACATCGCGCTTGAAATTCGGATCGGAGGAAAACAGCGCAACCTGCTTGCGCTTGGTGGGGGTAACCTTGGTGCTGATGGCGTTCATGGCGCGGTGCTCTTCAGATCTTCGCCCGTGACCGTGCTCAGCATGGAGGGCATTGTGAGGTTGTTGAAACCAAGCAAGGCGCCGAGAAAGAAGAATTGGAATGTGACGCCCTGCAAATTGACAGTTATTGTTGGGACCGGCCCGCCCGGACGAGTTTGGTAACCCAATCCCGTGGCCACATATCGCACGACGACATTGGCGGGCAGGAGCATCGGAAAGAAATGGCACATGCCCGGCCGTTGTCCTGCCGCGAGCGGCGGGCAGGTGCCGGTGCCCGTCGCGTCTCCGCGAAAGATCTTGTTGAAATTAGCGGCGGTGAATGTTGCTGTGCATCCCGTGCCGACACAGCTGCAAGTGCTGGTGGCGCCATTGCACGTAAAGTCGTAGTTGCCTACAGGGATCGGATCGCCTGGTGTTGTCGTGAGTCCAGCCGCCGCGATTTCGGGTGCGATCGGGTCTGAGATCGAAGCCATGCGTGCCCCGATTTCCACGGCTTTGGTCGCGGAATTCCATTGATACCAGGCGTAGCCAAAATCCACGAAGCCGAGGGTTAGTATCAGCAGCAGGGTCATGCTGATGGCGGCTTCCACCATCGTAGCGCCGTCTTCCTCTTTCCTGAACCGGGCTAATGCGTGCATCTCACCACCCGATGTAGCGTTCTTCGTGGGCAGCGGAAAAGGTGATCGGTCCCAGGCCAAGATAGCTAAGCAAGGAAGCGCCGGTGTATGTAAATGAAGTATCGAGCCGAACGACCCGGACATTGGGGGTTGTACTATGGTAGTTCACTAGGCCATTGGCGTCGGTAGTCACCGTTATCACGCGGTGGTTGAGATCGACCATTACCGTCGCCGGCAGCCAGCCCGCGACCCGGCTGGCAACGGCGCAATCGCCGCCGCAATTGTACGATCCTGTTGCGGCGATGTTGCGCGCGTAGGTGCCGCAGTTCAACGCTGTATTGAATGTCTGATTACAGCGCGCCGCGTAGCGAGCCCCGTCATTGAGACCAGCTTCAATCAGCAGCTTCTGATGGAGAAGATTTCCGAACTCGAAAACGCCGGCAGAAAGACTGATCATTAGCGGCGTAATTAACGTCATTTCGACGAGAACAGCCCCTCTCTCCTCGCCACCAAACCTGTATAAAAGCGACCTCAGCGCTGTCAGCATCACATCACCTGTAAAGCTGCGGTTCGTCGCGGAGAAAATTGTTGAGTGTGCCTTGGCCGGCGTGACCGGTCACGTCGACCAGTTCGACAAAAATATCAGCGTCATAGTCAAAGCATGTTGTTCCCTTACCGGTACAGCGGTCGGTTCTTACCGGTTGTGTAATGAAGAAACTGGCAAATGCTTCCACTGGCAAATTTTCAGTATGTCCACCCAAATCTACATTCGGGTCCGTTTCGAGTTTTTGGCAGTCTATGACCGCTCCGTAAAGAAGGCGTCGGTCGACGTAGCTGATAGGTTCCTCGCATTTATTAGACGGTCTGCCTATTTCGTTGCCGGGAGCTTTGGATTTGTCGTCGATTAGGTTATGCGTGGGGTCGTTCTCGTACTTGTAAACTTCATAGCGGGTCGGAAGATTGTCGCCTGTTCCTTGCAGCGCAGACGGGAGGGCAATGCCGCTTGGTATGTGGTTGATCTTCCAATACGAATTGGAACTAGTATTTAGATCCCAATCGCCTCCTCCCATGCGGCCGCCCATCATCGTACAGGTGTTGGTTTTGAAGCACGAATCAAGCCCGAGCCCTTGGGTCTGCCCGTCCACATCGAACGTGAGGTCGTTTGATGAAGGACAGGTATTGCCTCCACTGGTTTTCTTTGCGCCTTTTCTGACGTTTACTGCGGGACCAAACTCTGCCCCATTGAAGTTGCTGCCAGACTCCTGCATTCCGAAGCGCAGATTGATCGCCCCCTTCACCTTACCCGCCTTTTGGCCGGTGGCGGTTGTAATGCTGTTCTTGCCGTAACAGGCACCGGGCTTGGCTGATGCCAAGGCAGTCGCTAGGCCCTTTGCTCCTTTGCCGTCGGTTTCCAGGAAACCAAAATTGCCCGGGAAATATCCGGCATTGTTACCTACGGTTCGAAGCTGAATGAGCCGCCGACGGTATTTCCTTTCTGCTACTGCCTGCTGCAGCGTAATGCCGCCGGCATCGTTGGTGCCGTTAACCATCTCATATGGATTGCACATGAAAACAGGGGTAAAGTCGCACACGGCGCTATTAAACCCCGCGACAGCCTTGGCTCCGACAGAGAAGCTATTGTCGGCGTTATTTGCGGTTAGGAACGATGCCGGGAATATCGCCGCGAAGCCGGTAGGCTTCACAGTCACCTCGACAAACCGAGCGTCGGCCGCGTCATTCGATTCGTCGGTGATTACGTTTGCCGCTACAATCGGGTCGCTGTCGTTGGCTGGCAGGCTGCTTAGATACCGCCAGGTGATGCCACTCGACGTCAACGTTTTCTGGCTGCCCTGATCCGAGAAGCGATAAGTGTTGTCGACAAGGGGTGTGTTACCAAGAACGGAGTCGGCCAAGGCTCGATTTGCGCGAATTATCGCATCTGTCCCGCCGTCCAGTTCTGCGGCCGCAGCAAGCGCGAGGGCATCGGCCCCCTTCTGCAGGTCGTTATGCAGGCTGTTGGCGCGGGACATATCGATGACCAGCAGAGCAAAGCCGATAATCACCGGCAACATAATCGCGACGAGGATCATCGCTATGCCGCGCTGATCGTTCCAGAACGCACGAATGGTCCCCAACATGACCTTACTCTCTGCTTTCTTGCGCCAGAGCCCCTCGCATGCCCGGCGCCCTCCGCATCCTTCGGTTCAGTTCACGGCGTCACGCCCGACCCGCCGACATTGACCGTGATGGCCGGCGGCGGCGGCGGCGGCGGCGGATATTTGTAGGCCTTGGCAACGGCAGCGGCGCGCGCGCCGTCACCCTCGATCTTGGTATTCCTTGCGTTAGGATTGAGCGGGTCGACCGTCTGCAGCATCGAGTTGAACTTCTGCGTGTCGCCGGCGGCCAAGGTCACCGAGTCATAGTGGTTCAGATAGTCCGCGGCGCAGCCTGAAAGCGACCCGGCACACAGAATGAGGATCAAGGCGCTATTTCTTGACATAGAGCATCTTGTCCTTCGATTTGAAGTCCAGCATGTGGCCATAGGGGCCGGTGACGCCGTCGCCGTGTTCGTACTTGCGGATCATGTCCTTGTTCACTTCGAGCTGGCCGAGCAAGAAGAACTCAGGGTCGTTGGCCGGCCGGGTCTTGTCGAACGGCGTCGCCAACTGCTCGCCGGGCTTCACCGGCCGCACGATGTGCGGCGTGACGATGACGACCAGCTCGGTCTCTTCCTTCTGGTTGCTCGAATTGCGAAACAGAGTGCCGATGACCGGCACCTGGCCGAGCCACGGCACCTGGTTCTGAAGCTTGGTGGTCTTGCTCGACAGCAGGCCGCCGACCGCGAAGCTCTGGCCGTCGCGCAATTCGACGACGGTATCCAATTTGCGATTGGTGAAGATCGGGTCGCCGGCGGTGGTGAAGCCGGTCAGGTCGCTGACCTCCGGCGCAAGTTTCATATGGATCTTGTCGTCGGCGAGCACCACCGGCGTGAACAGGAGATTGACGCCGAACTGCTTGTATTCGATCTGGACCTGGCCGTTGGCGTCGACGCTGCGGATCGGCACTTGGCCGCCGGCGTTGAAGCTGGCCGGCTCGCCGGAGAGCGTGGTGAGGTTCGGCTCGGCAAGCGTGCGCACCACACCCTTGGCCTCAAGTGCTTCGATGATCAAATCGACCTTGATGTTGCTGTCGATGACGCGGGTGATCAGCGCTGCGAACGGATTGCTGTTCGACAGCAGGCCGGTGACCAGGTCTGCTGCCGGATTTGCCACCACGCCGTCTTCATCGACGGCCGCAATGCCAGTGCCGGTGCGCGTCGTTCCCCTGCTGTTCTTGGTCCTGATCGACACGCCGAGATCGCGGCCGGCATTGCGCTTGGCTTCCAGGACCCGCACTTCCAGGTTGACCTGCTGGCTGTCGTCGACGGTGACGGCATTGATGATGGCGTCGGGCCCGTATTGCTGGGCAACTTCCATGATGGCCGCCAGCGTCGCGCCGTCCTTGACATGACCGCCAAGCCGAACCCTGCCATTGACCGAGCCGATTTCTATCCGCGACCTCGGCGACACCTGACGGATCGCCGCCGCCATGTCGCTGACATCGACGCCGACCTCGATCTGGATCACGCCGAGCGAACGTTTGTCCGTTGAAAAGAGATTGACCGTGGTGGTGCCGGCGCCCTTGCCGATGACATAGAGCGTGCGATCGGTCATCGGCTGCGCATCGGCGATCTTCTCGTCGCCGACGACGATGTCGCCGAGATTGGCGTTCACCTGGATTGTCACCGATTGCGACATCGGCAGGAAAACACGATGGACGCTGGGGTTCGACACGTCGATGAAACGGTCAGCCGCATCGGCCCCGACGCTCGACAGCAGCACCGCCAGCGCGGCCGTCGCCATCCCCAACCAAAACCCCTTCATCCCCGTCTCCCCAATGGCTGCCGGTGGCAGCCCTATTCAATCGCGCACTTTTTCTATGGCTGTCGCGGCACGTCATAGGTTTCGAGCTTCACGCCCCTGAAAACCCCGACCGTGGCGCGTGCAGGCGGCTCCGGCTGCACATATTTGATCACTTCCTTGACGACGTCCTTGGCCGGCGGGGCCGGGACCGCCACGGGAATCGGCTTGGCCTTGCCCAACTCGTCAAGCCGGCTTCCAACGCGTTCCACAGCCTGGGCAAGCCCGGCAATCTTGTCGTCGGCGCGCTTGCGCTCGGCTTCCGCCAATGCGTCCGCGGCCGCTTTCTTGTCGAGCTCCGCCTGCCTGGCTGCGACGTCGGCCGGCGTTTCGCCGCTCAGGTCGGAAAGCGTAACCCGTTCGGTCGTCTCGCCCTTGCTGGCCGCGGCCTGGCGCAGCGCCAGCGACAATTGGCCGGCGCCTGCCGCCAGCGTCAGCTTTTGCGCGTCCCTGGTACTGGCCTCGAGCGTCACGGACTTCACCACCGTCGGGCTGTCCTTGCTTTCGTCGGCCACTTGGTCGATGGCGAGCACCTTCATGCTCTGCAGCAGCACATCGACGAAACTCTTATCCGTACCATCATCGCCGCGCGCCGTGCGGGTGAGTAGAATATCGACCCGGTCGCCCGGGAAGACGAAGCCGGCGACGCCGAGCACGTCGTTGACGCGAATGGACACGGCCTTCATGCCTTCGCCGAGCACCGCCGAAAGTGTGGCGCGCTGGCCGGGGCCGGTGATTTTGGTGGCAAGAATCGGCTCATTGACGCCGATCGCTTGCAATGCCTGCTTGGCACCGTCGCCAGCTAACAGGTCTTTTGTTGACTTGAATGCCCCGGCTGGAACCGCGCCCGCCGGCCATGCGACTTCGCGCAGTTTATCTGCGCTCAGAGCGTCACCGAACTTCAGTGGCATTGCCGCAACCACGACCGTGCTGCCTTGTACGACCCCCGTTTGCGCCATGGCGCTTCGCTGGCCTGCAAGCCAGATATTGACCAGCACAACGGCCAGAACGCCGAACACGCCGGCGAGAACGATCATGATAAGCGTATTGGCGCGCATGGCCCAAACCCCGAAAAGGCAGCAGAACGGCCGAGTGATCTGAGTGTTTTCAGGCCCGGATTTGATCCGGGCCTGAAAATCGGAAGTTGATCAGGTACCGACGCCCGTGGCTGCGACGCAGGTGCCAGGCCCATTGTCGAGGGCGGTGCAGAGGGCGGAGAACCGGGCGTTCACCCATTGGCCGATCGCGATGACGGTAAGGATCGATGCAACGGCGATAATGCCGATAAGGATGGAATACTCGACCATGGCAGCGCCGTTTTCATCGTCGCGGAACTGCCGGGTCATCGTCATGAGCTTCTTCATGTCAATTTCTCCCTTTGGAGGTTGGAACCCGACGAGACAGAGCCAAGGATGAACTCCATACCCAAGCATCCCCCGTCATCGCGATCCTAGGTCTCGAGGATTTGCGGAGTCAAACGGGATTAACGGTTCCTTAACTTCCCAATACATGAAATTCCGAATTGAAATTCGCCTTAATTATCAGCAAGAGCTTGATTCGTCTGATTTTTCAAGCGCCCTTAACCATTCGTTCACAATTATGCATATGTCCTAATAGAACGGTAGCTAATTTAGCAAAATAGCATATCCCTTTATATCTAAGGGGTTATAGCCAGATATGGAGTGGATTCCGCTGTTGGAGCTCCCAAGGGCCACACGGCGCTCTGGAAGCTTATTCACTCAGTCATAGTTGGCAGCGCGGGGGCATAAAATAAAAACGATATTTTTTCGGGGCGCACTTTAACTATGTTGAAAGTATTGACCAAGCGCGAGGCACCACGGCGCTTGTGCCCTGATTGGTTAACGTTTAGTTTCCGCTAATGTAGGGCTAGGGGAGCATAGGCGATTATGCTGGGGCGGTTCATCAAGGGGGCAAGCGAACAGGCAGTGACAAAGGTCGAGTCGCCGGCGGTCACGCCTGTTGCTCAGCCCCTTTCAACCGTCGCTGATATTGAATCGCATGGCGAGGATTTTCTGACGCTCAAGGTCGAGATTCATCGCCATCTTATCGATCGGTTCAACCTGACCGCACTTGAAAGTGCTTCCAAGGATGAGATCCTGAACGAGATCCGTCCGATCGTGCGTGAGTTCGTTCGAAACCGGAACGTGCCGTTGAACGCACGCGAACTCGATCAATTGACCAGCGACACCGCCGACGAGATGCTGGGTCTCGGGCCGATCGAACCGCTGCTCAAGGACGATTCCATTACCGATATTTTGATCAACACCCACAAGCGCGTTTTCATAGAGCGGCGTGGCATCGTCGAAGAAACGCCAATCCGATTTCGTGACGAGGCGCATCTGCTGCGGGTCATCAACAAGATCGTTTCGGCTATCGGCAGGCGTGTCGATGAAT